>DGYN01000120.1:0-30585 GCA_002398405.1 Caulobacteraceae bacterium UBA5005
TCTGGCCCCCGGAACAAGTCCGGGGGTGCCGGAAATTATTTAGTTTCTGCCGGAGCCGCTTCAGGCGCCTCTTCCGCCGTCGGAGCGGGCTCGGAGGCGGGTGGAGGAGCCGCCGGCGCCTCGGCCGTCTTCGGCGCGTGCTTGACCACGATCTTGCGCAGCTTCTTGACCGCGCCCTCGCTCACCGCCGGGGCGTTGTTGCCCCAGCTGTTGCGGATGTAGGTCGACATGGCCGCGATGTCGGCGTCGCTGAGGTTGGCGTAGTTGGGCATGCCTTCGCCCATCAGGGGTTTGGTGGTGCCGGCCAACAGGATGTGGATGACGCTCGAGGGATCCTTGGCGTTCATGTTCGGGTTGCCGGCCAGGGGCGGATAGAGGCCCGGAATGCCGGTGCCGTCCGCCACGTGGCAGTCGGCGCAGCTCTTTTCATAGGCCGCCTGGCCCAGCTTCATCACCGCGTCAGACGGCTTGGGCGAAGGCTTGGGATCGGGTCCGGCCGGCAGGCTCTTGAGATAGAGAGCGATGGCGCGAAGATCGCCGTCGGTCATCTGCGAGGTGGAGTGGCGCACCACATCGGTCATGGTGCCGTAGGCGTTGGAATAGTTGTTCCCGCCGGTCTTGAGGAAGGTGACGATGTCCTCTTCGGTCCAGTTGCCCAGGCCGGTCTTCTTGTTGTTGGTCAGGTCCGAGGCGAACCAGTGTTCGACCACGCCGCCTTGCAGGTTCTTTGAACCCACATCGCCGAACATGATGTTCTTGGGCGTATGGCAGGCGCCGCAATGGCCAAGGCCGTCGACCAGGTATTTGCCGCGGTTCCATTGCGCAGGCTTGGAGGGGTCGGACTTGAAGTGCTCCGGACGGAAATTGAACAGGTTCCAGCCTTTGAGCATGAAGCGGATGTTGAAGGGGAAGGCGAGCTTGTTCTTGGGCGCCTCGTACTTCACCGGGGCCAGGCTGAGCAGATAGGCCCCGATCGCCTCGGCGTCGGTGCGGCTGACCTTGGTGTAATAATGATAGGAGAAGGCCGGATAGAGGTTCCGCTTTTCCTTGTCCTTGCCCAGGTGCAGGGCGCGATAGACGTCCGTGGTCGACCAGCCGCCGATGCCGGTCTCAGGATCGGGCGTGATGTTGGGCGCGTAGATGGTCCCGAACGGGGTGAGCAGAGGCAGGCCGCCGGCGAATTCCTCGCCGCCCTCGCGGGTGTGGCAGGCGACGCAGTCCCCGGCGATCGCGAGGTACCTGCCGTGCTCGATCTGAGCGAGCTTCTGTTCGGGGGAAAGGGGGGCCGCCTCGCGGGCCGCCACATCCTTGTTGTCGACGGCCCAGAGGAACCCGACGCCCAGGGCCGCGCCCAGGACAAGGGCGATCGCGCCACGCACCAGCAGCTTCTTCATGGAACGTCCCTCCCGCAATGCAAGGACCCGATTAGCCAAAACGAAGGCGCCGCCGCAAGGGACGACGCCTGGTTTCAGTCTCGGATTCTGTTTTGAAAGCCCTTAGGCCCTCATGGTCGCGGCGTCTTTGACGGCCGCCACGATCCGGTTGTAGGTGCCGCAGCGGCAGANNTGCAGGCCGAAGATCAGCGCATTGCCGTAGACCTTGCCCGGGGGCGCGAAGGCCACCTTGACCTTTTGCACGTCGACGTTCAGCTCCTCGGCGATCAGCATCGGCATCGAGGTGTAGACGCCCTGGCCCATCTCGGCGCGGGCCGACATCAGCGTGATGGTGTTGTCGTCGGCGATGTGCACCCAGGCGTTGGGCGTGTGCACCAGGCCGGCGGCCTGGGCCGGGCCGCCGAACGGCACGGTGAAGCCCACCAGCAGGCCGCCGCTCATCGCCGCCGTGCCCTTGACGAAGCCACGGCGCGAGACCTTGAGCGTGTCCTGCTGTTGCGAACTGTTCAGTTGTTCACTCATGTTGTGCTCCTGTGGCGTCCGGGTGTCAGACCTTGCCGCCACGCATGTCGGCGACAGCGGTCTTGATGGCGGCGCGCACGCGCACATAGGTGCCGCAGCGGCAGATGTTGCCATCCATGGCGTCGGTGATCTGCTTGTCGGTCGGGCGACGGGTTTTTTCAAGCAGGGTCACGGCGGTCATGATCTGGCCCGACTGGCAGTAGCCGCACTGCGGCACGTCGTGCTTGATCCACGCCAGCTGCACCCGGTGCTTGCCGCCCAGGCCCTCGATCGTGGTGATCTTGGAGCCGGCGAGGTCGCTGATCGCGATCTGGCAGGAGCGCTGAGCTTCGCCGTCGATTTTAACCGTGCAAGCGCCGCACTGAGCCACACCGCACCCGAATTTGGTGCCAGTCAGGTTCAGTTCATCCCGGAGGGCCCATAGAAGGGGCGTATCCGGCGATGATTGGAGCGTGACGTCCTTACCGTTGATGTTGAGCTTTACGGCCATGGCGCCTGAGATCCTCCCAAGGGTTTCTTGTCGTTGTTTATAGGCTTTTAGCATGGCATCGCGGAAACAGAAAATACAGGACGCCGTAAAGATGCTGCGATATGCACTGCCGCCACCCTTAGACCCGTCTCTTTAGACCCAACCATAACAAGGAAATAGGTTTCGATGAATCGCCAGCGTATCACCGTCGCCGCCATCGCTCTCGCCCTCGCGGCGTTCCCGGCGGCCGCCCTGGTCGCCAACAACGCCCAGGCCCAGGACGTTCCGGTCACCGAGCTCTTCCAGAAGAAGTGCCTGACCTGCCACAGCCCGACCGCGGCGCCGAACCTGAAGGGTCCGGACCTTAAGGGCGTGTTTGGCAAAAGCATCGCAGCCCAAAAGGGCTACGCCTATTCGGACGGCCTGAAGGCCAAGGCCTCCATGAAGTGGACCGCCGCCAACCTCGACGCCTATCTGACCAAGCCCAAGGACTTCGCGCCGGGCACCAAGATGATTCCCTCGGTGGGCGATGCGGCCCAGCGCAAGGCGATCATCGAGCACATGAAGGGCTTGAAGTAGCCCTTTCGCTATAAGGCGGGATAAGCTGTCCGGATGGACTCCTTTCCCGCCTTTTTCGCACTTAGCGGCCGCAAGGTCGTCATCGCCGGAACCGGCGAAGGCGCGGCGGCCAAGGCGCGCCTGTTCGAAGGCTCGCCCGCCAGCGTCGTGCGCGTCGACGGCGCGGCGGCGCTGGATCCCGACAGTTATGCCGGCGCGGTGTTGGCCTTCATTGATTCGGACGACATCGCCTTTTGCGAGACCGCGGCCAAGGCCGCGCGCATGGCCGGGGCCCTGGTCAATGTGGTCGACAAGCCCATGTATTCTGACTTCTCCACCCCTGCGGTCATCGACCGAGGGGCGCTGGTGGCGGCGGTCGGCACCGGCGGCGCCTCGCCCATGCTGGCGAGCGTGCTGCGCGGGGACATCGAGGCGCGCCTTCCGGAGGGCTCGGGCCGAATCGCCGCCCTGCTGTCGCAGATGCGCGACGAGGTGAAGGACGCCTTCCCCGACATGGCCCAGCGCCGCGCCTTCCTGCGCGAGGCAATCACCGGCCCGGTGGCCCAGGCGGCCCTGGACGGCGAGATGGACGAGGCGCGGGATCTATTGAAGGCCCTCCTCTCCCAGGCGCCCGGCCTGCAGCGCGGCATCGTCTGGCTGCTCGACGGGCGGGGGCCGGCCGACCTTTTGTCCCTGCGCGCTCTTCGCGCCATCAGCGACGCCGACGTGGTGGCCGCCGACGCCAGGGTCGACAAGGGCGTGATGGCGCGGGTGCGGCGCGATGCGCCAAGGCTGACTGACCTTTCCGAACAGGAACTGATCCGCCGCGCCGCCAAGGGCGAGCGGGTGGCGCGCATCCTCGCGGCCCTGCCCGACCACCACCTGATCCGCACCCTGAAGGCCGGGGGCGTCGCGGTGGAAATCCTGCCGGTGGCCAGCGCTTGAGCGCGCTGTCTCCCTCAGACGTCGATGCGATCTTCCTGTCGCTGCGAGTCTCAGCGGTGGCGACCATCCTTTCCCTGCCGTTCGCCGTGCTGGCGGCCCTGGCGCTGGCCAGGGGCAGGTTTCCCGGCAAGACCCTGTTTTCCGCCCTGGTCCACCTGCCGCTTGTTCTTCCCCCGGTCGCCACCGGCTATGCCCTGCTGGTCCTGTTCGGCCGCAACGGCGCGATCGGAGCCTGGCTCGCCAAGGCGGGCATCGTGCTGGCCTTCGACTGGACGGGCGCGGCCCTGGCCGCCGCGGTGATGGCCTTTCCCCTGCTGGTCGGCCCGATCCGCGTAGCCATCGAGACCATCGACCGCGAGGTTGATGAGGTGGCGCGGACGCTGGGGGCCAGCCGCATCCAGCGTTTTTTCCGCATCACCCTGCCCCTTGCCGCACCGGGCCTGCTGGCCGGAGGGGTGCTCGGTTTCGCCAAGGCCCTGGGCGAATTTGGCGCCACCATAACCTTCGTCGGGGCGATCCCGGGCCTGACCCTGACGCTACCCTCGGCCATCCACCGCGCCACCCAGGCGCCCGGCGGCGAGCCGACGGCGTTATGGCTCTGCGTAATCGCCGCCCTCATGGCCGTAGGGGCGGTCCTGGCGTCGGACCTGTTCTCCCGATGGGCGGCTAAGCGCATCGGCTGAATCGGAACGATTCTCCGCCTCACGCCCTTTGCATGGGGCGAGGGCGCCGGAGAGTTCGTATGCCGACGTTCGATGAAAACCTGAGCCGTTTCAAAGGCTGGTCGCGGGAGACCTGGACCAAGGTCAAGACCCGCCGCCCCTCGAAAAAGGCAGCCCTGATCACCCTTGGCTCGATCGGCGGGGTCCTGACGGCGTTCGTCCTGGTCCTTGGCCTGATGGACTGGAACTACCTGCGCGGCCCCGTGGAGCGCATCGCCTCGGACCGCCTGGGCCGCGCCGTTCACATCGACGGCGACCTTGACGTCGAAATCCTGCGGTGGGCGCCGGAGGTTGACGTTCGAGGCCTGCGCATCGCCAACCCCGCCTGGGCCAAGGGCGACATGACCCGCATTGAGCGGCTGCATTTCACGGTGAAGCTTCTGCCGCTCTTGCAGGGCGATGTCATCATGCCGCTGCTGCAGATCGAAAAGCCCGCCGTCGGCCTGATTCGCGAGGCCAGCGGCCGCAACAACTGGACCTTCAAGAAGGGCTCGAAAAGGCCTCTCAGCCTGCCGCCGATCCGCCGGTTCGAGATCAACAACGGCGCCCTGGCCATCGATGACGGCATGCGCAAGCTCGTCTTCCGCGGCCGCGTGACCTCCAGCGAGATCCAGGACGGCAAAAGCGTTCAGGCCTTCAAGCTGCTGGGCGATGGGACGTTGAACGGCGCGAAGTTCGACCTGGACCTCACCGGCGGCCCCCTGCTCAACGTCGATCCCAACCGCCCGTACCCCTTCAACGCCAGAGTCTCGGCCGGCGCGACCCGCGTCGCCGCTCAGGGCACGATCAAAAAGCCGTTCAACTTCGCCGTCTTCGACACCAGCCTGTCGGTCCAAGGCAATGACATGGCGGACCTTTATTTCCTGACCGGCCTCGCCTTCCCCAACACCCCGCCCTACGAAGTCAGCGGCCAGTTGGCTCGCCGAACCTTCACCTACAGCTACAATGGCCTCAACGGCCGGGTAGGCGACAGCGACCTGCATGGCGATGTCGAGGTCCAGACGCTTCGAAAGCGGCCGCTAATGACCGCGAGCCTCACCTCGCGCAAACTCGACTTCGACGACCTGGCCACCATCCTGGGGGCCGGCGCTCAGGCCAAGCGCGGTGAAACCGCCTCCCCCGAACAGGCCGCCACGGCGCGCAAGCTGGCAGTCAGTCAGCGGCTGTTTCCAGACGCTCCGCTGCGCGTCGAGCGACTGCGGGCCATGGACGCCAAGGTCAGCTATCGCGCCGCGACGGTCGTCTCGAGCCAATGGCCGGTGCGCAAGGCCTCGGTGGACTTGACGCTGCAGGATGCGGTCCTGACCATGGACCCCCTGGTTTTCGGCCTAGACAGGGGCCAGCTGGCGGGACTGGTGGCGATCAACGCCAAGCAGAATATCCCGGCCGTCAACATGGATGTCCGGCTCACCGGCGCGTCGGTTCAGGAGTTCATCCCGGCCAACTTCAAGCCCCTGGTTTCCGGCGGCCTCGTCGGGCGCGCCAAGCTCGCGGGCTCGGGCCTGTCGGTGCGCGATGTGGCGGCCAGCTCCAACGGCCAAGTGACCCTGGTTGTCCCCTCCGGCGAGATCCGCAAAGGCGTCGCCGAGATGATGGGGGTCAATGTCCTAAACGCCCTCTTCGCTGACAAGGCGGACAAGACGCCCGTGCGCTGCGCCGTCGCCGACTTCAAGGTGACCGGCGGGATGATGACGGCCCAGACCATCGTCTTCGACACCGGGCCGGTGATCGTCTCCGGCGGCGGGACCATCAACCTAAAGAACGAGCAGATGGACATCCGCGTCAAAGGCCACCCCAAGAAGGTCCGCCTCCTGCGCCTGTCCCTGCCGCTGGAACTGCAAGGTCCCCTGCGCCAGCCCGACTTTGGGGTAGACCCCGGCGCCGCGGTCGGCCAGGGCGCCATCGCCGCGACGCTGGCCACGATCCTCTCGCCGCTGGCCGTCATCCTGCCCTTCGTCGACAGCGGCATGGCCGACGACGCCAACTGCAAGGCCCTGATCGGCGAGGCGGGCTCAGGCGCGCCGAAACGTCAGACTGCGGAGAAGGCCAAGGCCGAGAAGCGGAGCTAGCGGGTCTTGCCGCGCCAGGTCAGGTAGCCGTCGCGGTCCACCGGAAAGTGGGGCCCGTTCATGGGGGCCATAGTGCTGCCCCGCCCGCCGCCGCAACCGCTGTTGCAGCCGCTGCTGTAGCCGCCGCCGTAAGAGCCGCCCGAGCTGGAGCTCGACGCGCTGTAGGACCGCTGGCTCTGCGAATATTCGGCGCTGTAGCCCGACCGGCCGCCGCTGGGGCAGCCGGTGCGGCAAGGCGGAAGCTGCGGCGGCGGAGGAGGAGCGCGGTAGACCGGCGGCGGCGGGGGCGCGACGCGCTCGCCATAACCGTAGGAATACTGCTCATGCTGCTGGCGTTGTTCGTAGCGCGGAGCGGGCGGCGGGGGAGCCGGCGGGTTGTAGCTGTAGCGCCGCTCCTCGCGGTAGAAGTTGTTGTCGGTGCTGACGTGGTTGTCTTCGCGGTAGCCGCCGGCGAGCGGTGCGGGCGTCGGATAGTCCGGCGTGTAGACGCGCTGATATTCCCCGAACCCAACCTCGCCCGAACGGCTGCTGCTGTTGCCGCGGCTGCGGGTCGCGACCTGCCGGTTGGACTTGGCCTTCCGGTTCCAGAAGTTGGCCTTGGCGCGCGGAGTCGAAGCCGTGGCGGTCTTCACCGCCGGCGGGCAGACCACCGGGACCGCCGGGCAGGCGCCGGCCGTGGTCTTGGCCGCGCCGTTCGCCGCCGTGGTCGTGGTTCCGTCGGCATTGGTGCTCGAGCCTTCGGGCTGGATGGGAGTCACCACCGCCTGGGTATCGAGCGAGCACTCGGTCTTTTCCCACTTGGGCGCGCCGTTGGCCTGCTTGCCCACGACGGCGAAGCAGTCGCCGGGCTTGGCGGTGACCAGGGCCTGGGGCACGTCGCAGGCGCTCAGGCCCAAGAGGGCCAGGGGCGCGGCGAAAAGGGCTAGACGGCGGATCATGATACGCGGACTCCGGGAGGCTCCGGCGACCAAACACCAGATTCCCGCCGAAGGGACTCGGATTCTAGCTGCAGGCGAGGAAGGCCTCGACCAGGCTCCCGTAGCGCGCAAGTCCTTTGTACGCCTGGAAGTCCGGCGTCACCCCCCGCCAAGCGGCCGCAAAGGCTGACAGCCTATGGGGATCGTCCCTTAGCGCGCTCAAGGGGTGGCGCCAGATGCGTATGGTAAACAGCACCGCGCCGGTTTCCGGCAGTTTTCGGATGGTTTGACGCTCGACCCGGACGAAAAGCGCGTCCCCCGCGTCCTTGGGATCGATGGCGGCGATCCTCTCCCGGACCGGCCCTGAGCGGGGCAGATAGAGTTCATCGGAATTGAGAACCGTCCAGTTGCGGCGCTGCATGATGACGTCCGGCCGGACGGCGTTGAACATCCGCTCGACCACGGTCAGGAAGCGCTCCTCAAACCCCGGCACCGGGCCGTGCAAGTCCTTCAAGGAAAGCCCGAGGGAATCAGCGGCGGTGAAAAAGGTGCCGGAACAGAGGCTGACCGCGGTGAGCCGCCACTCGCCATCCACCTTCTCCATCAAGCAAAGATCGTCGGCGCAGAGCAGGGATGCGGCGAACAGCGGCGGCAGTGTCGGGTCCGCCGCCTGGCCGGTGGCCTTTTCGACCAGGACCCGGACTTCTTCCTGAGCCTCCCGCGAGCCCTCAAGTTCGCCGAACACAGGCTCGCCGCCATCGTAGAGGGCGAGCTTGCGCGCCGCCTCGGCATCGCCCCCCTCCAGCCACTCGTCCTCGCCGATCGGCCTCAGGCCGATGGCGAAATCATAGGGGGGCGTATCCCAGGGCGAATGACGGATCATGATCCCCTTGCGCTTACCAGCATCGGGCCCGTATGGGGACGCCCGCATGTCGAACATCAAAGCCGTGATCTGGGATTTCGGGGGGGTTTTCACCTCCTCTCCCTTCGACGCCTTCAACGCCTATGAGGCGGAAAAGGGCCTGCCCCATGACCTGATCCGTAGCGTCAATCGGCTCAACCCCGACACCAACGCCTGGGCTCTGTTCGAGCGGACCGAGATCGACGCCGCCGGCTTCGACACGGCGTTCCTGGCCGAATCCACGGCGCTGGGCCATCCGGTGCGCGGGGCGGAGATCCTGCCGCTGATCTCAGGGCGGGTGCGGCCGGCCATGGTCGAGGCGCTCAAGGCCTGCAAGCAGCACTTCAAGGTCGGCTGCATCACCAACAACATGAAGACCGGCAAGAACGCCTCCATGGCCTCCGACGAGGGCGGGGCCAGCAAGACCGCCGCCATCTTCCCGCTGTTCGACCACCTGATCCAAAGCTCGGAGGTGGGGGTGCGAAAGCCCGATCCGCGCATCTATCTGATGATGTGCGAGGCGTTGGGCGTGGAGCCGCAGGCCTGCGTCTACCTCGACGACCTAGGGGTGAACTGCAAACCGGCGGCGATGCTGGGCATGACAGCGATCAAGGTGCTGAACGAGACCCAGGCCCTGGACGACCTGGAAAAGGCGACGGGATTGACGTTCGCCCGGACGATTTAGTTCATCAAAATTGAACCGAGGAGCAGCTTGGCGCCGGGCTTCTTCAGCACCGCATCGGTCTGACGCTGGAGTTCGCGGGCCAGGTAGTCGGCATTGGGTGGCGAGCCGGGCGAAAGGCCCTGGACGTAGGACTGCAGGAAGCCGTTGAAGGCGCTGCGCAGGCGCGGGACGGCCTTTTCGGCGTATTCGCGAAGCTTGTCGTCGGCGATGTCGACGCCGCTTTCGACGGTGACCACGCCCCGCCCGCCGGTGCGCCGGATGATGGTCGCGGTGAGCGTCGGGATCTGGATGAAGGACAGACCCCCGCCCTTCTTCTTCTCGTCCTTCTTGGGCGCGCTGGCGAGCGCAGCCGAGGGGGCGGCGGCGGAGAGGACGAGACTGGCGATCAGGGCGCGGCGATGCATGAAGCCAATCTACCGCGGCGTGGTTGACGCGGGGTTACGGCGGCCCTGCGATTGTTTGGCGCGGCGCTCGCGCCTACATATCAGCCATGTCCCTGACCGTGACCGGCATCAAACGCGGCCTCATGCACCGCTGTCCGCATTGCGGCGAAGGCCGTCTGTTTCGCAAGTACCTCAAGGTCCAGGGATCTTGCGACGCCTGCGGCCACGACAACGCCCAATATCCCGCCGACGACGGCCCGGCCTATTTCACCATCCTGATCGTCGGCCATCTGGTGATCGTGCCCCTGCTGCTCCTGCCTTTCGTCGTCGAGTGGCCGGCGGTGTACGTCATGCTGGTCACCCTGCCGCTGATCGTGGTGGTGACCCTACTCCTGCTGCCGCGCATCAAGGGCGCCGTGATCGGCCTGCAATGGGCAATCCGCGAGAGTTACAAGATCACTCACGGGCAGGATCCGCTGCCGCCCGGCGGGTAGGTCAGAATGCGTAGCTGGTGCCGTGAAACTCGATCCGGACGCCGGTCACACCCGCGAGGCTGAGGTCGCTGTTGTTCCCAGGCTTGACCTGGATTTGCCAAGCGGCAAAGGGCCCGATCGCGGCATAGATTTGGGCGGTCGAGCCTGAACCCTGTGACACCCCGAAGTTGGCCTTCTGCACGATTTCGCCTGTCGTCAGGTCGTAGATGAACAGCTTGCTGACCGGCTCGTGGGTAAACGAGAATACCTTGCCGGAGGTGCTGGTGATCTGTTCCTGGCCGGTCTGGGTGATGTTTACCTCTAGCCGCCCGTCGGAAGTCGCCGCGCCGTCGATCCACACCCGGACCTCAGAGACCCGGACGTTGGCCATGCCGGCAAAGGGGCTGGTCGCCCGGGTCGTCTGCTGCATCACGGTCTTTGGCTTGAACATGATCTCCTTCAGCATCTTGAAGTTCACAAGATCGGAGGCCGACAGCTCAAAGACGATCCCCACGCCGTCTGGGGATGATGGGAACACCGAAGCCTGGGTGCCAAAACCCTCAATGGCCTGCTGGCAGGCTCCGAGGATGAGGTTCTGCGCGCCGGTCAGAACGGCGGTGTCAATCTCAGGCGGCGGGGTCGAGCCAAAAGCCTCGGCCATTAGATCGCGGTCCGACAGGGCCCAGAACCTATAGGCTTGAGAGGTTTGATCCAGGGTCTGCAGAACCTGGTTGCGGGCCTGATAGTAGATGCCGGAAACATAGCTCACCAGATCAGGTAACTCAGGCGAGAGCGTACTGAGGGTCTGTTGATCCAGGGTCTTGTTGCGGGCCTCTGCGTCGGCGATCGCAGCCTGGCCGCGAGCGATGAGCAGAAGTGAGGAGTTGTAGGTGAGAATCTGGTTGTTGCGCGCGGTGATGGCGGCAACATAGGCATTGAACGCATCGACGCAGGCGTCGACATCCTCAGGAAAGGTGTCCTCGAACTGGCTCATGAAGGACAGGAAGGCGTTTTCTTCGGCAATCAGCTTTCCGGCGCCGGGATCGTCGGGCTTCAGAGCGCCATTCTGTAATTGCTCGAAACCTTCGTTGATCGAATCGACGCTCGATTCGACGGCGTTCACCTGGGAGATGATGTAGTCCTTGTTGACCGGAACGCCCTGGACGTTGGTGACCTTGGACATGCCGTCATAGAGCAGGCTTGTGCCCTGAATAAGCATCATGAATTTCGATTCCGGCGCGAAGGCCAGTGAGGTCATCGCCTGCAGGAAGGTGTCGAAATTGAAGTCGAAGTGCGATTTGATGTCATCGCTCAGAGCCTCGAGCTGGTCTTCAAGCGCCTGCTTCAACGGCGGTAAGATGGTCTGATAGCTGTCGATGATGGTCGCGGTCTTGACGGCCAACTCGCTGAGTTCGGCGATCTGGGCGTTCGCTGTCTCAATGATCTGTTGCTGCTGGGCGCGGGCGGCAGTGATCTGCTGGGTTGTGGCGGTGTTTGACGCCAAGGCATTGAAGTAGGCGTTGTAGGCCGTCTCCAGGATTGAGAAGTTGGCGATCAGCTGGTTCAGCAAGGTGTTGTAGAAGGCGAACGAACCCAGAGGGGCGGCGCTGCTGTCGTAGCCGAACAGATCCTGTCCGCTGTTGAGCTGCGAGAGCAGAGCGCCCGCCTGCCCGTTCAAGGCTACGAGTTGCTGAACTGAACCGACAGAGCCGTAGTCCTGCTCATTGTTGTTGTAATAGGTTATCAGGGGGGAGTCGGCCGCCGCCTTGACGAACAGTTCGGTGCGGGCCTGCAGTCGAGTCAAAAGGGTGATGATGTCTCCAACGCCCTGCGGATTCCCGACCGGATCGACGACAAGATACATGAGCTCGATCTGGTTCAATAGGCGGGCGCACTGACTGGGGTGGATCAAGAAGAAGGGCGAGAAGGTCAGGGTCGCGAGGTCCGCAGGAGTCCCGAAAAGCTGGATCGTCAGCGAGCCGGCCGCCCCCTGCACGCCATCCTTACCGCTCGGTTGACCTTCGCCGTAAACGCCGTAACGCCCGCCATCCACGTTGACGGCGATTTCGACATTGGCGCCGTACTGGCGGCTGATTTGCTGAAGGATCAGGGCCGCGCTTTCGATCCCCACCATGACATCCTGTTCGCTCGCCCCGGGCGCGGCCGCGGACGCGAGAGCATTGATCGCCGCCGCCCATTGGTCGGTAAGGGCCGATCCCGCCGGCGCACCGGCGAGCAGGCTGTTGATGGCGCTCTGCTGAGCGGCCACCGTCGTCAGGGCGGCGGCGGACGTCAGGCTTTCGATCCAGCCATCGGCCATGACGCCGCCCAGGAAGATCACCGATCCGCCGTCGCCGCCGTCGCCGCCCGTGCCCCCCGGCGCCACCAGAAGACCGGTCTGGCCCGCGCCGCCATCGCCGCCGCCAGCGTCGATCGCAAAGTCGGGCCCCTCGCCCGTCGCCGTCCCCAGGTAGACTCCAAGGTCGCCCCCCGGCGCGCCGGGTCCGCCGTTCTCGCCCGGCTGTTCCGGATTCTGGTTGGCGCCGACGGCGTCCGCGCCCTTGGCCCCCGCCGTGGAGATGACTCCATCTGCGGTCTGGTTGATCAGTTGGGTGGAGATGACCCCGCTTTTCAGCGTGAACAGGCCGGAAAGGGTCAAGGACTCGGCATAAAGGAACAGGCGGATCTGATCATAGTCGGCCCCGAAACTTGTACCGTGGCCGATCGGCAAATCGTCGACCACCGTCACCACGATGGTGCGCGGGCCGATGGTGATTGACTGAAAGGCCTCCAGGGATTGCGACAGAAGCGTGGTGTTCGCCGGCGCCTCAGACGCCATGGAAAATCTCCTGTCCAGCCGCATCCACCGCCTCGTTGGTCTTTTCGGTGTCTTCCTGGTTGGCTTTGCTTTCCGCCTCGGACTTCTGTTTTTCCTCCTCTGCCTCAGCCTTGTCCTGCTCTGACTTTTCCTGAGCCGCGTCGAGTTCCTTGATTTCCTTTTCCAACTGCGCCTGCTGGTCCAGGAGTTGGGCGTTGTCAGGTTCATTCTCAAGCTGACGGTTGACCTCGTCGAGAGCCGCCTGCTGGGCCTCTAGCTCCTGGCTTGTTTCGGTGGAGACGGCGTCAGCCTTGGCGATCTGAGCTTCGATTTCCGAGGCGTGCTGGTCGAGATAGTGCGACTGCTCGGCCAAAACCGCCTGGCGTACGCATAGTTCGATGTAGCTAGCGCCCCCGCTCGTGTCGGTCATCTGGTTGAAGACCGGATTGACCACCTCGGCGCTGAGCAGAGAACGCACGCCCTCGGGACTGAGGGTGTCCGTGAGCTGGTCGAAGTCGTCGTAGAGCGGGCCGCTGGCGACGACGTAGTCGGTCAGCATTATGCGCACCGCGCCATCGAGGGCCGGGTTGGCAATCTCCGCCACGATCTGGTCGACGGTCTTGCTGAACGGATCGTCCATGCCTTGCAGGGCCTTTGACACCTGCTCGTTGATGAAGCTCGTGACCTCGGTCTCCGCGTAGGTCCATTGTACGGCGTCGTTGACGCCCTGGGCGGCCTGAAGGAAAGGCTCGTAGTCGGGAAACAGCTCCTCGCGAGTAGGAATGACACCGCCCCCGCCATCGGTGTCGAAGAGGTTGTTGTAGGCCAGGTCGTCGATGGTGAAGACGCCGGTGCTGGTGCGGGTCAGGCCGTCGATAAAGAAGGTCGAACGGCCCTCGGGCGTCAGGGAGGCGACGGTCTCGCCGGTCACCGCGCCGACGACATAGTTCACCGAGGCTCCGTCGCGGACCGAGGTCGCCTTGAGGAATTCGTAGAGCCCGGTCGACAGGGCCGCGTTTCCTAAGGCGCGCGTGAAGCTCGCGTCGGTCGGCGACATGTAGAGGCTGCGCGCCGTCTCCCCCGGTGGGATCGAATCCGGATCGGTGGCGACCGCCTCCTCGAAGACCAGATTGATCGGATTGTTCGGGTCATCGTTGTAGGAGATGTCGATGCCCTTAAGGTCCTGATTGACGGTGAACATGAACATTGAGCGCAGCTCGCTGGCCTTGCCCACCTTCCAGACCGGCGATCCGCCTGGCACATATTCGAAATAGGAGACTTTCTCGTTCGGCGGGACGCTGGCGTCCTGGTAGTGTTCGAGTTCCGGAAAGCTGGTGTTGGCGCCGCCGGGTGCGTCGCCGCTCAGATAAAGGCCCTGCTCCCCATGGCCATTGCCGTCATTGCCCGTCCAGCGATTGGTCGTATCCCAGGTTATTGGCGACCAGATCTTGCGTCCGGAGTCCTCCATCTGCGGACGGCCGCTGCGATAGCCGACATAGCGATAGGTCATTTCGCCGCTGCGCAGGACGGTTTCATAGCCCTTCGAGGCATCGGGCAGGTTGGTGAAAATCGGCGCCGCGACACGGTAGATGCTGTTGTAGAGGCGGGGGTTTAGGATCTTAGGCATGGTTTCGGGCGCCCCTAGCTTGCGGTGACTGTGCTGCCGACGATGAGGAAGTCGCAGGGCGTGCTGACCCCTGCTCCAGTATCTATGGAGATCATCTGGTTGCCTGGAGACAACAGATTGGTCTCCAGGAAGAAATTGAAGCTTTCGAACGTGATCGATATATTCGGAATGGAAAGCGTCATTTCACTTGTGTAGTAGGCCGGGATGCTCTCCCAACAGTGGATCTTCCACCAATCACACGACTGAGCCGTAACAGTCGTCTTGAAATCCTGCTCTTCAAAAACGATGGGAGGGAATGAGAAGGTGTCATCGTCCACGGTGATCGGGTACGGCCCCTCCTCCACCTGGATCGCGATATTGACCGAGCCATAGTAGACGATGCCGCCCGAGGGCCCGACTGAGGTCTGCTCCCAGTTCGAAACGGTGGAACCGGACCAGTTAAATCCAATCTGACCATTGAGAATGGTCATGAGCACAGGGTCAGTCTGAAGACTGAGGTTCAGACCATCGTAGCTGTAGCCACCCCAAAAATAGTTGCCGGAATCGCCGTCGGCGATGACCGAGACATTCTTGGCCAGTTTCGCCTGCATGCCCGAGGCCGGCGTCGAGAAGGTGGTGGTAAAGCCGCAAGCGGACAGCTGGGGCTTGAGGAAGGCATTGATCATCAGGGCGTTGGAAAAGATGACGCTGGCCGTATAGCCCTCTGGCACAGGCGAGGTGGGGGTATTGGAGGGCACGAAGGCGGGGGTCGAACTGCCCGGCGGATTGCCGCTCTGTTCGGTCTGGATATAGAGGCTGAGGACCCCGTCATCGTCCGGCCCGCCAGTATAGCTGGCGAACACGAAGGATTTGGGCGTGAAGACCTCGCCCCCGCCGGGCGGCGTCTGGTTGTTGACCGCCGCCAGGGCGTAGTCGATCTGACTGACCTCGGTCTGGAAATAGCCCTGGATTGCGAGCATGAACTCCTCGGTCTGCATCGGCAGACCCGTGGGTGCAGGATCGAGGGTGAACGTTGCGCCGTCGTTGTTGAACTCCAGGATGATGCTGTACTGCGACGGATCGCCGTCGCTGAAGGTCAGGACGCCACTCTGCACCTCTCCGGTGGTTCCCTCGATGGCGGCGATGGGGACCTGGGCGACAACCGAATAGCCGGTAGGAAAGGCGGTCGTCGTGGGCTGGGCGGGGGTGTTGGGAACCGAAATTGTGTAGGAACTTCCCGCACCGATGGGCATCGCCAGGAAGGCCACGTTCTTTTGGGGCGAGAAGCTGAGAAGGGGACTTTCGAAGTTGATGTTGTAGGTTACGTCGTACGGGATCTTCAGAATCGGATCGATTTCCTGAACCGTCACGGAAACAGACGTCGCCAGGGCTCCGGCGTCATAGGACGCCGCCAGGAAGCTATTCAGTGCATCGGCCGAATAGGTGCAGACGACGTCCCAGCCGTTGGTTGTCGTCGCGCCGTTCATGAGGGTGACGAGCTGGGAAAGGGTTTGGGTCATGTTCGATCCTTCGTCTGGAAGCCCACTGGGGGCGCGGTAGCGGGGGTCGCCGGCGATCAGGGAGCGCGAGGCGGGGCGGTTCTGGCCGCCAATTCGATGCTGAAGGAGGCGCTCAGGACGGTCTTCAGCCCCTGAGCCGCGGAGGAACAGACGACATCCGGGCCGTTTGTCGCCGTAGCGACATTCATCGGTGTCACAAGTTGTGCGATCACCAGCGTCGAGCCGCTCATCTCTGGCCTCCCCCCCCTCGCCCGGGCGCAGAGCGTTCGAGGCCTAGGCGACCAAGGCCGTCGCACAGCCTAAGAGACTCTTCAATATCTATTCTCGTAAAACGTTAGTGACACCCCTGAAACGGCAAAGGCCGCCCGGGTTGATCCGGACGGCCTTCTAATTGGTGGAGCTAAGCGGAGTCGAACCGCTGACCTCCTCATTGCGAACGAGGCGCTCTACCAGCTGAGCTATAGCCCCATAAATGGGTGGGCCGGACATAGGGTCGCGTCCTTGCGCCTGTCAAGCGCGGGCGCTAGCTAGGGCCCATGGGTCTTTTCATTCTTTTCGTCCTGCAATCGATCATCACCGTGATGATCTGGGTGATCATCATCAGCGCCATCCTCAGCTGGCTGGTGGCGTTCAACGTCGTCAACCTGCGCAATCCGACGGCATATCGCATCGCCAGCATGATCGAGGCCCTGACGCGTCCGCTGCTATCGCCCTTCCAACGGGTGATCCCAACCCTGGGCGGCATCGACGTCTCGCCGATCGTCGCCCTGATCCTGCTGGTCGGGATCAGGAACTATCTGCTGCCGTGGATATTCCGCCCGATCGTGGCCGCTTTAGGCGGCTAGATCGCCGCCGCACCCGTCTCGCCGGTCCTGATCCGGACCGCGTCCAGGACCTCCAGCACGAAGATCTTGCCGTCGCCGATCTTGCCGCTGTTGGCGGCGGTGCGGATCGCCTCGACCGCCGCCGCGGCCTTGTCGTCGGCGACCACGGCCTCCAGCTTCACTTTCGGCAGGAAGGCGACCTTGTATTCGGCGCCGCGGTAGATCTCGGTGTGCCCCTTCTGACGGCCGTAGCCGCGCACCTCGGTCACCGTTAGACCCTCGACGCCCACCTCGGAGAGGGCGTTCCTGACCGGGTCCAGCGCGAAGGGCTTCACCATCGCCATAACCAGTTTCATGAATGTCTCTCCAATTAGGGGGTGTAGGCCCGCTCACCATGATGGGTGAGGTCGAGGCCGTCTTCGACGTGTTCAGGCTTGGCGCGCAGCCCGACTGTGAACTTGCAGAGCAGCACAATGGCCGCACTTGCGACTACCGACCAGGCGACAGTGACCCCGATGCCGATCGCCTGGACGCCCAGCTGGCTGCCCATATCCTTGGCGTTGGCCTCCCAGCCGCCGCCGCCGATGGCGGGGGACGCCAGGACCGCGGCCAGCAGGGTGCCAAGGATGCCTCCCACGCCATGCACGGCGAAGACGTCGAGGCTATCGTCGATCTTGCAGCGATGGCGGATGAACTCGACCGCCAGGTAGCAGACGGTGGCGCCCGCCGCCCCGAGGATTACGCCGCCCACCGGGCCGACAAAGCCTGAGGCAGGGGTGACGGTGGCCAAGCCTGCCACCACGCCGGTGACCATGCCGACCATGGAGGGCTTGCCAAAGCGCACCCACTCGATGACCGCCCAGACCAGGCCCGCGGTGGAGGCGGAGAGGTGAGTGGCGGTGATCGCCATGCCGGCCGAGCCGTCAGCGGCGAGCGCCGAGCCGCCGTTGAATCCGTACCAGCCGACCCACAGCATCCCCGCGCCGATCATGGTCATGCCGGGGTTGTGCGGCGGCTTGAGTTCCGTCGGGAAGCCATCGCGGCGGCCGAGGAAGGCGGCGATGACCAGGGAGGAGACGCCGGCGGTCGCGTGGACCACCAGGCCGCCCGCGAAATCCATGACGCCCATCTTCTGCAGGAAGCCCCCGCCCCAGACCCAGTGAGCCACCGGGGCATAGACCAGGAGTAGCCAAAGCGAGCTGAACAGGAGGACCGCGCCGAACTTGATCCGCTCGACATAGGCGCCGACGATCAGGGCCGGGGTGATGATCGCGAAGGTCATCTGGAACATGAAGAAGACGGTCTCGGGCAGCGCGCCCGACTGACTGTCTTTGGTGACCCCCGTGAGCATCGCCTTGGCCGTGTCGCCGATGTAGGCGCCGGTCCCGCTGAAGGCCAGGCTGTAGCCGATCAAGAGCCACAACACCGAGGCCAGGCAGGCGATCGCCACGCAATGCATCATCACTGAAAGGGTGTTCTTCACCCGCACCAGCCCTGCGTAGAACAGAGCCAGGCCCGGCAAGGTCATGAACAGGACCAGGGCCGTAGCCGTCAGGATCCACGCCGTATTGGCGCCGTTGAGTTCCATGGCATTCCCCCGTTTCTTAAGGCCCGACGGCCGGCAGGCGATTCTTTGGGCGCCCGCGCTCAAAAACTATGCGTCAATATGGCGGCGCACAAGTCGAGCTTTGAAGGGTTGTGGCCGTTGCGAAACAGGACGCGGGAGGCTAACCACGCGGGTCTGCAGTTAGTGGGGTTTTCGACTCTTGGCCGTCCTTACCGAAGAACAGAACATGCTGCGCGACGCCGCGCGGGCCTGGACCCTGGAAAAATCTCCCGTCAGCGCGCTTCGCAAGGTCCGCGACCAGAAGCTGCCGCTCGGCTTCGATCCGGCCCTGTGGTCGGAAATGGGCGAGATGGGCTGGGCCGGGGTGGTCATCCCCGAGGAATACGGCGGTTCTGCTTTCGGCTACGTCGGCCTTGGACTTATCCTCGAGGAGACCGGCCGCACCCTGACCGCCAGCCCCCTGCTCTCCTCGGCGCTCGCCGCCGCCAGCGCCCTGATGATCGGCGGCTCGGAGGCCCAGAAGGCGGAGTGGCTGCCGAAAATCGCCAGCGGCGAGATCGTCGCCGCCCTGGCTGTCGACGAGGGCGCCCATCACGCCCCAGAGAAAGCGGCGACCTCCGTCACCGGCGGCGTTCTTTCCGGCAAAAAGACCTTCGTCTTTGAAGGCATGGCGGCCGATCTCTTTATCGTCTCGGCCACGGTCGACGGCGAGGTTTGTCTGGTGCTCGTCCCCGCCACCGCCAAGGGCGTGTCGCGCGCCGCCCAAAGGCTCGCCGATTCCCGCGGCCACGCGACTGTTCTCTTCGACAAGGTGGAGGTTGGGGCGGACGCGGTCCTGTCCGGCGGCTATGCAACCCTGGAACAGACCCTCGACCGGGCCCGCGCCGGCCTTTCCGCCGAGATGCTGGGCGCAGCGACCCAGGCCTTCGAAGTGACCCTGGAATACCTCAAGACCCGCCGCCAGTTCGGCCAGCTGATCGGCAGCTTCCAGGCCCTGCAGCATCGCGCCGCCAAGATGTACACCGACCTGGAACTGACCCGATCGGCGGTGGAAGCGGCGCTCGCCGCCATCGACGACAACGCCAACAATGTCCCCGAACTCGTCTCGCTCGCCAAGGCCCGGGTCGGCGACACCCTGCACCTGGTGTCCAACGAGATGGTGCAGATGCACGGCGGCATCGGCATGACCGATGAGCACGATGCGGGGCTCTATCTGAAGCGCGCTCGGATCGCCGAGGCGGCCTTCGGCGGCCAAACCTACCATCGCGACCGCTACGCTAGGATTCACGGCTACTAGGCCTCGCCCGCAAGCCGCCGGACGGCCCTGCGCCCGGCAGGCTGTATTCCTGCGCCTAATGTCGGGCGCACGACAGAAATAGCTTGGCCGTTCAGCTAGGTGGGAACGTGACAGTAAGATTCACGTTCTTTCCGGCATGGCGACATCATTGGCACAGACAAAAAATAGATTGCTGGCCGCTCTGCCTCGTGAAGAGTTCGCGTCCCTTTCATCTCAGCTGATCCAGATTGATCTGGAGAAGGGGCGCCTTCTTGCTGATCCTGGCGATCCCATAACCCATATATACTTTCCGATAGACACAGTCGTCTCGATCATGACCTTGATGGAGAGCGGCGAGGCTATTGAATCGGCGACCATCGGGCGCGAAGGCGCCTATGGCCTGCTGGCTGCGGTCGCCCCGCGCGAGGCGCAAAGCCGGGCGATCATTCAGGTGCCGGGCCGCGCCTATCGCATTGGCGCCAGCGCCCTGCACGAGTTCTGGAAAACCAGCGCCACTTTACGGTCCCTTGTCGACCGCCACACCGACGCCCTTTTCGCCCACGCGGCGCAGTCGGTGGCCTGCAACGCCCTGCACTCGGTGGAGGCGCGGTTTTGCCGCTGGCTGCTGTCCTGCCGCGACCGGATCGACGTCGACACCGTCAACCTGACCCAGGAGTTCCTGGCCGACATGCTGGGCGTGCAGCGGACCACGGTGACGGCGGTCGCCCGTTCCCTCCAGGCCAAAGGCCTGATCCGCTATCGCCGGGGCGTGGTGGACGTCCTCGACCGGCCAAGCCTCGAGGCGGGCGCCTGCGAGTGCTACAGCGCCGTGCGCCGCGTCTACAACAGCCTGGTGCCCGCCGTTGCACAGCCGGACAAGGTCGCCTAGCTATTCGGCCAGATTCGGCGCCGGCGCATCCCTGGGCGTGATGAAGCGGCTGAAGAACGGCTTCATCTTGGCTTCCATGTCATCGACGATTTCGTAGACCACCGGCACGATAAGCAGGGAAAGCAAGGTCGAGCTGATCAGGCCACTGATCACCGCCACGGCCATGGGTTGCCGGAACTCAGCGCCGGAGCCGAACCCAATCGCGGTCGGCAGCATACCGGCCATCATGGCCAAGGTCGTCATAACGATCGGCCGCGCCCGCTCGTGGCAGGCTTCCAAGATGGCGTCGCGCTGGCTCATGCCCTCGCGCTCGCGCTCGATGGCGTATTCCACGAGCAGGATCGAGTTCTTGGCCGCCAGGCCCATGAGCATCAGGAAGCCGATCAGCGACGGCATATCGACCGCCAGGCCCATGACCAACAGACCAACGATGGCGCCGCCCAGCGCGAGCGGCAGGGCCGATAGGATGATGATCGGTTTGAAGAAGCTGCGGAACAGCAGCACCATGACGCCGTAGACAAGGAAGATGCCGCCGACGATCGCCAGGGCGAAGCCGAGGAACAGCTGCTGCGAGGCCTGCTGCTCGCCAGCGACTGCGGTGGTGACGCCCTCCGGCAGGTTCTTCATGATTGGCAGATTATCCGCCTGCGACTGCGCGTCGCCCGACGCCACCCCTCCGGTAACCTCGGCCCGGACGGTGACCTGACGCTTGCGGTCGAAGCGGTCGATCTGCGCCGGTCCAGCCTGGAACTCGATGTCGGCGACCGTGTCCAGTGTCGTTGGCTGACCACTGGCGGTGGGGACCAGCATGGAGCGCAGGGTCGGCAGATCGGCCCGGTATTCCTCCGGCAGGCGGACGCGGATCGGCACGCGCCGCTCGCCGTCGGTAAGCTTGGCGACGTTGGCGTCGATGTCCCCGACCGTGGCGATGCGCGCCAGCTGCGCGAGGTCCAGGGCGGTGACGCCCAACTGCGCCGCCTCCTCGTCCTTGGGACGGATGACGATCTCGGGTCCGGACGGCGGCGTTGAGCGGCGCGGATCGGACAGGAACGGCAGGGTCCGCATCTCCCGCTGCAGCTGCAGGGCGGCGGCGTCGAGCTTTTCGCCGTCATCGCTGGTCAGGATGATCACCGTGCCGCTGCTGCCAAATCCGGCCGCGGCGAAGCTGACCCGCGCATCGGGAACCGTCGCGAGTTCGGGCAGCATCTGGTCGCGGATTTCGGGAATCCGCGGACGGTCGTCGTGGCGAAGGACGGCGGTCACCGTCGCGCGGTTGGCGCCGCTCGGCCCGGTGCTGGAGGTCCCGGACTGATCGAGCGCGCCGGCGCCGACCTGGATAAAGACCTGCTCGGTCTCATCGCGATTCTCGACGATGCGGGCCACGGCGTAGGCGGCTTGAGCAGTCTGTTCGACGGTTGCGCCGGGAGGCGTCTGGATATCGACCGTATAGAAGTCGGGATTGCCCTCGGGGACCAGGCCCGCCGGGAGCTTGAAGACAATGGCCGCGCCTATGGCGCCGAAGAAGGCGATGCCGCCGATGATGCAGGAGAGGATGCGGTGGCGAAGCGCCCAGTGCAGGGACCTCTCATAGAAGGCCGGCAGGGGCTTCCTGGGGTGCGGCTCCTTGGCCGACATGAAATAGGCCGCCAGGAGGGGCGTCAGGAACCGGGCGACCACCAGGGAGAAGAGCACGGCGACGCAGACTGTCATGCCGAACTCCTTGAAGAACTGACCGGGGATGCCAGGCATGAAGGAGACGGGCAGGAACACGACGAAGATCGCGAAGGTGGTGGCGATGACCGCCAGGCCAATCTGGTCGGCCCCTACGAGGGCGGCGTAGTACGGCCTTTCCCCCCGGAAAATCCGCTTTTCGATGTTCTCGATCTCGACGATGGCGTCATCCACCAGGATGCCGATGACCAGCGTCAAGGCCAGCAGGGTCACCATGTTGAGCGAGAAGCCCAGCAGCGCCATGACCGCGAAGGTCGGGACCAGGGAGGTCGGCATGGCGATGGCGGTGATCAGGGTGGCGCGCCAGTCGCGCAGGAACAGCCAGACCACAAGGGAGGCCAGCAGCATGCCCTCAAGCATGGTGTGTTTGGTGGCCTCGAACCCGTTTCGCGTCTCATAGACGGTGCCGAAGATCTTAGTGGCCGTGACGCCCTTGTTCTTGGCCTGGATCTCTTCCAGGGCCTTGTCGACCGCGTCCTCGACGTCGACGTCGCTGGCTTCCTTGGTCTTGTAGAGCTCAAAGCCGATGGCCGGGCGGCCGTCCAAAAGGGCGAAGCGGCGGATCTCGCTGGACCCGTCGCCGACCGTGGCGACGTCGCTGAGCTTTACATAGCGGCCGCCGGCCACGGGAATGGAGAGGTCGCGCACCTGATCGGTGGTGACTGCGGCGCCCAGGACCCGCACCGTCTGCTCGCGCCCGCCCACCGAGACCCGGCCGCCAGCGGCGTCGGTGCTGACCTGCATGATCGCGGCGTTGATCATCGGGGCGGTGACGCCCATGGCCGACATGCGCACCGGATCGATGACGATGTTGATCTCGCGGTCGACGCCGCCGACCCGGCTGATACGGGCGACGCCCGGCAGACCCTGCAGTTGACGGGCGAGGTCATTGTCAATGAACCAGGAGAGCTCCTCCATCGACATGTCCGGCGCGGCGACCGCGTAGGTAGTGATCGAGGTGTCCGTCATCTCGATGCGCTGGACCACCGGCGCCTCGATTTCGCGGGGAAGTTCGCTGCGGACCTGGTCGACGCGCGACTGCACCTCGTCGGCGGCTTTCTGGACATCGTAGCCGATCTCGAACTGGACCATGGTCGTCGAGACGCCCTGGGTCACTGTCGACTGCAGAATGTCGATCCCGGCGATGGAGGCGATGGAATTCTCGATCGGCCGGGTGACCTGGTTTTCGATTTCCGAGGGCGCCGCACCGGGCTGGACGACAGTAACGGCCACGGCGGGGAATTCGATGTCGGGGAACTGCTTGACCGGCAGCATGCTGTAGGCTGCGGTCCCGCCAATCATCAGGGCGATGAACAGCAGGATGACGGGGATCGGATTTTCGATCGCCCACGCGGATATGCGCATGTTCCTCATTTGCGCGCGGCCTTGGTTTGACCCGTGGGCGCCGCCAGAGGCGCCGTGACCGGAACGGGCTTCACCAGGTCTCCCTGCAGCACGAAGGAGGTGGCGCCGATCAGGACCAGGGTCCCGGAGGGCGGGCCGGACAACAGCTCAACATAGCCGCCACCGCGCCTGCCGGTGCGGACCTTGACCTCCTGCACACGGTTGCCCTGACCGACCACCATCACGGTGGCGCCGTCGGCGGTGTAGCTCACGGCTGTTTCAGGAACCGCCAAGGCCGGAGCGCCGGCCCCGCTGAAGGTGGCCGATCCGAAGCCGCCGGGACGCAGGCCGGGCTGGGGCGGCAGGGCGACACGGACTTCGCCAAGCTTGGTCTGGGTGTTTACCGAGGGGCTGATCAGGCGGACCGTCCCCTGGATGCGGCGGGCGTCCGGCAAGGTCACTGTCGCGCCGCTGCCCGGCCGGATGGAGGCGATGGACGATTCCGGAGCCTGGGCGGCAAGCTCAACCAGGCCATCGCGAGCGATGCGGAACATGGGCGTGGCGCCGCCGGCCGAAAGGTCGCCGGGGCGCACAGTGCGCTCCAGGATCAAGCCCGCGACCGGCGCGCGCACCTGCATCTTTGAGGCGCGGGTCTTGAGGTCCGCCAGACCCGCGGCCTGGGCCAGGGCGGCGGCCCGGCTGCTTTCCGCCTGGAAGCGGCGCTGTTCGATCTGTTCCTGAGCCAGAGCCCCCGAGTTATCCAGGCCGGCGACACGGGCGGCCTGGGCGGCGGCCTGTTTGGCGGCGACCTCGGCCTGGGCGAGGAGCGCCGTCTGCTGATCGATCTGCGAACGCAGGAGCGCATCGTCGAGTTCGACGAGGATCTGGCCCTGACGCACATAGTCGCCCATGTCGGCGAGCACGCGGGAAACGCGGAACCCCGTGATTTCGGCGCTGACCGCGGCCTCCTCCCGGCTGACCAGCTGGCCGGAGGCGACGACGCCGCCTTCGATGGCCCGAACCTCGACCGGCGCGACCTTCACCGACCGGGCGGCGCCGGCGGGAGCCTTGGTCTTGGCGTCTTTGGCCTTGTCGTCATCCGGCCCGCCGCAGGCCGACAGGACGCCGAGCGCCAAGGCCGCGATCACCACGATGGTCGAGTTCTTCTTGCTCATAAGGTTGGCGCTCATGTCGAAGGCGTCGCTGAAGGAGGATTGGCGGCGTCCCAACCGCCGCCCAGGGCCTTGAAGGCCTGGACCGAGCGGCGCAGGGCCTGGGTCCTCGCCGAGGTCGCCTGGGCGCGGGCGCCGCGCCAGGCCTGTTCGGTCTGGAGAAGGGTGGTGAGGTCGGTGAGGCCGGCGTCATAAAGCCGGCGGTTGGCGTCGTAGGATTCGCGCGCGGCCCGCTCACCGGCTTCCAGGAGCGTGAGGCGGTTCTTGTCGGCGGTGAGCTGCAAAAGGGCGTTATCGGCTTCGCCATAGGCGGTCTGCACGGCCTTTTCGTAGGCGAGCACGGCCTGCTCGGCCTGGGCGGCGCGGACGTTGGTGATGGCGATCAGCTCGGGCCGGCGCAGGATCGGGACGCTGACCCCGGCGCCGATCGACCAGTTGAACAGGGTCGAGGAGAAGGACTGGCTCCCGAAGGTCTGATCGCTTCGCATCAGGCCAACGCCCGGCATCAGGGTGAACTTCGGGAAGAGGTCGAGACGGGAGACCTTTAACTGGGCGATGGCGACGGCCAGCCGCTCCTCCGCCTCGCGCACGTCGGGGCGCCGCTGCAGCAGCTCGCCCGGCACCGTGGCCGGGGGCGAGGGCGGGACGCCCAGCGCCAAAGTGACCGGCAAGGTGTCGCGACTGGCTCCGCCCCGGCCAACCAGAACCAGGAGCGTGCGGCGCGCGGCGTTCAGCTCGGCTTCCAGCTGCACGACATTGGCGTCGGACTGGGCGACGTCGGCCGCGACGCGGCGGGCGTCGGAAGTCGCGCCAAGCCCCCGCTGAGCACGGGTCTGAGCGGTGTCCAGCAAGGCGCGGCTGATAGCGGCGGCGCCCCGCGCATCGTCGAGTTGCTGAGCGAGCCCCCGGGCGGCGAAAAGGCTATCGGCGACCCCGGCGGCCAGGGCGGCGCGGGAGCCTTCGATATTGAAGACCTTGGACGCGAAATCATTTTCCACCGCGCGGCGGGCGGTGCGAGTGCGGCCCCAGAGGTCGACCTCCCAGGAGACGTCGAAATCCAGGGAATAGTTCTCAGCCGTTCCAGAGGACGAGAAGGGGCTCTGCGTGCCGGAAATGGTGCTGTTGCCTCGGGTCGAGGCATTGGCGCTGAGGGCGCCCTGCGGATAGGCGCTGCGGATATTGGCCAGGCGCTGGGCCCGGGCTTCGACGAGGCGGGCCTGGGCGATCCTGCCGTCAGGGGAACTCGCCAGCGCCTCTTCGACCAGGGCGCTGAGCTGGGGATCATTGTAGGCCGCCCACCAGCGGTCGAGGGGCGCGGCGCCGGCCAGGGCCTGGGCGTCGAACGCCCCTGGCAAGGCGGTCTGCGGCTCGCGCACGGGCGCGGTGCTTGCGCAGGCCGCAAGCAGCGGAAGAACCGCGAGGATCAGGGTGCGTCTTTGCATGTCGGAGCCGGGGAGGAGCTAGGCCGCTAGATAGGCCGCATCGCCCTCAGATCAAAGGGGGTCATATTGATAATCATGATGTTGTTTATGCCTTTCGCGAAAGCGGTCCAAAGAACGAGCCGCATGCCTCACCGACGATTCAGTCGGCGCCAGATCGACAAACAGATGCGAACGGCGAAGCAAATAAATCCGAACGCGGTCTAATTTGGTCCAGGCGCGGTCTCTTCAGGCTCGATCAAGCTGATTTTTTCCAGATCAGCCACCGGACGGCCGGCGTCATCCAGGGTGATGGCGTCGATGTAGCGGGCGCCAAGCACGATCTCGTCGTGGCCGTAGTAGCGAAGCTCGTGGACGATGGCTTCCAGCATGGGGTCCCGGGCCTCCACCTTGAGGAATAACATCCATTGCCGCGCCGCCAGCGTTTCGGCGTTGAGCCCGTGGAGAGGGCTCGTCCCATCGATCTCATGCATCAGGGTGATGGTCAGAGGGAAAAACGGCAGGGTCGAGCGGACCAGGCGCAGCTCATGGATATTGAAGAAGTCGCGCCCTTCCTGCGTCACCTCGCGGACCATGGCGTTCAGTTGCGCCACGGCGTCGGTCATGGCGTGCGGGCGGCCGTTGCCGATGCGGATCATCAGGGTCGGCTTGCCGTTGTGCGTGGCGACCACCGCCTTGTCGGCGAACAGGATCTTGGCCTTGGCCCGGGAGAACCTGACGAAAACAAGGCCCATCATGATGGCGATGAAGGCCAGGCCGATGACGATCTCTACCGTGGCGATGATCCGCGCCGTCACCGCCTCCGGCCGGATCGTACCGTAACCTGAGGTCGACAGGATCTCGAAGCTGAAGAACATCGCGTTGCGGAAGACCTTCAGGTCCATGCCCGAGATCGGGCCGGGCAAAAGGCTGTAGATCACCGCGAAGACGGTGGTGACGGCGGCATAGATGCCGGTCAGCCAGGCGATAAAGGCCGGCCAGCCAATAGTCAGGGCCAAATGATAGGGATCGCGCGCCTCGAGCCCGCTTACCCCGAGCTTATGCAGCTCGAAACGGCCGACCTTAAGTTTGTGAATTTTGCGCCTGGCCCCCATGGATCATGAGCCTAGCGCGGCTATACGGCGGTGTCCCGTCGGAAGAGATTGGGCCACATGAAACCCGCACGGCGCCGGTAATCGCGGTAGGTCTCACGCAGGGTTGAGGCTTCGAACTTTGCTTCTTCGCGAAGCGCGGCGGCGATGTAACAGGCGAGGAGGGTCGCCCCGCCGATGAGCGCCCAGGTAGAGCGGGACGCCGCCGCACAGCCGATCCAGAAGACGGTGTAGGCGGCATAGAAGGGGTGGCGAACCCAGCGGTAGGGCCCGCTCGCCACCAGGAAGGCGGGGACGTCATTGTCGAAGGCGAGAGAAAGCCGTTGCTGTCGGGTCGCCCTGAGAGCAGCGGCGAAGAGGGTAGCGCCCGCGACCTGCGCGCCAAGGCCCAGGGCCGCCCAGGCGGGGGCGGGCGGTGAACTCCACAAAGCCACAAGGGTCGCCGCGACCGTGAGGACGCCGAGGACCGAAATGAGATGAATGCCGGCAGGGGTCTTCACCGACCGGAAGTGTGACCGGATCGCCCAAGCGAATAGAAGGAAAATCGCCAGGGTCGAAGCGGTGAGACTCGCCGTGGCGGCCATCTCGGCGAGCGGCATCAGTTCGGACGTCCAGCAGCGAGCCGCGCGATGTCGTTGTAAATCTCGCCATAGAGGTAGCCCGCCGTGGCGGCGGCGAAGGCGGCGTGGCGCCATTCGTCGGGGGTCAGCGTCTGTCCGGCGAATAACGCGCGAAGCTCTTCGCTGTGGCCTTCGTCGGTCACCGCATGCGACCGGAAGAAGGTGAGCTGATTGGGCTGGACACCCAGGTCCCCGATCAGCCGGGCGCCCATCTGCGCGCCATATCTCGCCGCGATTCCTTCCAGCACCGAGGCTATGGCCAAGCGGCTGAGGGGCGCGGTCTCGGCCGTGTGGAAATTGAAGGCGATGTAGGCCGCGGCGGGCGGCCGCGGATAGGAGGACTCGATGTCTTTTGGCAGACGCTGCAGCGCGCCGAGGTCGTCCATGATCCAACGCCAGTGAGTCTTTTCCTCGTCAGCGTGAGCGAAGAGATATTCCCGCACCTGCCAGCGATGATCCGGACAGCGCGCGCCGGCCAGGGCGAACGACGAAGAACTGGCCCGGGTCTGATGGAACAACTGCTGCAACAGCGCGGCGTAGTCCTCGGCGGTGACCCGTCCGTTGATCAGGAGTCCGATCAAGAGATTTCCGGCAAAGCCGCCGATCGCCTCTTCTACTGCGGCGGTAAAGGTTTGGTGGTCGCTCACGAGGTCTCCTTCGCCGACATGGCTTCAAGGTGGGCTAGCCAATTCATGAGCTCCGCTGAAACACGAACGCCAGGCAGATCCCCAACCACGTCGTCGATGACCCCGCGTCCACCAGGGGCAGGCACATACCGCATCAGGCGCACCGGACGACCCGTTCTTGGGTGGGTCAGGAGGGCCGAGATCGGTTCCAACCCGATAATGCGGCGGTAGAGTGGAGCCAGTCGGTCGGGAGCCGCCACGACCGAGGCGCGGCACCCGAATGACCAAGAGCAGAGACAGGCCTCCCGAATGAGGCGGCGCACCGTCATTGGCGCGGCCGGACCCTCGGAGTGCGACACCACCAGGCGGGATACAGCGAGCAGCTCGTGCCGACAGGCCTCCGGAATCGGAAGCGGCAGGATGGGCTCGAAATCGAAGCCCGAAGCCGTCGCGAAATTCATGCGGACGGCGCCGGCGAGGTGATCATCTCTATAGACCAGAAGATGGGTCGCCGCCGGGTCCCAGGCGTCCTCAAGACCAAGCTCTGGCGCCACGGCGGCGCGCAGGGCCACGATTGCATCGCGGCGATCGGCCCAAGCCGCGCTGACAATGGTGAGTGACGCGGCGCCCGCGCCGGACGGCGCGACAGTGGTCGCCTTTGCAGACATCTATCCCCCACGTCCGACAAGACCTGCATGGTCTTTGCCGGGGGTTGGGCGGCGTCCGATACTACCAAACGGTAGCGTTAGTTCAGGGTGTCCTGCACCTTGATAATGGCGGGGCCGAGGATGGCCACGAACAGCACCGGCAGGAAAAACAGGATCATCGGCACGGTGAGCTTGGCCGGCAGGGAGGCGGCCTTCTTTTCGGCGGCGGCCAGGCGCAGGTCGCGGTTTTCCTTGGCCATCACGCGCAGCGCCGTGCCCAAGGGCGTCCCGTAGCGTTCGGCCTGGATCATGGCGGTGCAGACCGACTTGATCCCCGGGTGGTTGTTGCGCTTGGCCAGGCCCTCATAGGCCATCCGCCGTTCCGGCAGGTAGGAGAGCTCGGCGGTCAGGAGGGTGAGTTCTTCGGCCAGCTCGATGGAGGTCGGGCCGATTTCCGAGGAGACCTTCTGAATGGCCGCCTCGATGGACATTCCGCTTTCGACGCAGATCAAGAGGAGGTCCAGGGCGTCGGGGAAGGCGGCGACGATCGAGGCGCGGCGCTTTTCCGCGACGTTGGAGATGTAGATGTTCGGTGCGTAGTAGCCGGCCACGAAGGCCGCCACGATGGCCGCGAATTTGCGGATGCCGTTCAGCTCGAAGTCATTGATAAAGATCAGATAGATGGCGGCGACGGCGCCGAGCGCGAACGGCGTCACCAGGCGGAAAAAATAGAAGCGGCTGATCGGCTGCGGGCCGCGAAAACCGGCCTGGGCGAGCTTGTCGACGACCTTGGGGTCTTCCAGAAGCTTGGAAAGTTGCAGACGTTCGACCACGCGCTTGGACATGCCATCGTCGCTGTGGCGAAGGGTCGAGGCGTTGTTTTTCGCGGCGATGGCTTCGCGGCTCTTGCGGCGCAGTTCCTCGCGGCGGTTCGCCACCGATTTCAGGCGCCCGGCCAGGTTCGATTGATTGAACATCGGCGCGGCCAGGGTGACGATGGTCGCGAAACAGACAATGGCCGCAAACGCCGCCAGGAGGTTCTCAGGGGTGGTGACAAGCTCGACGAAATCCATCTGCGCCCTCCCCCCGTCAGAACTTGAAGTTGATCATTTTGCGCATGACGAAAATGCCGATGCACATCCAGATCAGACCGCCGCCCAGCATCATGTTGCCGCGCGGGTCGGTGTACATGATCGACATGTAGGCCGGTGAGGTGAAGCTGATCATGCCCACCACGCCCGGCGGCAGGGAGCCGATGATCCCGGCCGAGGTGACGGCTTCGGCCGACAGGGCCTTGATCTTTTCGCGCATCAGCTTGCGCGAGCGCAGCACGACCGAAAGGTTGCCCAGGGCTTCGGCCAGGTTGCCGCCGGTCTT
>DGYN01000120.1:30772-45795 GCA_002398405.1 Caulobacteraceae bacterium UBA5005
TCGGCCAGGTTGCCGCCGGTCTTGGCCTGGATGGCCAGCACGATAGCGAAGAATTTCAGCTCCGGCGTCGGCATGCGCTCGTACATCTTGTCGAGCGCCTGATCGACCGTGACGCCCATGCCGATGTTCTCGACCAGGCGCTTGAACTCGCCGGCCAGAGGCTCGGGACTTTCGCGGGCGATGATCTTCAAGCAGTCGTGGACCGGCAGGCCCGACTTGATGCCGCGCACGATGATGTCGATGGCGTCAGAGAAGGCCTCAGTGAACTTCTTGGTGCGGCGTTTGCCGAGAAAACCGATCGTCCAGCGCGGCAGACCGAGCGCCGCGGCGAAGCCCAGGCCAAGGGCGATGAGCAGGTTCGGCTTCACCACATAGGTGACGCCCAGGACCACAACGCCAAGCACGCCGCTGATGATCCAGAAGGTGCTGGGCGTGATGGAAAGGCCCGCCTGACGCAGCCGTGCGGGCAGGGTGACCGAGGCCTTCTTGGCCTGTTTCTCCTGCTCGCGCAGGGTTTTCAGGATCTGCTTGCGGCGGGCGCCGGGATCATTGGCCGCCTGAGCCTTGGCGCGGGCGGCCTTGCTGTCCTTGGCGGCGCCTCGCCCTTGGACAATGGCGTGAGCGCGCTTGGCGGCCTTGCGGTTGCCACCGTCGCCGCCGGCGAAGGCGAAGCCCACTCCGGCCACGGCGATGAAGGCCAGGGCCGCGGCGACAATCGCTAGGGTTTGGGGGCCCATCGCCTACTCCGCCGCATCGAGGGCTTCGGCGAGCTCCCGCTCCAGCCCGTAGTAGCGGGCGCGGTCCCAGAAGCGGGGACGGGCGATGCCGGTCGAGCGGTGGCGGCCGACCACGCGGCCTTCCTCGTCCTCGCCGGTAATTTCATAGACGAACAGGTCCTGGGTGATGATCACCTCGCCTTCGAGGCCAAGGACCTCGGTGACATGGGTGATGCGGCGCGAGCCGTCGCGCAGGCGGGCGGCCTGGATAATGACGTCGATGGACCCGACGATCATCTCGCGGATGGTCTTGGAGGGCAGGCCGTAGCCGCCCATGGTGATCATGCTCTCCATCCGGCTGATGGCTTCGCGGGGAGAGTTGGCGTGCAGGGTGCCCATCGAGCCGTCGTGGCCGGTGTTCATGGCCTGCAACAGGTCGAAGGCTTCGGGGCCGCGGACTTCGCCGACGATGATCCGCTCGGGACGCATCCGCAGGCAGTTCTTGACGAGGTCGCGCATGGTGATCGCGCCCTGGCCTTCGAGGTTTGGCGGCCGGGTTTCCAGGCGCACGACGTGCGGTTGCTGCAACTGCAGTTCGGCGGCGTCTTCGCAGGTGATCACCCGCTCGGTGGGGTCGATGAAGGCGGTGAGCGTGTTGAGCAGGGTGGTCTTGCCCGAGCCCGTGCCCCCGCTGATCAGGGTGTTGCAGCGCGAGGCGCCGATGACGCCCAGTACGCGGGCGCCTTCCGGGCTGATGGACGCATAGTCCACCAGATTCTTCATGGTCAGCTTGTCCTTCTTGAACTTCCGGATGGTCAGGGTCGGACCATCGAGAGCCAAGGGAGGCGAGATGACGTTGACGCGGGAGCCGTCGGGCAGGCGGGCGTCGCAGATGGGAGACGATTCATCGACCCGGCGACCGACCTGATTAACGATGCGCTGACAGATATTCATCAGCTGGGCGTTGTCGCGGAAGCGGACGTTAGTCAGCTGGACCTTGCCGCCGACTTCGATGAACACCCGGTTGGCGCCATTGACCATGATGTCGGCGATGTCGTCGCGAGCCAGCAGCGGCTCCAGCGGACCGTAGCCGAGGACGTCGTTGATAATGTCTTGGACCAGGTGTTCCTGTTCCGCCACCGACATCGAGACGTTCTTGATCGCCACCAGTTCGGCGACGATGTCGCGGATTTCCTCGCCGGCCTGTTTGATGTCGAGCTGGGCGAGCTGCGCCAGGTCGATGGTGTTGATCAGGGCGTTGAAAATCGTGGTCTTGGTGGCGTGATAGTAGTCCGACTGCTCGCGAACGATCTGGGTCGCGGCCGGGGCGGCGCGACCCGCCTGGGCCGTGCGCAACTGTTCGAAGGCGACGGTCGGCTTGGGACCCGCCGGCGCGGGTCCACCCGGTTTGGCGGCGGGGACCGTTACGCCGGGGATGGCGGGCGCAGCGGGCTTGGCGACGGCTTGCGGGCGGGTGGCGATGGTCGAGCCGGCGCTCGGCGCGGGAGGCGGCGCGGTCGACGCGGGCGGAGGCGACGGGGCCTTTGCCGGCGGTGGAGTTCCATTATCCGTAGCGCGCTTGCCGAACACTCTTTGCGCCTATTTCTTGAGGAGGCTGGCGAGGAGCGACTTCTTGGGCTGCGGCGGCGGATCGCGGCGGCTGATCAATTGGGCGAGCGCGTTTAGGCCCTCGGCGGCCTTTGACTTGGGCGCTACCTCGCAAATCATCTGACCGTTATTGGCGGCCGCGCCGAACAGCTTGGCGTCGAAAGGCAGCACCAGCGAGGGCATCAGCCCCATGGCTTCACCGAAGTCCTTCACCGGGATCTCGGGGCGGTTGGGAATTCCGGTCTGGTTGATGACGAGCCTGGGCGGCTGATCGTTTGGCCGGGCGGCGCGGACCAGGTCGATCATGTTCTTGGCGTTGCGCAGGGACGCGAGGTCAGGCGTCGCGACGATCACCACCTCGTCCGAGGACAGCAATAGCTTGCGCACCCAAGAGGACCAGATGTGCGGCAGGTCGAGGATAACGAACGGGGCTGTGTGCTTGATCTTGGCCGCGACCTCTTCGAAGGCCTCGGGCGAGATGTCGTAGTCGTTGTCGAGGTTGGCCGGCGCCGCGAACAGCGACAGGCGATCCGAGCAGCGGACCATCATGCGGTCCAGCAGCACGGGATCCAGGCGGTCGGGCTGATTCAGCGCGTCGGCGACCCCCTGCAGCGGGTCTTGGTTGAAGTCGAGGCCGGCGGTGCCAAAAGGCAGGTCGAAGTCGACGATCACCGCATTGGTCTGCATGAACTCGGTCAGGCAGTGGCCGAAGTTGTGGGCGATGGTCGAGGAGCCCGATCCGCCCTTGGCGCCGATGAAGGCAATGGTGCGGCCGATGAACGGGGCGCTGGGATCGGAATAGAGGGTGGTGATCGCCTGGACAAGGTTGAGCGGCTCGAGCGGCGGGACCAGATATTCAGAGACGCCGCGCTTCATCAGTTCACGATAGAGGCCGATGTCGTTCGAGCGGCCGATGACCACGACCTTGGTCCCCGGATCACAAACCTCTGCCAGCTGGTCGAGCTGCGAGATGAGCACGGCCGCATTGTCCTGGCTTTCCACCACGACGAGCGATGGGGTCGGCTGATTCTGATAATGAGCGACGGCGGCGGAAAGCCCGCCCATGAGAACGACGGGCGTGGTGCGCGCCAGCCGCCGGTCAGCGGCGGCGTTTTCGGCCACGGTGGCGGTGCTTGGCTGTTCGCAAAAGATGTGGATGGCGATGCGCGGCGCGGCGCCCTCCGCGCCAGAGTCGTAAGAGGGGACGGACGCCGGCCGGGCGGCGTGGGCGGGCATGGGCGGGGGTTGCGGCGCGCCCATGTCGGGGGTGTGCGGCTCGTCGATGACATGGCGGTGCTGCGTCGCGCCCAGCCCTTCGAAGGGGTCGGCGAGCGGTTCGACAGCTACCTCATAGGGATCAGCCATGGCGCCGGGCATGCCGCCTGCTTGGGGGCCGGCGGATTGGGGTAGGTCCCAGGGCTCGACGGCCCCGGCGGTGAACTCGTCGTCGGCGTCGAAGCCTACGCCGAAGTCCTCTTCCATGGCGGGTTTGATCACGCTCTTACGCCCTTCTAATTCACAGCCCGGGAAACCGTGCCGTTGGCCTGATCGTCCTTCTCCGAGGACGTAGCCTGACCTTGTCTGTAGCGGTCGATCACCTCCTGGCGACGACCGGCGTCCACCGGGTCGATGCCCCGGGGGCGGTTGATATCCGCAGGATTGTCGATCATCGCCGCGAGGTTGGCGTTGACCGAACATCCGAAATTGGGAGTCGGCTGGTTGCTCGCGGTCTTGGTCATGTCCGTCCAGCTGCGCCCGCACTGGGCGACGTCGGCGACCTCGGTCAGGAAGCTCACCCGGACCGGGGCGGCGTTGGGCGAGCCATCCACCCGATAGCCGACCAGTTCGATGGCGCCTTGCGGCGCTCCCAGATATTCTAGCGCGTCGCGCGCGCCATAGGCTGTCGCCGCGGCGGCCGGCCCGGCTCCCGAGGGGGCTTCGATAAGGATTCGCCCGTGGCCGCGTTCGCGCCAGCCGGCATAGACCCCGCGAAGGGCGTCTGTCTGGTTCGCGGAAAGACCGCCTTCGCGCTGGGACAGAAGGATCGCCTCGGGGGAGTCGATGGTCCGCAGCGGATGCTGCTCCAAGGGGTTGATCCCCAGGCCCGCGGCCTTCTCATAGGTCGGTCTGGCGCAAGCCGCCAGGCTCAGAAGGGCGGTGGCTAGGAGGAGCGCTCTAATCGATGACATGGCCGTAGGGTCCCTGATACGTCCGGCCCTGGGTCGCCTCGGGGCGCACCTTGTAGGCGGTATTGAGCTTGCCAAAGAACATGGTCTCGGCGTCCGACGCGATGCGCAGGCCGTCGGCCGGTGTCTGAAGTTTGTCGCGGCTGGTGGAGGTCGTCAGATAGGCCGTGACGATGATTACCAGCTCGGTCTGGTTGTTGATGTAGTCGCGCGAGCGGGCCAGTGGGCCGATCACCGGCATGTCGGCGACACCGGGGATCTTGTCGATGTTCTGCCGGGTCTGTTCCTGCAGAAGGCCGGCGACCATCATCGATCCGCCCGACGGCAGTTCGATGGTGTTCTCCACTCGCCGCACCGAAAGCGCCGGAATGACGGTGGTGGTGCCGACGCCGCCGAGGCCCGAAAGGGTCAGCGCGCCCTGGGTCGACAGTTCCGAGACCTCGGTGGAAATCTTCAGCGAAATCCGGCCATCCGAGAGCACCACTGGGGTGAAGCCCAGGCCCACGCCGAAGGGCTTGAATTCGATGGTGACATTGCCCTGGGCGTCACGGCCGGTGGGCACCGGAAACTCGCCGCCCGCCAGAAACTTGGACGCCTCGCCGGAAACGGCGGTCAGCGTCGGCTCGGCCAGGGTGCGCACCAGACCCTGGCGTTCGAAGGCCTGGATAAGAGCGCGTCCCTGGTTGAGGCCGTCCGAACCGACCCGGTCGGTGACGACGGGATTAGCTTTGTTGCTGGGGTCGATCAGAGTCGAGTCGAGGTTCTGAATATAGTTCGTGTTCTGGCGCGGCAATTCGCCAAAAAACGAGGTGAACCAGGCTCGCTGCGCGGCGGTAAGCTGAGTGGCGTCAGACAGATAGGTCGTCGACAGGCGCTGGAAGTTCTGCGGCGTGATCCCGACGTCGGTCATGCTGAAGGTGGTGCCGGTCTGATCGACGACGTTGATCTGGTTGGCAAAGCCGCGGACGTAGTTCTGCACCCAGTCGGTCTGGCTTGCCGTCAGAGTGCTGGCCCCGCGCAGGAAGCTGTCGACAAAGGTCGACAAATTGGTGGTGTTGATCCCCGAGTTGCCAAAGGCGACCCGCGCGATCGAACTCACCGCATTGGCCACCGGCTGGGAAGTCGTGTTGATCTGGTAGCCCGCTGCGCCTCCGCCCTGGAAACCCCCGTTGACGGCGTAGCTTGGGGTGTTGCCGAGCACATATTGCGGCATGCCCAACTGGCCGAGCAGGAAGTTGGTGTCGAAGCCCAGCTGCTTCATGATGCTGCGGTTCACCTCGACCGCCTGGACGCGCAGGGTGACCTGGTCCTTGCCGGTGATTGTGAGAAGGTTGCGGACACGCTCGACGCTGCCGGAATAGACGCTCGCCACCTGCACGGCGCGGTCCGCCTCGGCGGCGTTGGCCACCTGGCCGGTGAGGATGATTGAATCGTTGATCGCCTGGGCCTGGATGCGGGCCTGAGGAACAACCTTGTTCAGGCTGTCCTCAAGGGAGCGGATGTCCTGCTCGACGCGGACATCGAAGACCATCGCCAGGCGCCCGAGCTGGTCATAAAACTGAACGTCGGTCTGGCCGTAGCCGATGCCCAGAACCGTGGCGTGGGTCGGCGTCACCATGCGGATGTCGGCGATACGGGGATCGGTCGCGCCGCCGATTCTCATTTCCCGGCTGAAATCGAGATTGGCCGCCTTGCCACGCGGAATGGAGAGCGAGCGGCGCTCCACGGCCGGCGCGCGCATCGGCTGGGGACCGCCCAAGACATCGGTGCGAGGCGGCTGGCCGTTGGCCGCGCCGCCTGCGCTGAGGGCGAGAAGGGCAAGACTGGCGCCCGCGAAAAGCTTCAGGGTTCTGATCATCGCGGCACCACTGTTTCGGTCGTCGTCCCCTGACTGAAGATACGCACGGTCGGCGGCGCAGCCTTGGCCTTGCCGATCTTGGCGCTGCCCCGGCCCGAGGGGCCGCCGGCGTCGGCGTAGGACCGAAGGATCAGCTGCATCTCGCCGCGCGGCTTGGCGTCGACCAGGGCTTCGGCGGCGGCGTTGTCGACCTCCAGGGTCGCGACGGCGCCGGTCATGGATGTGCCGCCCTCTTCCGGCGGCTTGGTGCTCTGGTCGATGGCCAGAACCCGGACATTGACCACCACCGCCTCAGTGACGCGGGTTCTGACCCCATTGGCGCTGGGCGTTTCGGCCTCGCGGCTTTGCAGGACATCCACCCGGTCGCCGGGCAGGATAAAGCCGCCGGCGCCGCTTTCCTCGCTCACCGGAATGCCGATAGCGCGCATGCCGGGCTTTAGAACCACGGCCAGATAGCCGCCCTCGCCGCCCCGCACGAGCTTGCGCTGCTGCACCGGTTCGTTGAGCAGAATCTCTTCGCGCACCACCGCGCCGACCAGGCTATCGATGGTCACGTCGTTGTCGTCCAGCGCCTCGGCCGCCTTCTCGACGCCTTCGGCCACCTTCTCGACGGCGGTATCCGGCGCGGTCTTGGGGGCCGAGCCGTCGGTGATGAAGAGGGGATTGAGCCCCTCGGCCGGCCAGGATTGCCAACCAACATCATCGGGCTGCAGACGGGTGCCGACCGGCAGGTTGCGCTTGGCCACCAGGACGCGGGTCATCGGCACCGCCGGGGCCTTGGCCTCGGCCACCGCCACGGGCTCATTGCCGGACGCAAGCATGTTGCGGATGACGACCGCCAGGCCGACCGCCGCCACCAGGGCGATCGACAGGATGATGATACGCGCGGCGCCCATGGGCGGCCTCCGGAGAAAAATGACAGCCTTCGCCCTTCAAGGCGCAGGTTCGGAACGGTCGCCCGTTCTAGGCGTCGGGTCCGACAATCGCCGGGTCATAGTTAACGCGGGCCTAACCCCTTAAGGGATTTCCGCGATTAGGCGGCGGCGATCGCGAAGAGCGCGCTCTGCGGAAAGGCCAAAAGGGCGCCCGCGGCGATGGCGACGCCATAGGGCGCTTCACCCTTGGGGGCGCGCAGGCGCTCGACCCAACGGGGACCGGCCGGCAGCACCGACCGCGACCAATCGGCGCGCAGGCTGACCAAGAAGACCGCGAGCAGCCCTCCGGCCACAGCGGTGTAGATGATGAAGGGGATGGCGGCGCCGGTTCCGAGCCAAAGGCCGGCCGCGGCGAAAAGCTTGGCGTCCCCGCCTCCGATCCAGCCGGCGGCGAACATGCCGATACCGGCGACAAGGCAGGCAGCGCCCACCGCCAGGCTGACGCCCAGAACGCCGAGCGGCAGGCCAGCGGCAAAGGCGGCAGGGAAGAATGCGAGGATGAGAAGACCCGAAATCCAGTTCGGAATGGTGAAGCTGGTCGCGTCCTTGAGAGCCGCCACGATGACCAGAGCGGGAAAGACGGCCAGGAGGATTTGGGAGAGCGCTTGCATCAGAAGGCCAATCTGGCCCGGATCGGTGAACCAATCGTTGAGGGAACGGATGCGAAGGGTGCGGCCAAAAAGACTTCGGGCCCCGGCGTTTCCACCGGGGCCCGAAACTAACTCAAAGCTTTAGCCGAGGATTAGTCGGTCAGCTTGTTGTTCACTTCCTCGAAGGCGAGGTTGAGGTTTTCACCGACCGAGCCGACCATCGCAACGATGACGACGGCGATGAGGGCGACGATCAGGCCGTATTCGATGGCCGTGGCGCCCGACTCGTCCTTCAGGAACCGATTCATGAACTTCGACATTGCTTGATCTCCTTAGGTTGCAAGCAGTTTACGTTGGAGGATCAAGCCCCTTCGGCCTGCTTGCCCCCGATAACATGGCCAAGGTCGCAGACCGCGCTTAATGGCCAGTAAACATCGATCATTTTCTGCAAAAAACTTTATGGTTTACAGTTATTTACCGTTAGCGTGCGTTAACCATGACGCCTTTTCCCGGCCAATACTGGGGTTCGCGGACATTATGATTCTCGCGCGTATGTGAAGGCCGAAATTCAGTCTTTGTTGACCAAACGCCTGCGAGACTTGGGGCAATCACCCTAGAACCCGAGACCAACGCCATGCGCCCCGTCCTCGCCCTCGCCGTCCTCGCCCTCTTCCTGCCGATGGCCGCTCAGGCTGCCGGCCTGACGGTCCCCGTGGACCAGAGCCGGCGACTTCCGATCAACGGCGCTGCGGCCAACGTCGTGGTGGGCAACACCGAGATCGCGGACGTCCGGGCCATCGACAGCCGCACCCTCATGGTCGTCGGCAAGCGCCAGGGCGTGACTAACGTCGTCGTGCTGGACGTCAACGGCCGCACCCTATTCGACGGCCAGATCACCGTGGCGGCCGATTCAGGATCGAGGGTTACGGTCTATCGCGGCGCGACGCCGGCGGAATACGCCTGCTCACCCTACTGCCAGTCGTCGGCCGCCACCCCTGGCGCGGTCCAGGATGGGGCGCCGCCGATCCAGATGCAGATGCAGATCCCGCAGTCGATGATCGCGCCGTCGGGTCCTCGCGCTCCGGCCGCCGCCGCGCCCGCGCCAACCGGCCAGTAGAAAACGGCGCGGCTTAAACCCTCGATTAGGAACCATCCGCTAGGCTTGCCGCATGGCCAGCCATAAGCCTGCCCGCAGATTCCGGTCTTTCCCGCTGCGCTTCACGCGCAATGAGCGGGGTGCGACCGCCGTGGAATTCGCCATCATCGCCATCCCTTTCCTAGGCCTTCTCGCCGGGATCATGGAGTTGGGCTTCCTGTTCATGGGTTCGGTGGCGCTGGACAATTCCATGGCGACGGCCACCCGTCGCATCCGCACTGGCGAGACCCAGAACGCCGCAAACGCCAACGCCGCCCAGAAGGAACTGAACCGCGTCGCGTTCAGGGACGCGGTCTGCGACGGCATGGGCTTCATGGAGGCCGACTGCAAACAGAAGCTGTCGCTCGACGTGCGCACCGCCGCCCAGTTCCAGAACGTCGCCATCGCCAACCCTATCCAGAACGGCGCCTTCAATCCCGGCGCCCTGCAGTTCGAGACCGGCGGCCCGTCGACGATCATCGTGATCACCGCCTACTACCGCTGGACCCTGTTCATGCCCCTGATGAACCAGGGCCTGGAGCGCCTGCCGGGCGAGACCCTGCTGACCTCCGCAACATCCTTCCGCAACGAGCCCTTCTGATGGGCCCCTTCAGCAAGTTCCTGCGCGCTCTCAAACGCGACCAGCGCGGCGTCTCGGCCCTGGAGTTCGCCCTCATCGCGCCGGTGATGATCCTGTTCTACTTCGGCCTGGCTGAAGCCACTCAGGTGATGATGGCCGAACGCAAAACCATCCGGGCCGCCTCGGCGGTGGGCGACTTGCTGGCCCAGTCGACGACGCTGACGCCAAGCAATATCGACGACGTCTTCGAACTGGCCGAAGTCCTGATGACGCCCTACCCGACCACCGGCACGACGATGAAAATCTGTGTGGTCAGCATCACCTCCAACGCCAGCAATGTGAAAACCGTCGCCTGGAGCCGGGCCAAGAACGGCGCCACCTGTCCCGCGAAGAACGCCCCCGTGGCCAACGCCGACGTCCCTGCCGACCTGATTGCCGCCAACCAGACCCTGATCATGTCGCGGGTGACCTATGAATATACCGGCCCCACCAATCAGATCATCAAGACCAACCCGACGTTCGTGAAGACCTTCTATCTGCGGCCGCGCCGCAGCCACTCGGTGGCCTGCAGCGCCTGCTGATTGAGCGGCCGGCCGTCGAGGGCGGCCACGAGCCGGATCCCGATCAGGCTGTTGGTCAGGAACACCCCCTCGGCCTCGAAGAGCGCCTCCGGCCCGGCCAGGTCTTCCATCACCTCGATCCCGGAGGTTTGGGCCGCCTCGATCGTCTCAGCCCGGACGATCCCCGGCAGGACACCCGCCGCGACCGGCGGAGTGAAGAGCCTACCTCCCCGCAGCCAAAAGATATTGGCGACGCTCGCGCAGGCAACGTGACCCATTGTGTTGAGCATCAGGGCGTCATCGGCGCCGGCCGCCTGCGCCTCCCGCCGGGCCAGGACATTGTCGATATAGCTCAGGGTCTTTAGCCTTGAGGCGGGCGAGGCGTCATTGCGGCAGACGCTCGAGGTGATCAGAGTCGCGGCCCCCTCCGGCCGCTGCGAGGCTGCGGCGGTCGCCACCAGGCGCGGCAGGAGAACCGCGGGGCGGGGAAGGCCGCGGCCGCCGGACCCGGCGCTCCAGGTCAGGCGCACGGCGGCGCGCTCACCGGAAAGGCCCGCATCGCCAAGCGCCCGCTGAGCCGCCTCTTCGAGCTGAGCAGGGCTGGGCGCCGGCAGGCCGATCTCTCCGCAGGCCTTGGTGAGACGCGCCACATGGGCCTCAAATTCGATCAGGCGGCCGTGCACCGCGAGCACCGTCTCAAAGAGGCCGTCGCCCAGGGTGAAACCGCGGTCATCATCAGGAATCATTCAAGTCCCCTAGCAAGGCCGATCGCACCGCGTCGATCTTGGCCTCGGTCTCGGCCCGCTCAGCCACGGGATCACTGTCGGCGACGATGCCGCCGCCGGCCCGCGCCTCAAGGGTCCAGCCATCGGGCGTCCGAGTAAAGGCCGTAGTGCGGATCAGGACATTGGCGTCCATGGCGCCATCGAAGCCCGCCCAGAATATAGAACCAAAAAAGGGACCCCTGGCCGGTTCCAACGCGTCGATGACCTTCATCGCCTGGACCTTGGGAGCGCCGGTGATCGAGCCGGGCGGAAAGGCGGCGCGCAGGACATCGGCTGGGCCCGCGCCCTCCACCAGGGTTCCGCGCACGGTGGAGACCAGATGATGGACATTGGCGAAGGTCTCGATGCGAAAAAGCTCCGGCGTCTCCACCTCCCCCGGCAGGCAGACGCGGGAGAGATCGTTGCGCATTAGGTCGACGATCATCAGGTTTTCCGCCCGATCCTTGGCCGACGCCAGAAGCGCTTGGGCCAGGCGCGCATCCTCGGCGGGATCAGGGCTGCGGGGCGCCGTCCCCTTGATCGGCCGGCTCTCAATGCGACGGCCCTCGACCTGCAGAAACCGCTCCGGCGAGTTTGAGACCAGGGCCCGGTTCTCGAAACGGAAGTAGGCGGCAAAGGGCGCGGGGCTCTGGGAATAGAGCCGCGCGGCGAGGTCGAAGGGCTGTGCGTTTTCCGCGAGATTGCCCCGCCAGACCCGGGCGATATTAGCCTGAAAGATCTCGCCAGCGCCGATGCGGCCAACCACGTCGGCGACCGCGCGCTCATGGGACTCGCCGTCCCGCGAACTGAAGTCCAGCGACAGCGGCCCCTTGGCGATCACGCCGGCCGGCGCGGCCAGCCAGGAAAGCGCCCGCTCCGCCTCTTGCTGATCGCGGCCCACGGCGATCACCTCGCGGGTCTGGTGGTCGAAGGCCAGCACCGCGCCGTAGCGCGCGAAGACCGCATCAGGATAGTCGGCGGCGGCGAGGCGTAGACCCTCGGCCCGCGCCCCAAGCCCATAGCCGCACAGGCCGGCCACGCCGCCCTGGAACGGCGGACCGTCTGCGAGACGGGGAAGCGGGGGGCCCAGAAGGTCCGCCAAGGCGGTGAAGGGATCGCGCCCATCATCTGGCGCGAGGATCAGATGGGCATCCGGGTCCAGAGCCAAATACGACCAGCGGGCCGCCGGCCCCTCCCCGCCCGACAACAGGGCCAGGCAAAAGGGCGTCGCCGCGTGGGCGTTCGCAACCGCGACCGGGTCGGTCCAGGACGTCTTGACAAGGGCCCTCGCGTGCATGGCCGTCCCCTTAGATCGCTTTTGGCGCAAGGGGAAATCCCGGTGAACAAGGTTCTGCGGTTTTAACCTTGGGTTCGCTTTACCGGGGTAGGTTCTCCAGGGAGTTTCAAGGACTGGGCCATGACGGGCGTCTTCAAAGATCATCTCACCGCTCACAAGAGCGCTGCCTGACCAGCCATGAGCGACCAGAACGCCCCGTCCGCCGAAGACCTGCAGCGCCTTATCGAGGCCGAGCGGATCGCGCGCGCCGAGGCAGAGGCCAAGACCCGCGAGCTCTATGAGGCCAATCTCTCCCTGCAGATGATGAGCGACACCCTCGCCGCGCGGGTCGATGAGCTGGAAGGCGAACGGGCCAGGGTGATGCATGTGGGGCGCACCGATGCGCTCACTGGGCTGCTGAACCGCGGCGCCTTCCACTCCGGCCTCACCGAAAAGCTTTCGGCCTCGCACCGCTTCGGCACGGCCGTCGGCCTCTATCTGATCGACCTCGACGGCTTCAAGGAGGTCAACGACACCCTTGGCCATGAGGCCGGCGATCTGATCTTGCAGGAAGTCGGCGTGCGCCTTCTGGAGAGCGCCCGCGGCGGCGATCTGGTGGCCCGCCTGGGCGGCGATGAGTTCGCGGTGATCGCCGAGATGGCCGCCGACGGCTCGGAAAAGACCCAACTTGCCGACCGCCTGCTCGCGACCCTGATGAAGCCGATGCGGGTCATGGGCCGCGCCCTTTCCCCCGGCGCCTCGATCGGCGTCGCCCTCTATCCCAACCATGCCGCCGACGCGGGCGAGCTGCAGCGTTTCGCCGACATGGCCCTTTATCGCGCCAAGAACGCCGGCCGCGGCCAGCATTCCATGTTCGACGAGGCCCTGCGCCTGGAGGGCGAACATCGCCGCCGCCTGGAAGCCGACCTGCGCCTGGCCGCCGGCCGCGGCGAAATCGTTCCCTGGTTCCAGCCGGTAGTGGACGCCAACTCCGGCCGCGTGGTCGGGGTCGAGAGCCTGGCCCGCTGGAACCATCCGCGCGAGGGATTGATCTTCCCCGACAAGTTCATCCCCGTGGCCGAAGAGCTCGACATCATCGGCGAGATCGACGCATCGGTATTCGAACAGGCCTGCGCCATCGCCGGCAAGTGGGTCGAGGAAGGCCTGATCGCATCCATGGCCTGCAACGTCTCGCCCCGCGAACTGGTGGACGTGAACTTCGCCGACAACCTGATCCAGCGCATAGACAAGACCGGCTTTCCGCCCAAGGCCCTGGTGGTCGAGATCACCGAGACCTTTCTGCTGCAGGACATGGACCTGGCCCGCAGCCACATCGAGCGGCTGGCGACCAGGGGCGTGCGAGTCGCCCTGGACGATTTCGGCATCGGCTATTCGAACTTGCGGGCGCTGATGCAGCTGCCGATCTCGACGGTGAAGATCGACCGGTCCCTCACCCAGGACATAGGAGTCGACGAGCGCATGACCGCCCTGGTGCGGCTGCTGGCCCAGACTACCCGGGCGCTGGGTCTCTCGATGATCGCCGAGGGTGTCGAGGACGAAGCCCACGCCATCCAGCTTCGCGCCATCGGCTGCCACCGGATGCAGGGCTACTGGTTCGCAAGGCCCATGCCGGGCGAGCAGATGGACGCCTATTTGCGCAAGGCCTCTGACGCCTTCCAGTCCCGCCCGGAACCGCGCCGCAACGTCGCCTAGGAACGGGGCGTAATGCTCTTGTGGGCAAGGGTTTGCGCTCCCACATAGGGCGCATGAAAAACCATCTGCGCACCTTCACCCTACTGGCGGCGCTCACCGCGCTTTTCGTAGGTATCGGCTATATGATCGGCGGGCCGACCGGCATGCTGATCGCCATCGTTTTCGCCGGCGGCATGAACCTGATCAGCTACTGGAATTCGGACAAGATCGTCCTTTCCATGTACGGCGCCAAACAGGTCGACGAGACCCACCCGGGCTCGGTGGTCAGAACCTATGTCGCCGATGTCCATGAACTGGCCGACCGGGCGGGACTGCCCAGGCCCAAGGTCTATCTTATCGAGAGCGAGCAGCCGAACGCCTTTGCCACCGGCCGCGATCCGCAGCATGCGGCGGTGGCGGCGACCATCGGCCTGCTGGAGATGCTGGACCGGCGTGAGATCAGGGGCGTCATGGCCCATGAGCTAGCCCATGTGAAAAACCGCGACACCCTGACCATGACGGTCACCGCGACCATCGCCGGCGCCATCGGCGCCCTGGCTAACTTCGCCATGTTCTTCGGCGGCAACGACCGCGACCGCCCCGGCGGCATCATCGGGACCATCGCCCTGATGTTGCTGGCGCCGCTGGCCGCGGGCCTGGTGCAGATGGCCATCAGCCGCGGCCGTGAATACGAGGCCGATCGCGAAGGCGCCGAGATTTGCGGTGATCCAGAGGCCCTGGCCGCCGCCCTGCAGAAGATTGAGGCCTATGCAAGGGGCGGCTACCGCAACCACCAGGCCGAGCGCAATCCGGCCGCGGCGCACCTTTTCATCATCAATCCCCTGTCAGGCCAGGGGGCGGACAATCTGTTCTCGACCCACCCGGCGACGGGCAACCGCGTGGCCAAGCTCATGGCCCTGATCGGCAAGGTCGCTCCCACCCGTGCGCCGCGCAGAACGGCGGTGCCGGTGAGCCCCAGCGGGCCGTGGTCGTAGGGCAGCCGCTTTCTCTTCTCCCCTCCCTAGGGGAGGGGCCGGGGGCGGGCTTACGGTCTAAGCAAAGGGCCATGAACCACCGCCGCCACCGTCCAGCGATCCACTCTTCCGGCGCCGTAAGCCCTCCC
>DGYN01000124.1 GCA_002398405.1 Caulobacteraceae bacterium UBA5005
CGCTTCGCGGGGGAGGTAGCTACCGCCGCAAACACCGGAGCGGCGCCACCGACAGATCCCGCCTGAGCGCGTCCGCCAGGCGGTAGTAGTTGTCCAGGGTGATCGGGTCGCCCATCGGCGCGGTCTGGGCCGTGGTTCGGGACTTGGCGACGGCCAGCGCCATGGCCTCCGGGGTCGAAACCACCAGGGTCCCGCGCCTGGGGCTATCGGCCAGCAGCACCCCGACCGCCCGGCCGTCAGCCCCAAGGACAGGCGATCCGGCCAGCCCCTCCAGGGAGGCGCCGATCCCCTTGGTCCGGCCGGATTCGGCGAAGTTGAGCGCCTTGGCCTCGTCGTGATCGATCTCGCCGATCAGCCGCCCGGTGGCCTCGCCCGCGCGGCCCATGGGATAACCGGCCACGAAGACCCGCCGTCCGGCATTCAGTTTCGGGCGGGGCGCGATGGCGATCGGCGGGGCGCCGCCGACGGTGGTCAGCACCATGACCCCGCTCTCGTCGACGATCTCCACCCCGGCTTCGATCCCCCGCCCCTCGGCGATGACGATCACCGGCCGGCGGCAGCGATGGGCCGCCTCGCCCGCCGTCAGCCAGACCCCGTCGGCGGAGACGCTGAAGGCGGTGCCGATCACCCGCGCGCGCCTGGGAACCTTGACGATATGCGAGCGGTCGAAGGGCAGGTTCGCCGGCAGGGGCACATCGGCGGCCCCCGGCACGGGAGGCGGCGGCGGCGGCGCGCCGGCGTCCTCATAGCGAAGGGCGGCGAGGCCAAGCACCGCCCCGGCCGAAGCCAGATAAATCAGCCAGTCTGGGAGGCGGATCGCCATCCCCCGGTCAGCCCGCGACCGCCGCCGCCAGGATGATCGAGACCGAGAGCTTGGCGGAGACCAGCAAAGCGGCCGCGGGGACCTCGCCCTCCACGATACGCTCGGGCAATCCCTTGAGCGCGATGTCCACCAGGCGCGTGGCCAAGAGCTGCACGATGACCACCGACCCGCCCCAGACGCCCAGCTCGATCACCGACCCGGACGCCATCAGCGACGCGGCGAGCGGGATGGCCAGGGACAGCAGCGCCCCGCCCAGCGACAGGGCCGCCGCCGAGTTGCCGTCACGGATCAGCTGCACGTCCTTGTAGGGGGTGAGCATGGCGTAGATCGCCGCCCCCGCGATGAACAGGCCCAGCGTCGCCAGGGCATGCAACAGCGCGACGGGAAATCCCGCCGAGAACGCCTGCAGCTCAGGACTGGAAAAAGGCATCGCGCTCCCACCCGCGCCCGACGTGTCCGCCGGGCGTCGCCTTATCGCGGGCTAGGCGGTCTTAAGCAAGTTTACGGCGAGCCGAGGCCCGCAACTTCTCGCTCTCGGACTTCAGTTGCCCGCATGCCGCGAGAATATCGCGCCCGCGTGGAGTGCGGATCGGCGAAGCATACCCCGCCTTGTTGATGATCGCCGCGAAGGCCTCGATCGTCGACCAGCTGGAGCACTCGTACGGCGATCCCGGCCAGGGATTGAAGGGGATCAGATTGATCTTGGCGGGGATGCCCTTGAGGAGGGAAACCAGCATCCGCGCGTCCGCCGGGCTGTCGTTCACCCCCTTGAGCATGACGTATTCGAAGGTCACGCGCCGGGCATTGGAAAGCCCCGGATAGTCGCGGATCGCCTGGAGAAGCTCCGCGATCGGGTATTTCTTGTTCAGCGGCACCAGCTGGTTGCGCAGCTCGTCATTGACCGCGTGCAGGCTGATGGCCAGCATGGCCCCGGTGCGCTCGCCCAGCGCCTTCAGTTCGGGAACGACGCCGCTCGTGGAAACCGTGATCCGGCGGCGCGACAGGTTGATTCCCTGGTCATCGGCGATCACCTCCAGGGCGTCAGCCACCGCATCGAGATTATAGAGCGGCTCACCCATGCCCATGAAGACGACGTTGGAGAGCAGGCGGTTGTCCTTGTCCGTCGGCCATTCGCCCAGGTCATCCTTGGCCACCTGCACCTGGGCGATGATCTCCGCCGCGGTCAGGTTGCGCACCAGGGCCTGGGTGCCCGTATGGCAGAAGGTGCAGTTGAGCGTGCAGCCCACCTGGCTCGACACGCAAAGCGCCCCCGCCCGGCCCACATCCGGAATATAGACCGTCTCGATCTCGATCCCCGGCGCGGTGCGGATCAGCCACTTGCGGGTCCCATCCTTGGAAACCTGCCGCTCGACCACCTCGGGCCGCCCGACCTCATAGCGTTCCGACAGTTTGGCCCGCGTTGCCTTGTCGATGTCGGTCATGACATCGAACGAGGTCGCCCCGAAATGGTGGATCCAGCGCCAAAGCTGGTTGGCCCGCATCTTGGCCTTCTCCGGCGCACAGACCTCGCCCTCGACCATGGCCGCCCGAAGTTGCTCACGCGTCAGCCCGCCGAGGTTGACGGGCTTGGGCGGCGTATCGACTTTGCGGGTCAGGTCCAGGCTGGTCATTTCGCCGTCCACATAGGCGCGAATGCCTTGAAAAGCCATTGAGGAGAGATGGCAGGTGGCGCTAGGCTTATCGTGGGAGCCATGGGGATACGCCAATGAAGCGCGCAATCGCCCTGCTGCTGGCCACCCTGATTTCGTCCTGCGCCGCCCAAGGCCGGACGATCGATTACTACCGCCGTTTCAGCGCGGAACAGGTCGAACAAATGCAACGAGAGATGGTCGCCTCTCTAATCGCTGACCTTCAGCGCAGCCCTGGCTCGGCCCTGATCGTGGCCGTGGAGCCTACTGGCGGCTTCGGATGGCAAGTGTTGAGCCTCCACCGCCGGATGGTGGGGAACGACTGGGTGTATGCCATGCGCCTGAACCAGGGTTGGCCTGACCTGCCTGATCCACCCCGCTGGGCCGACGCATCATCCTGTCCGGCTGTGAGCGAGGCGCTCAAAACCGTTGAGCAAATCTCGGCGCCTCGTGTGAACTTTCGGCCACGAGACCCGAAGGAAGAGGAGAGGCTGATGAACACTTTCGACGGCACATCCTATCGCCTCTTCGCCTATGGGCGGACCCCCTACATTCGGGATGCGGAAGGATGGCTGTGGGAAGATGTTTCTGGGCCAGTCGAGCTCAAGGGCGCCAATGGCTCCAGCCTCGAACGGTGGACGAAAGAAACACTGACCGCGCTCGCCCCCTGTTGGACGAGTGAAGGCCCGCCGACCTAAGCCAGATCGGCGGCGCTCAACCGCCCCCGCCCGCGCAAAACCAGGCTCAGGGTCCGCCCAAACTTCAGGAACGGATAGGCCGCCTTCGCCACCTTCGGGGACGCGAAGAGCTTAGCGTTCACCCGGTTGAACAGGCCGCTCCCGCTGGAGAGCGTCGCCAGCACATGCACCGCATCCGAGCCGAAATAAGCCTGACCGCGATGGACGAAGAGCATGCCCTGGTCGAGGTCGTAGCCCTGGTCCCAATAGCCCTTCAGCCTGGGATCGCCGGACCGAGCGTCGAGCAGTTCGATCGGCCCCACCGCCTCTTTCAGCCGGGCGTAGCGCACATAGTTGGCGCACAGCACGCACTCGCCGTCATAGATGATCAGGCTGGGGTCATTCACCGGCACACCATCGCATACCCTCTCCGCACGCGGGAGAGGGTGGTGAGGCGCGCGCGGCAAGCGCGCCGAGCCGGGTGAGGGGGCGCACCGAACTCAAATGAGTTCGCGCCAGCCCTCCGGCCCGCTGTTCCCCGGACCCCAGCGCGCCCCCTCACCCCGCTTCGGTCGCTCAAGCGACCTCGCGACGTTTGGCGTCCCGCGTGCGGAGAGGGTTTCTTGGCCGCCTCCAGCCTCCAAGTGGGGTTTCGCCGCGCTTCGTCGTCCGCTATCCCCCTCCCAAAGTTAGGGAGACATCCATGAAAGCGCTGCTCAGCAACGCCCCCGGCGGGCCGGAAACCCTGGTGCTGACCGAGGTGCCTTCGCCCGTCGCCGGCCCCGGCCAGGTGGTGGTCACGGTGAAGGCTTGCGGCGTCAATTTCCCCGACAGCCTGATCATCGAGGACAAGTACCAGTTCAAACCCCAGCGCCCCTTCGCGCCGGGCAGCGAGATCGCGGGCGTGGTCAAGGAAGTCGGCGAGGGCGTCACCTCCGCCAAGCCCGGCGACCGGGTCATCGCCAACACCGGCCATGGCGGCATGAGCGAAGAGGTGGTCGTCGACCAGTCGCGGATCATCCAGATCCCGGACGCCATGCCCTTCGACGAGGCCAGCGCCTTCATCCTCACCTATGGCACCAGCTATTATGGCCTCAAGCAGCGCGGCCATCTGAAGCCCGGCCATGTGGTCCTGGTGCTCGGCGCGGCCGGCGGCGTGGGCCTCGCGGCCGTGGAACTGGGCAAGGCCATGGGGGCCAAGGTTGTGGCCGCGGCTTCCAGCCAGGAAAAGGTCGACCTGGCCATCAAGCACGGCGCGGAATCCGGCGTCGTCTATCCGTCGGGCCCCTTCGACAAGGACGGCAAGAAGGAACTGGCGGGCCTCTTCAAGGAAGCCGTCGGCCCCAATGGCGCGGACCTCATCTATGACGGCGTCGGCGGCGACTATGCCGAAGCCGCCTTCCGCTGCATCGCCTGGGAAGGCCGCTTTTTGGTGATCGGCTTCCCGGCCGGCATCCCGGCCCTGCCCCTGAACCTCACCCTCCTGAAGAATGCCGACGTCGCCGGCGTCTTCTGGGGCGCCCACGTCGCCCGCGAGCCCGACGTCCACCGCCAGAACGTGAAAGAGCTGTTCGACCTCTACACCGCCGGCAAGATCAAGCCCTACGTCTCCGAGACCTTCTCTCTGGAGCAAGGCGCCGACGCCATCCGCCACCTGACCAGCCGCAAGGCCATGGGCAAGGTGGTTGTGACGATGTAGCCCGTCACCCCCGGACGTGTTCCGGGGGCCAGACGTGACGCCGCTCAGATCGCGATAGCGTTCAAACGCACAGCCTGAGCCAACTTCCGGCCCCCGGAACAAGTCCGGGGGTGACGGCTATTGCTCCGCTTCCCCTTCCGCCATGCCGATCATGTGGAAGCCCGCATCCACATGCACCACCTCCCCTGTCGTCGACCGCCCAAGGTCGCTCAGCAGCCACAGCGCCGCGCCGGCGACGCCCTCCATGCTCGTGTCTTCCTTCAGGGCCGAGAACGCCCGGCCCTGGGCGATCATGCCCCGGCCGCCACTGATACCGGCGAGCGACAGGGTGCGCATGGCGCCGGCGGAAATGGCGTTGACGCGGATGCCCTTGGGACCGAGGTCCCGCGCGATATAGCGCGTCGCCGCTTCCAGGGCCGCCTTGGCGACGCCCATGGTGTTGTAGTTGGGGATGACGCGCTCCGAGCCCAGATAGGTCATCGACACCATCGCCCCGCCGTTCGGCATCAGCTTCGAGGCCCGCTTGGCCACGTCGACGAAGCTGAAGGCCGAGATGTTCATGGCGGTCAGGAACCCCTCCCGCGTGGTGTTCTCGACAAAGGAGCCCTTGAGCTCGTCCTTGTTGGCGAAGGCGATGGAGTGCAGCACGAAATCCAGCGTCCCCAAGTCCTTCTCGACCTCAGCAAACGCCGCATCCATCGAGGCGTCATCGGCCACGTCGCAGGAGATGAAGCTCTTGACCCCGATGCTTTCGCCCAGCGGCCTGACCCGCCGCTCCAGCCCCTCGCCCAGATAGGTGAAGGCCATCTCCGCCCCCTGGGCGGCGAGCTGGCTCGCGATCCCCCAGGCGATGGAGTTGTGGTTCGCCACCCCCATGACCAGGCCCTTTTTGCCTTTCATCAGCTCGCCCTTGGGGAAGGACCATTCGTCGGCCATCGTCACGTCTCCTCGTTCGTTGCCGTGTTTTGACCGGATACGACCTCCCCCGCAAGCGAAGCGCTGCGGCGGGAGGGGGACCGCGCGTAGCGCAGCGAAGCGGGGTGGAGGGGGCGAGCGGCAAGCGCCGGTGTCTGGGGCCCGCCTCCTCCACCGCTTCGTGGTCCCCCTCGCCCGTTCCCGTTGGTCACGGTTGAGGTAGCTCCGCTATAGTCCCTGCGTGCTCACCCTGCGCTCACCCACCGCCGTCCTGCTCGTGGCCATCCACCTGGCCGCGGCGGCGGTCCTGCTCAGCGTGTGGATCATCTGCCGCTCCCCCGATCTTGGGGTGCGGTTCGAAACCGGCCAAGGCACAAACCAGGTGGAGCTCCAGTCGCGGTCCGGAAAACCGATCGCGCAGTTGCCCAGCGGCGCCCTGGTTCGGTTCAGCCGGGGCGACGCCCTGGTCGTTCTGCCCGCCGGCGAACTTCGCGCCATGTTTATTCCAATCGGGCCCCCCTCAGAGCTTGGACCCTGGTACCAGGCCCGGACTGAGCTGCGAGCGATGGCGCAGGCGGGAGCGATCCGGCTGGAGACGACGACCACCGAGCGGCCGCTCATGTTGCAGCTCAGACCAAAGCCCCGGTCCGTCACCACCCTCGGGTTCGACGTCTGGGTGCTGCTGGGGGCCGGGCTAATTCCCTGGTTGATCGGCGCCTGGCTTTGGGCGCTTCGGCCTGGAGACTGGGCCGCGCGATGCTACGGCGCGTCCGGGGTCTGTCTGCTGGTCATGTTGCACACCACGGCCATCTGGCAGGGCAAGGGTCCGGCCGCCGACGGCGCGATCCTGTGGGGCGTCACGATCGTCAACTTCCTGGCCTCGGAGATGAACTTCTGGACCACCGCCGCGGTGTTCATGTGCTTCCCGACCCAACTCATCCGCCCAAGGCTCATCCATCTGGCCATACCCGCCGTTTTTGTCGCGGCCGGCGCCCTTGGACCCGCCTACTTCGGGCTGAAGCTTGTGTTCCCCACCATCCTGGTCTCCTTCCTCGCGGCGGTGGCCTTGGGCCTGGCGCAGTGGCGCGCCTCGCGGAATGACCCTGTCGCCCGGGCGATCCTCGGCTGGTTCGGCCTGGCCATCCTTGTAGGGTCTTCGGTCGGGGTCGCCGTCTTCGTTGCCCCGCGGCTTGGCGGCGGCCCCCAGATCGCCCCCAGTAGCCTGATCATTATTCCCGTCCTGTTCAGTTATGTCGGTGTCGCGGCGGGGGTCGGGCGCTACCGCCTGTTTGACCTCGACCGCTGGTCCTACCAGGTGCTGGCGATCGCCATCGCCGCGGCGGCGCTGCTGGTCTTTGACGCCGTGCTCGTCCTCCTCCTGCAGATCCAACCCCGCACCGCGCTTGGCTTTTCCATCGCGCTGATCGCCGTGCTTTACATCCCCCTGCGGGACGTCCTGTGGCGGGCCTTCGCCGGCAAGGTCGCGCCTGTCGATTCGGCCCTCTTCCAGCAGGCTGCGGAGGTGGCCTTCACCTCGGATCCGGAGGCGCGGCGCGCGGCCTGGCGCGGGATGCTGGACCAGCTGTTCCAGCCTTTGCAGATTGAGGGCGCGGCGGGCCACCATCCCGTCCCGGCCCTGGCGGCGCATGGCCTGGAACTGATCGCCCCCGCCGCCGCGGGCGAAGGGCCGCTGGTGCTGCGCTATCGAAACGGCGGCCGGCGCCTGTTCAACACCGAGCACCTGGCCCTGGTCCGCGAACTGACCAGCTTCATGGTCCGCGCCGAGAGCGCCCGCGATTCCTACCGCCGCGGCGTCCTCGAAGAGCGCGGCCGCATCGCCCGCGACCTGCACGACGATGTCGGCGCCCGCCTGCTCTCCAGCCTGCACCGGCCCGATACCGAAGCCGTCCGCAGCGACGTGCGCACCGCCCTGGCTGACATGCGCACCCTGGTGGCCGATCTGGTTGGCCAGGACACCACCCTGACCCGCCTCTTCGCGGACCTGCGCCGCGAGACCGCCGAGCGGCTGGAGGATGCGGGGATCGCCCTGGACTGGCCGGTCCGCGACGATCCGCCCGAGCGGGCCATCAGCCATGGCGTCTACCGCCACCTGCGCTCGGCCTGCCGCGAGGTGATCAGCAATGTCCTCAAGCACTCGGGCGCAACCAGCGTCGAGGTCCGGGTCGCGTTTTCGCCGGATAGGCTCTCGATCGCCATCAGCGACAACGGCAAGGGCCTCGCCCCCCAGCCTGGCAAGGGCGTCGGCCTCGGCAGCCTGCGGACGCGACTGGAAAAGGTCGGCGGTCAGGTCACCATCGGGGGCGCCGCCAAGGGCCTGCGGGTCGAGATTGAAGCGCCGGTCTAAACCCGGCTCATGATCAGCGAGGCGTTCGTCCCGCCGAAGCCGAAACTGTTGCTCATCACCGTGTTCAGGACAACGTCCCTGCGCTCGCGCAGGATAGGCAGGTCGGCGAACAGCGGGTCGAGGTTTTCAATATTGGCGCTCTCGCAGGCAAACCCCGCCTGCATCATCAGAAGGCAATAGATCGCCTCCTGCGCCCCCGCCGCCCCCAGGCTGTGCCCCGTCAGCGACTTGGTCGAGCTGATCAGCGGCGCCTTGGAGCCGAACACCTCGCGGATGGCGCCCGTTTCCTTCTCGTCGCCCACCGGCGTCGAGGTGCCATGGGGATTGAGGTAGTCGATCTCGCCGACGCCCTTGCCGCCCATGCCCTGCAAGGCGAGCCTCATGCAGCGGATCGCGCCCTCGCCCGACGGCGCGACCATGTCGTAGCCGTCGGAATTGGCCGCATAGCCGGTGATCTCGGCATAGATCTTGGCGCCCCTGGCCTTGGCCCGGTCAAGGTCTTCCAGGACCACCACCCCGCCGCCGCCGGCGATGACAAAGCCGTCGCGGCCGGCGTCATAGGCGCGGGAGGCCTTCTGCGGCGTGTCATTGTACTTGCTCGACATGGCGCCCATGGCGTCGAACATGTTCGACAGCGTCCAGTCCAGCTCCTCGCAGCCGCCGGCGAACATCACGTCCTGCTTGCCCAGGATGATCTGCTCGGCCGCCGCCCCGATGCAGTGGGCGGATGTCGCGCAGGCCGAGCTGATCGAATAGTTGATCCCCTTGATCTTGAACCAGGTGGAAAGCGCCGCCGAGGGGCCCGAGCTCATGGCTTTGGGCACCGCGAACGGTCCGATCCGGCGCGGCCCCTTTTCGCGGGTCGTCTCCGCCGCTGCGACGATGGCCGCTGTCGAAGGCCCGCCAGAGCCGACGATCAGGCCGGTGCGCTCGTTTGAGATCTCCGCTTCGGACAGGCCGCTGTCGGCGATCGCCTGTTCCATGGAGATGTGGCCATAGGCCACGCCGGCATTGATGAACCGCGCCGCGCGCCGGTCGACCAGCTCTTCCCAATTGATCTTGGGCGCGGCCTCGACCTGGCACTTGAAGCCCAGTTCCGCATAGGTGGGCGCGAAGGCGACGCCCGAACGCGCATGCCGCAGCGACTCCGTGACCTCAGCCGCATTATTTCCGATCGACGAGACAATGCCGATCCCAGTAACCGCGACGCGGCGCATCTCAGACTTCCTCTTTCACGCTTTGAACAGGCCGACCCTAAGGTCGTTGGCCTGATAGATGGGGTTTCCGTCGACCAATACGACGCCGTCGCCCACGCCCATGACCAGGCTGCGGTTGATGACGCGCTTCAGATCGATCCTGTAGCTGACCAGTTTGTTCTCCGGCATGATCTGGCCGGTAAACTTCACTTCGCCGACGCCCAGCGCCCGGCCGCGGCCCTGGCCGCCTTTCCACCCTAAGAAAAAGCCCACCAGTTGCCACAGGGCGTCCAGCCCCAGGCATCCCGGCATGACCGGGTCGCCGATGAAGTGGCAGGCAAAGAACCACAGGTCCGGAGTGATCTCGAACTCGGCTTCGATATAGCCCTTGCCGTGGGCGCCGCCCTCATCGGTGATGGCCGTGATCCGGGTCAGCATCAGCATCGGCGGCATGGGGAGCTGCGGGTTGCCCGGCCCGAACATCTCGCCCTTGGCGCAGGCGATCAGGTCCTCATAGACATAGCTGTTCTTAACGGTCATCCGGGCTCGCAATGCAGCGTCGTTGCGACCGGGGTAGCAGTCCTTCGGCCCGCGCTCAACCGCGGGGCGCCGCGGCGGCGCCCCGGGTCATGCCCGTGGGACCCCGGCATTGGGGGGCGGGAGCGGTTCCCCAAACCTCGCTCTCGGGCGTCCAGCCTTCTTCCTCGCCGACGGTGATCCTGCACCATCCCTTATCGCAGTGATCGAGCGCGGCCACCGCCCGCGGGTTGAGATAGGCGACCGCCGGGGCATCGTTCGCCGGCCTGCGCCGCACCGCCAGGCGCTCGGTCTTCAGGCGCATCACCCGCCGCTCGCCGTCGATGAGGCTGCGCTTGACCCAGGAAAGCCCGCCTTCGGGGTCGCAGATTCGTCGCCAGTCCTCGTTTTCCGCCACCACCTGCACCGGCAATCCCTTGGCCGTATAGGTCCACAGGATCGGATGGTCTTCGCTGGGCCCCGCCCGGCCGTTGATCTCGTTCGAGCCCAGGGAGACATAGCGCGGCACCTTGAACCCCGACGGGTTGGACTGGACCCGCTCCTCGCCGCCCCGCTCGCACGCTGCGGCGCAGAGCGCGGCAAGGGTCAGCGCGAATGCAGGGGCGGCCTTGTTACTGAACATTCGCAGCTTCCCGTCCGATCCTTGGGCGCTTAGCCTTGGCCCCGCCCACCCCCTTTGCTACAGGGTGTCAAAACCACGGCCCCGAAACAAAGGGCCCTTGCCGCACCCAGGAAGTATCAGCCCAAGCCCATGGCCGTCCGCAAGCCGAAAGTCGTTGTCACCCGCAAGCTCCCGGACGCGGTCGAAACCCGTATGCGTGAGCTCTTCGACACCGAGCTCAATATCGAAGACAAGCCCATGGGTCCTGAACAGCTCCTGGACGCGGTCTCCCGCGCCGAGGTCCTGGTGCCGACCATCACCGACAAGCTCGACAGCCGCATCCTCACGCGCGCCGGGGTTAACCTGAAGTTAATCGCCAACTTCGGAGCCGGCGTCGACAACATCGATGTGGCCACCGCCAATGCGCGCGGCATCATCGTCACCAACACTCCGGGCGTGCTCACCGAAGACACCGCCGACATGACCATGGCGCTGATCCTCGACTCCGCCCGCCGGGTCGTCGAGGGCGCCACCGTCGTGCAGAACGGCGGCTTCCACGGCTGGTCGCCGACCTGGATGCTGGGCCGCCGGATCTGGGGCAAGCGCTTAGGGATCGTCGGCATGGGCCGCATCGGCCAGGCGGTCGCCCGCCGCGCCGCCGCCTTCGGCCTGCAGATCCACTACCACAACAGAAAGCCCGTTTCCCCGCGCATCGAGGAAGAACTGGGCGCGACCTATTGGGAAAGCCTCGACCAGATGCTGGCCCGCATGGACCTGATCAGCGTCAACTGTCCTCATACGCCGGCCACCTATCACCTGCTCAGCGCCCGCCGCCTCAAACTGCTCCAACCCCACGCCATCGTCGTCAACACCGCCCGCGGCGAGGTCATCGACGAAGCGGCGCTCGCCAACATGCTGGCCCGCGGCGAGATCGCCGGCGCGGGCCTGGACGTCTACGAGCACGAGCCGGCCATCAACCCCAAGCTCCTCAAGCTCCCCAACGTCGTGCTCCTGCCCCACATGGGCTCGGCCACGGTCGAGGGCCGCATCGACATGGGCGAAAAGGTCATCATCAACATCAAGACCTTCATGGACGGCCACCGGCCCCCGGACCGCGTCATCCCGGCGATGCTGTAGGCGCCCCAACTTTCGCTTGACGGGCAGCCGGTGATCGCCGCAACTTCCGGACGGTAACCGGGGGGTTTTCAGATGCTTACGCGCCGTGGAGTTGTCACAGCCGGCGCCGCCGCGCCCCTGGTCATGATCCCGCTCAAGGCCAAGGCCGCCGCCGCGCCGCCCACCCTGGACGAGATTCTGCGGACTCCCACCCTGGTTGACTGCGCCATGTCGCCGGACGGAAAGACCATCGCCCTGCTCCGCCAGACGGTCGAGGATGATGTGCGAAACGAGACGGGGGAGAAACGCGTCGCCTTTATCACCTTCCGCTCGGCGGACGACCTCGAGAAAGAAGAGACCTTCAAGCTCGGCTCCATCCTCGTGGAAAAGATCGCCTGGGTAAACAACGACCGGCTGCTGCTTTGGGTCATTCAGCTCTCCGGTATTTACAATGCACGGCGCCTGGCGGTCGCCACCCGGGACGGGGCGACCATCAAATATCTGTTGGAAAGGGGGTCGTCCAAGATCACCTACAACAACACCGACCATGGCGACGTCGTCAGCCTGCTGCCGGACGATTCCGACCACATTCTCATTTCCCTGATTGAACGTGACGATGGCCTGCGGGCCCTCTACCGGGTGAATGTCCTCACCGGTTCGGGCGAGCGCGTGGACGTCGCCGACAAGCCCCACACCGTCAGCTGGGGGATCCAGAACGGCAAGGCGGTGATCCGCACCGACCTTTCCTTCGATGGCAAGATCGCCAATGTTTACGCCCGGCCCGAAGGCGCCCGCGAGTGGAAGCTCGTCACCCGATACAGCGTCCAGGATATGGGAAAGCACGACTTCGAGGTCCTGGCCGAAACGGACGAACCCGGCGTCATGCTGATCGCGGCCTTCACCGAGGGCGACAATTTCCGCACCCTGAACAAGTACGACCTCAATACGCTGTCCTGGACAGGCGTCGTTTCGAACCAGCGCTGGGATGTCGACGGCTGCCTGCTCGATTCCGGCGGCAAGTACGTCGCCGCCACCTATATCGATGACGCCATCCTGTACGATGCTCCCGACCGCGCCCTGGCCGCCGACCTGGCGACCCTGTGCAACAACTTCAGGGACTGCAGCGTCCGGATCCGCGACATCTCCGCCGATCGCAAGCGGATGGTGGCGGCCCTGGATGGCCCGCGCAATCCCGAGACCTGGATCTTTTTCGACCGGGACCGCGCCGCCGTCGGCCTGCTGGGCGATGCGCGCCCCTGGCTTCCCTCTGAGCGGCTGGCCCCGATCCAGACCCTGAGCCTAAAGATGTCGGACGGGGTCTCCATTCGCGCTTACCTGACAATACCGCTGGCCTCGGCAGAGGGCCCCCGGCCCATGGTCGTCATGCCCCACGGGGGGCCCGAGGCGCGCGATTCACTCGGCTTCGACACCTACGCCCAGGCCCTGGCCGCCAAGGGCTGGTTCGTCCTGCAGCCCAACTTCCGCGGCTCCGGCGGCTATGGCAAAGCCTTCGCCGACGCGGGACGGCGCGAGTGGAACGGCCGCCTGCAGCTTGATATCGAGGAATGCGTCCAGCAGGTCCTGGCCTCCCCCAAGATCGACAAGCAGCGCATCGCCATCTGCGGCGCGAGCTTCGGCGGCTATGCGGCCCTGATGGGCGCGGCGCGCAATCCCACCCTCTACAAGGCGGCGGTGTCGCTGTGCGGGGTCGCCGACCTGCCGCAAATGCTGGTCCGGGAGCGCCGGGAGGGGGTGGAGACGCCGTCCTACAAATACTGGGTCAAGACCATCGGCGATCCGGTGGCCGACGCGGCTCTTTTGAAGTCGGCCTCACCCGTGGAACATGCGGCGAAGATCAAGGCGCCGGTGCTGCTCATCCATGGGGGCGTCGACGAGACCGTCTATCCCGAGCAGTCGCGGATCATGGCCAGGGCCCTGCGCGGCAAGGTGCGCTGCGAACACCGCGAGATTCAGTACATGGGCCACGGCCCCAGCAACAAGGACGATCAGGAAAAGGTCCTGAAATGGATCGTCGACTTCCTGGACGAGTATTTGAGGTAGGCGGCGCCTGATACCGCAACGCTTCTCCCCCGCGCCGCGTTGAGCGGCGATGCGCCTCAACGTCGACGCCCGGCTCACCTATCACTTCGCGCAATCCTGCGAGGTTCTGCTGCTGCTCGAAGCCGCCCGCGGCCCGGATCAGGCCGTCCATGCCGAACACCTGACCATCAGCCCCTCCGTCGAGATCGCCCGGCTGGACGACTCGGTCACCGGAGAGCGGCGCATCGTCTTCCAGGCGCAGGGCGAGGTGGCGATCGCCTATGCCGCGGCGGTCGAGGTGCTGTCCCGCGAGCGTGACCTTTCCGGCGCCGCCGCCTCCGCCATCCGCGACCTGCCGGCCGAGGCCCTGCGCTATCTGCGCGGCAGCCGCTACTGCCCCTCCGACCGCTTCGAAGCCTTCGTCGAGCGGGAATTCGCGCGGCATTCCGGCGGCGACAAGGTCATCGCCATCCTCGACTGGATCGCCTCGCACCTGGACTATAAGTCAGGCGTCAGCGACGCCGCCACCACCGCCCTCGACACCTTCGTCGACCGGGCGGGGGTCTGCCGCGATTTCGCCCACCTGGCCATCAGCCTGTTCCGCGCTGCCGACCTCCCGGCGCGGGCGGTCAGCGCCTATGCCTGGAAGCTGAAACCCGCCGACCTGCACGCCGTCGCCGAGGTCTATGTCGGCGGCCGCTGGCGCCTGGTCGAACCCACGGGCAAGGCGCCGGTCGATGGCTTGGTCCGCATCGCCACGGGCCTGGACGCCGCCGACATCGCCTTCATGACCATCTTCGGCCGGGCGGACCTGGTGGAGCAGAGCTTTAGGGTGCGGCGGGGCCGATCCTAAGCCGTCCCGCAGACCGGACACGCCGGGTCTGGCCCCACCTTCACGGTGCGCGTCTCCGCCGACAAGGCGTCGTAGATCATCATCCGGCCGCTGAGCGGCTCCCCCGCCCCGGTGATCAGCTTTATGGCTTCCAGCGCCATCATCGAGCCGATGACGCCGGCCAGAGCCCCGACCACCCCTACCGCTGAACAGGTCTCGGCCTCTGGCGGGATCTCCGGCACCAGGCAGCGGTAGCAGGGCCGTTTGCCGAACACCCCGACCTGGCCGGTCCAGCGGCCGATGGCGCCGGAGACCAGAGGCTTTCCTTCCGCCACGCAGGCCTCGTTGACGCAGAACCGCACGCCGAAATCATCGGTGCCGTCGAGCACGATGTCGAAGCGATGGACGATGCCGCGGGCGTTGTCCGAGGTGATCGCCACCGGCATGGGGACGACGTCGAGATGCGGATTGAGGGCCGTCAGCCGCCGCTCCGCCGCCTCGACCTTCTTCTTGCCGATATCGACCGTGGCGTAGAGCACCTGCCGCTGCAGGTTCGACAGCGACGCCTCGTCCGGATCGATCAGGCCCAGGGTCCCGACCCCCGCCGCCGCCAGATAGAGGGCCGCCGGCGAGCCAAGGCCCCCCGCGCCGACAATCAGCACTCGCGCGGCCTTCAGGGCCTGCTGCCCCGGTCCGCCGATCTCGCGCAGCACCAGGTGCCGGGCGTAGCGTTCGACCTCTTCGTCGCTAAAGTTCATTCCCGTACGCCGTGGCCGCTTCTCGGCCCAGCATAGCGGCCTTTCGGCCAAGACCCCAATGATAGCCCGTCAGCCGCCCGTCCTTGGCGATGGCCCGATGGCAGGGGATCAGCCAGGAGATCGGGTTGGCCCCGATCGCCGCGCCCGTCGCCTGAAAGGCTTTCGGCTTTCCGGCCAGGCGCGCCACCTCGCCATAGGTCGCGGTCTGACCTTCCGGAATCGCCAGCAGGGCCTTCCAGACCTGGATGTGGAAGGGCGGGCCCATGAGCACCAGCGGCGGCTTTTCGCCCTCGCCGCCGAAGATCGCCCTGGCGGCGGTCAGGGCGGAGGCGTCGTCGCGCTGCCAGTCAGCGGCCGGCCAGCGGCGATGCATGTCATCGAAGGCCGCCTCCTCCTCGCCAAACGCCAGGCCCGCGAGGCCCCGGCCGGTAAGGACGAAGATCGCCTGTCCGAACGGCGTTGGGGCAAAGCCATAGGTCAGGGTCAGACCCTCGCCCCGGCGGCGCGCCTCGCCTGGCGTCGCCGCCTCATGGGCGATGAACAGGTCGTGCAGCCGCGAGGGGCCGGAAAGCCCCGCATCGTATGCCGCATCCAGCACCGTCTCCCCGTTGGCCAAGGCGCGCCTCGCTTCGGCATGGGCGATGGCCGCCACAAAGGTCTTGGGGCTGACCCCTGCCCAACGGGTGAACAGGCGCTGGAAATGATGCGGCGAGAGGCCCACGGCGCCGGCCGCCTCATCGAGCGAAGGATGGTCCTGCCAGCGGTCGGCGAGCCAGCTGAGCGCCTGCTCCATGCGGCCATAGTCGCGGCTCTGTTCGTCGAGCCGCGCAAGCGTGTCTGAGGGGGAAATATCGAGGGGCATGACGGGCAAGATACCCCCCGCCCGGCCCCCCGTCCGCCCGTTTCTTGCGGCCCTGTCTGACGATCGAACATTGCCTTTCCCCTCCTACGGGAGGGGTAGGGGAGGGCTTACGGTCTCAAAGGCGGCCCACGGCCGCTTGGATCAGATCACGGCCAAACTTCTGGTCCCTCAGGCCGGCGCGCAGACCGAGGGGCCGCCTCCGTCCTTGGCCTGGGTGCAGACCAGGATGTCCCAAGGGGTGGGGCCGCTGGGCGCCGCGATGATCACCTCGCGCTGAGCGCCCGCGCGCAGGGTGAAGTCGTTGATGTTGGTCCAGAGGTCGACGGCCTTCTTGGTCGCCGGGTCGACGGCGACGATGTGAAAGATCCGGGCCTCGCCGTAGGAATTAGCGACGCTCAGGCGCCGGGCCGCGCGGTCGATCGACGGCACATCCCGCGAATTGGGCGGCGCGAGATGGCGCGCCACGGCCGGGACGCAGATCGCGCCCGCGACGATGACCGCCATGACGGCGTGATGGGCAGCAAAGCGAGACATTCTGTCGCCTGTGGAAATCGCCAGGGAAAGAGGCGCTTACGGCCTTAACGGGGCCGGAAGAAACAGGGTTTCCGAAAGGCTAATTCGGTCAGGCGGCCGCCGATAAGCTACTGATAAACATCAATGTTTACGCCGTTCATGGTCTAGTTTGTCGCAGCCTGCGCGATAGAGTCTCACCCCACTCTTCTTTTACGATAGGGCGGCGGATGCGTCCAAGATTCACAAACCCAGCGTCAGAAAGCACCGTCACCCCCGGACGTGTTCCGGGGGCCGGAAGATGGCCCAAGCTGTGCGTCTGTCGCCGCTCCCTGAGCGGCGAATGCTCGATCTGAGCGGGGGAACGTCCGGCCCCCGGAACACGTCCGGGGGTGACGATTCCCCGCGCCTATTTCAGGCTGGGATCGATCTGCTTGCAGGCCTTGATCAGGCCCTGGACCGAGGCCACCGAGGCGGCGAACATCTTCTTCTCGGCGCTGTTGGTGTCGAACTCCAGGATCTTCTCGACGCCGTTCTTGCCGATCAGGGCGGGCACGCCGACGTAGAGGTCCTTTTGGCCGTACTGGCCGTTCAGATAGGCGGCCACCGGCAGAACGCGCTTCTTGTCCTTGAGGTAGGAGTTGGCCATGGCGATGGCGCTTTCGGCCGGGGCGTAATAGGCGCTGCCGGTCTTGAGCAAGGCGACGATCTCGCCGCCGCCGCCGCGGGTCCGCTTGACGATGCCGTCGAGCTCTTCCTGGGTCATCCAGCCTTGCTTGACCAGGTCCGGCAGGGGCAGCCCGCCGACCGTCGAGTGGCGCACCATCGGCACCATGTCGTCGCCGTGACCGCCCAGGGTCCAGGCGTGGATGTCTTCCACCGAGACCCCGGTCTTCTCGGCCAGGAAGTAGGCGAAGCGGGCGCTGTCCAGCACCCCGGCCATCCCGACCACCTTGTTGTGCGGCAGGCCCGAAAACTGCTGCAGGGCCCACACCATCGCATCCAGCGGGTTGGTGATGCAGATGACGAAGCTGTTCTTGGCGTACTTCTTGATGCCCTTGCCGACCGCCTTCATGACTTTCAGGTTGATGCCCAGAAGGTCATCGCGGCTCATGCCGGGCTTACGCGGCACGCCGGCGGTGACGATGCAGACGTCGGCGCCTGCGATATCGGCATAGTCGTTGGCGCCTTTCAGGATGGTGTCCTTGCCATAGACGGCGCTCGCCTCGGCGATATCCAGCGATTTGCCCTGGGGCGTGCCCTCGGCGATGTCGAACAGGACGATGTCCCCCAGCTCCTCGCGCGAGGCGATGTGGGCAAGGGTGCCGCCGATCATGCCGGCGCCGATAAGGGCGATCTTCGCGCGAGCCATTGTGCTGGTCTCCGAATATGGGTTGGAAGCTTGGCGGGCGGTCTAGCCCCTCGCAGGACCTCTCGCAAGCATCGCTTGGCGGCCGCGCGCCTGTTCTTCCGACCTTGCTTTGATGACGCGGAGAACTGCTCCGTGAATGTCATTCAGGAAGATGCTCGCCCAACCATGGCAGTAGGCATTCACCGGGGTCTTCACCCAGTAGCGGGTCTGCAGCACGAGTTCGGTTCGGCCTCCAGGCAAAGGCCTCAGATCATAGCTGCCGCCGGTTAGGCGAAGGTACTCCCCGTTGAGATTGATGTTTCGCTCCACAGCAAGCGGAATGGAGTCTTTTGCAAATCGGAAGGTCCAGCCAAGATGCTTAGTCGGACGCCACTCAGTGACGACCTCGTCAAAGTGCATCGTGCGGGTCCATTGGATTTTGCGCACGGCGCCTGGGCCGACACCCTGGAGCTGCGCATCGACAGGTTGGGGAATTCCAAGGACGGTGTGGCTGAAGTCGAGCGGTAACTCCTTTGGACGAATGTCGCGAAGCTCCACGGTATTGCGCCAAATCACCTCTGGAGGCGCGTTTATGACGATGGATGATTTTACCTGCCCGGTGTCGGCTGGATACTCAGCCATGCGCTCAAGCGGCAATCCGATAAGCGGAATAATCGCCAGGGTCGCAGCCGGGGGCCCGCGCTTCCTTTGAAGGAAAAAGAGCGTGAATATGCTCGCGGAAATACCCGCCATGTAGAAGATGGGCGCCGCCATGATCAGGCAGACCGATCCCTCACGCAAAACCAGCCAGCCCATGATGAGGACTAAGGTGATGGTAAGCGCACCGTAAGCCGCGTGCGCTGCGCCGCTCCTCTGGCCGCGAGGATCAATGATGACACTTGCCAGTATGCAGCAGCCTATGGGTGCGCCGACCAAGAACGCGACAACGGCCATGCCCGATTCTGCGTGGAGCCACCGCGTCCCGGCATACAGCGCCAAGCCATAGAGAAGCGCAGCGCCCAAGGCGGCGCCTATCGGTTTCGCGCGTTCAAGTTGCAGCACGATCATGCTCTAGCATGTGAACAGGCGGAAAGCATGGCGGTGCTCAGGCGAGAACGCTAGAAACCGACATTCACTCCAGGGCGCGCTCCATGACCAAGACCAACCCCGGCAACTATTTCGAGGACTTCCGCCTGGGCCAGGTCCTGCGCCATGCGACGCCGCGCACCATCACCGGCGGCGATGTCGCCCTCTACACCGCCTTCACCGGCTCACGCTTTGCCCTCACCTCCTCGGACGAGACCGCACGCGCCGCCGGCCTTCCCCGCTCGCCGGTCGATCCCCTGCTGGTCTTCCACATGGTGTTCGGCAAGACCGTGCCCGACATCAGCCTGAACGCCGTGGCCAACCTTGGCTACGCGGACGGCAAGTTCCTCACCCCCGTCTATCCGGGCGATACCGTGACCTCGGTCTCGGAGGTCATCGGGCTGAAGGAAAACTCCAATCGCAAGACCGGCGTCGTCTATGTGCGCACCACCGGATCGAACCAGCACGGGGCGCCGGTGCTCTCCTACGTCCGCTGGGTCATGGTGCGTAAGAACGACGAAGCCGCCAATGTGCCCGAGGAAACCACCCCCGCCCTGCCCTCAGCCGTGGCGGCCTCCGACCTGCACCTGCCGCCGGCCCTGATGTTCAAGGACTATGACTTCGTCCGCGGCGGCTCGGCCCACGCCTTTGAGGACTATGAGGTCGGCGAAAAGATCGACCACGTCGACGGCATGGCCATCGAGGAAGCCGAACATGCGATGGCGACGCGGCTCTATCAGAACACCGCCAAGGTCCATTTCAACGCCTTCGAGCGCGCCAAGGACCCCTCGGGACGGCGCCTGGTCTATGGCGGGGTGGTGATCTCCACCGCCCGGGCCCTATCCTTCAACGGCCTCGAGAACGCGGGGCTGATGCTGGGGATCAATGGCGGGCGCCATGTGAACCCCTATTTCGCCGGCGGCACCATCTTCGCCTGGAGTGAGGTGCTCGACAAAGCCGACCTCGGTGAAGCGGGCGCCCTCCGCCTGCGGCTGGTGGCGACCCGCGACAGGCCCTGCCACGACTTTCCCGACAGGGACGCCGAGGGCAAATACCCGGCCGAAGTCATTCTCGACTTCGACTACTGGGCCGCGGTCCCCAAGCGGTGAGCTTTTCCGTCGATCCCTCCATTGAAGGCGTCACCTCGCCCCTGGCGCCGCTCGACTTCTGCGAAGCGCGCCTGATGCTGGACGCCCGCTTTGTCTGGATCATCTTGATTCCCAAGCGCGAGGGCCTGGTCGAGATCGACGACCTGCCCCGCGACGACCGCATCCGCCTGCTCGATGAGACCGTGAAGGCCGGCGAAATCGTCCGTAAGATCGGCGAGGCCCTGGGCTGGCCGATCTACAAGCTGAACATCGCGGCCCTCGGCAACATCACCCGCCAGCTGCACGTCCACGTCATCGGCCGCCGCACCTCCGACGCCGCCTGGCCCGCGCCGGTCTGGGGCGCCGGCCAGGCTGAACCCTGGTCCACGGACGAGGTCGAGTGGGTGACGGAGACGTGGGCGAAGTTTCTCTAGAGCGACTTGCGGTTCGACAAGGTCTCCGCGTCCGGAAGCCGACGATCAGCGTCCCTTCTCCCCTCGGGAGAAGGTGGCCTCCCATAGGAGGTCGGATGAGGGGCGGCTCCGCCTTCGAAAACTTGAGCACCGGCTAGGCGCCCAACCGGCCCGCGAAGGGTCCGCCCCTCATCCGGCTCGCCTCAGCTCGCCACCTTCTCCCGAGGGGAGAAGGTTCGCCGATTTAGCTAGGCCCTACCGCCGCTTGTTGCGGGACTTGGCCTTCGGCCGGGCCTTGGATTTTGATTTCGACTTGGCCTTGGCCTTGGCCCTGGGCGGCGGCGGGGCGCGCCACTCGGGAACCGCCATCGCGGCGGTCTCCAGGCCCTGACCGCGATTGGCGATGACGCCCTGGGCGATACCGCCGCTCTGCGCCTCGCCGACCCAGACGCCGTTCGGCTCCTCCCGCAGGCGAAGCTCGACAGGGGTGTCCCGTATCCCCTCCTTGAAGGAGAAGATCACCGCATCGCCATCGCGGCGGACGGTGTCGATAAAGCCGGAGGACCCGACGCCTCCGCTCTTCAGGTTGCGGAAGGCGCCTTCGATCCGTTGTTCCCCCCCGCCGGGATCGGTGAGCTGCAGGGTGTAGATCGCCACCCCGTCGGAGCCGGAGACGTGCCAGCGGCCGTCCAGCGGCCCCTGCACCCCCTGCGTCACGCGAAAGGCGCCGAGCACCCGGCTCTCATAGGAAAGGTCGCTTTCGGTCCGCTCGCCGTCCGGACGCAGGCCTGAATCGTAGACCACATAAGGGCTGACCTCGGCCGCCGCGATGGCGCGGTCGAGAAGCTCGGGATCGAGCGGCGCGGCCTCCTCCGACGTCGTGGCCTCATCGACGTCCGTCGTCTCCTCCGGCGGCTGGGCGCCTAGGGCGGTGTGGGCCGCAAGGGTTGCGGCGAGGAGAGCGGCGATGAGTTTCACGGCGCCTAAGAATGCCGCTCGATCAAGGCCTTATCAAGCCGTCTGCTCAGCCTCGCGCTCTGCGATCGCCTCGGCCACCGCGATCAGCCGCTCCGCCTGGTTAAGGTGCAGCAGTTCGGCCATGCGGCCCTCCACCCGGATCGCCCCCTTGCCGGCGTTTTCCGGAAGCGCGAAGGCGGCGGTGACCGCGCGGGCGAAGGCGACGTCTCCCTCGGACGGGCTGAAGACCCGGTTGCAAATCTCCACCTGTTTGGGATGGATCAGGGTCTTGCCGTCGAAGCCAAAATCCACCCCCTGCTCGCAGATGGCGGCCAGGCCTTCCTCGTCCTCGATATCGTTATAGACCCCGTCCAAAATCGTCAGGCCGCAGAGCCTGGCCGCCGCCACCGACATGGAAAGCGCCGCATGGAAGGGCTCTCGCCCCGGGGTCTGGCGGGCGCGCATCTCCTTGGCGAGGTCATTGACCCCCATGACCCAGGTGGTCAGGCGCGTCGATCTCGACGCCTGCGCGATCTCCTCCAGCTTGAACAGCGACTGGCAGGTTTCGATCATGGTCCAAAGCTGGGTCGATTTCGGCGCGCCACTGATCGCCTGATCATAGGCCTTCACGTCGCCCGCATCATTGACCTTGGGGACCAGGATGGCGTCGGGCCCGGCCTGCGCCGCCGCTTTCAGATCCTCGGCCCCATAAGGGGTGTCGAGCCCGTTGGCGCGGATCACCACCAGGCGCGATCCGAACCCGCCCGCCTTCACCGCCTCCACCGCCTGGGCCCGCGCCAGGTCCTTGGCGTCGGGCGCGACCGCGTCCTCGAGGTCGAGGATCACCGCATCGCACGGCAAACCTCTCGCCTTTTCAATAGCTTTGGCGTTCGACGCCGGCATGTAGAGGGCGCTGCGCAGGGGGCGGTGTGACATGTGGCGAAATTCCTATGCAGGCCGTGGCGTGGTCAAACTTGTGTAAAGGTCGGGCCGCCGGTCGCGGAAAAAACCCCACGCCGCCCGATGGGTGTTGAGGAAATCCAGATCAAAGGTCGCCACCGCAACCCCCTCCTCGTCCCGGCCCATATCGGCGGCCAGATCGCCGCGATGATCGGCGATAAAGCTCGACCCATAAAACCCCTGCCCGCCGCCCGGATATCCCTCCCAGGGCTCGAACCCCGTGCGGTTGGCGCCGGCCACCGGAATGACGTTGGAAACCGCATGACCCTGCATCGCCCTGCGCCACGGCAGGGCCGTATCCAGGGACGGATCGTGCGGCTCCGACCCGATCGCCGTGGGATAGAGCAGGACCTCCGCCCCCATCAGGGTCATGGCCCGGGCGCACTCCGGGTACCACTGGTCCCAGCATATCCCGACGCCGACGCGGCCGAACTTCGTGTCCCAAACGCGGAAACCCGTGTCGCCCGGACGGAAATAGTATTTCTCCTGATAGCCGGGTCCGTCGGGGATATGGCTCTTGCGATAGACCCCCAGGGCCTCGCCATCGGCGTCGATCATCACCAGGCTGTTGAAATAGTGCGGCCCTTCGCGCTCAAAGATCGAGGTCGGTATGGCGACGCCCAGCTCTTTCGCCAGGCCGCTCATCGCCACGGTGCAGGGGTGGGTTTTCCAGGGATGGGCCTCCCGGAACCAGCGCTCCTCCTGGGCGACGCAGAAATAGGGCCCCTGAAACAGCTCAGACGGCAGAATGACCTGGGCGCCCTTGGCCGCCGCCTCGCGCACCAGGCTCTTGGTCTTTTCGATATTGGCCGCCAGATCCATTCCATAGCTGGTCTGCAGGGCGGCGACTGTGATCGTGCGGGTCATGCCGGCTCCTGCTGGGTGATGCAGTGAAAGGATCCGCCGCCGGTCAGGATGGCGTTGGCGGGTAGGCCGATGGTCTTGCGGTCCGGGAAAAGGGCGGCGATCGCCTGGACGGCCGCGTCTGCCGAAGCCGTCCCATAGGTCGGCACGATGACCGCCCCGTTGGCGATGATGAAGTTCATGTGGCTGGCCGGGATGATCTCGCCATCCGCTTCAGCCACCAGGCCTGGCGAGGGGATGCGGACCACGGAGATTTGCCGGCCCTCAGCGTCCGTCGCCGCGGCCAGGGCCCTGGCGGTCTCCTCATAGATCGCCGAGTTGGGATCGTTCGTCCCGTAGCCGATGGGACAGGCGACGACGCCGGGGGCGACGAACCTCGCCAGGTTGTCGACATGGCCGTCAGTGTGGTCGTTCAAAAGCCCGTCGCCCAACCAGATGACCTTCCTGGTCCCCAGGGCTTCGGCCAGCAGCTGCTCGGCCTGAGCCTCAGTGCAGTCCTTGTTGCGGTTGGGGTTCAGAAGGCATTGCCGGGTGGTCAGCACCGTCCCGGCCCCGTCGTGGTCCAGGGCCCCGCCCTCGAGGATGTAGGAATAGGCGGCCAGGGGCGCCCCCGCGTGGCCGGCGATCTGGTGGTCGACCTCCCCGTCTCCCTCGAGTTCGTATTTGCCGCCCCAGCCGTTGAAGGCGAAGCCCGCGGCGGCGTGGGCGCCGTCCGCTTTGTGGAAGATTGGGCCGGTGTCGCGCAGCCAGATGTCGCCAAAGCGCCCCTGGATGATGTCGCAGGCGCCGTGGAGCCTCGCCTTGGCCGCGACTTCCGCCCGCTCACCGCGCACGAACAGCCGGACCCGCTCGCCGCCCGGGCCGCTAAGGGCGCGGACTAGGGCGCAAACCTCCTCCTGAGCGGCGGAAAGGTTGTCTTCCCAAAGCTCCTCGTGGCTTGGAAATCCAAGCCACATGGCCCGGTGCGGGGCCCATTCAGCGGGAACGGTCTTGATCATGGCGCGGGCAGATAACCACCGTCGATGACGGAAGAAAGACCCGCCACAAAAGAAAGAGCCCGGCGGTTAGGCCGGGCTCCCTCAAGTCTTGGCTGAAAGCCGATCTTAGAAGTTGATCGACACCGTCGCACGACGGTTCAGCGGTTCCTTCACACCGTCGCCGGTCGGAACGGCGAGTTGCGATTCGCCCTTCCAGTCGACCTGGACGATGCCTTGGTTCACACCCGCTCCGACCAGGCCATCGGCCACGGCCTTCGCACGGCGCTCAGACAGACGCGTGTTGTACGCGGGGCTGCCGGAGCTGTCGGTGTGCCCGATGATCACGATGCGCGTCGCGCCACGACCCGACTTGGAATAGTCGGCGGCTTGACGAACGACCGCTTGAGCGTCCGGCGTGAGCACGAACTGATCGAACGGGAAGT
>DGYN01000131.1:0-493 GCA_002398405.1 Caulobacteraceae bacterium UBA5005
GCGCGCCGTGGCCCTGGCCCGCGCGGGCGAGAGCGAATGGCGCGCCGCCGTCCCTGCGCCGCAACCGGTCGCGCCGGTGATCGTCATCGCCGACCGGGCGCTGGCCCAGGCCGGTCATCCCGGCGCGTCGAGGGCGGCGCTGGCCGCCTGGGAAACCGGCGAGGTTTCCGTAGTCTTCGATCCCGCCGACGCCGAAGCCCTTGGCCGCCACGCCAGCGCGCCCCGCGCGGCGATCAACGCCTACGGCTTTCTCACCAATGACGGCGTCGACCTCGAAGGCCTGGCCGCCTGCGCCAAGCTCTGGACCGTCGCCCTGGACCTCGAAGCCGAGGGCCATTTCCGCGCCATCGCATTGACCGTGGCGGGGCTTGGCGATGTCCTTGCCGCCCAGGGCCTGGCCTATGCCAGCGATGAGGGCCGGGCTGAAGCCCAGCGCATCTTCGCCACGGTGACCGCCGCCGCGGCAGAGACTTCGGCCGCCTTGGCCAAGGCG
>DGYN01000131.1:670-17067 GCA_002398405.1 Caulobacteraceae bacterium UBA5005
CCCCCCCGCCCCGGGGGGGGGGGGGGGGGCCCGGGGGGGGGCCGGGGGGGGGGGGGGGGGGACTTTTTTTCCGGGATTCCCCCGCCCCGGGGGGGGGCGCCCCCCGCCGCAACGCCGAGACCACGGCCCTGTTCGCCGACGAGGCCCTCAGTCTGCGCCTCGGCGGCCTATCGTTGGGCGCCGCGCCATGGACCGGTCCCATCGGATACGCCGAGACCGAGGATGGCGAGGTCTTCCCGACCCTCAATGACGCGGCGGGGCGGGGTCTGGAGCATCTCGGTCTGGACGGCGGGGAAGCGCGCAAAGCCCTGATTGGGGCCCGCAACCTCGCCGCCTCGCCGGCCATCGACCACGCGGCCCTGAAGGCCAAGGGCCTCACCGACCACGAGATTGGCCGCATAGACGCGGCGCTGGCCACCGCGCCGGACCTGCCATCGGCCTTCACCGTCGATGTGCTCGGTGAAGGCTTCCTGCGCGATGTCGTCGGCATCCAGGCCGAGGCCATCGCCGATCCGGAGTTCGACACCCTGGCCGCGCTGGGGTTCAGCCCGGAGGAGATCGATGCGGCCGAGGCCCACGCCCTGGGCCAAGGCTCGCTGGCCGACCTGGATGAAGCCGGCGTTTTCGCTGAAGCCGGCGAGTTGGAAGTCTCAGCCCTTCTATCCATGACCGCGGCCCTGGAAGCAGTTTGCGAGGCGCCCGGCGCGGCCCCGCTGACCCTGCCCTGGGACGCCGAGGGCGCGCACGCCACCCGCCTGCAGTCGGCCGCAGCCCGCGAGGGTCTGCGCGCCGCCGCGATCCGGCGCCAGAAGATGCCGGCCAACTTTATCCTCGATGTCCCGGCCGAGGCCGCGCCGCCCCGCCGTCTCGACTCGTTGCCGCAGAGCAATGCGCCCGAACGGGTCATCATCGAGAAGATCGTCGAGCGCGACCGCACCCGCCAGAAACTCCCCGACCGGCGCAAAGGCTATATCCAGAAGGCGGCGGTGGGCGGCCACAAGGTCTATCTGCATACCGGCGAATATGATGACGGCGCGCTGGGCGAGATTTTCATCGACATGCACAAGGAAGGCGCCGCCTTCCGCAGCTTGATGAACAACTTCGCCATCGCGATTTCCATCGGCCTGCAATACGGCGTCCCGCTCGACGAGTTCGTAGAGGCCTTCTGCTACACCCGGTTCGAGCCCGCCGGCCGGGTCGAGGGCAATGACAGCATCAAGTCGGCGACCTCGATCCTCGACTACATCTTCCGCGAACTGGCGGTCAGCTACCTGGACCGCGACGACCTTTCCAACGCCGATCCGGACGAATTCACCGCCGACGGCCTGGGCGCGGGCCAGGGCGAAGGCATCAGTCCGGAAAGCGCCGCCAAATACATCTCCAAGGGCTTCTCCAGGGGCGCCGCCGCCCCAGACAACCTCGTCTTCCTGCCCTTCGGCGCGAAGAAGGACGAGCCACCGCCGGTGGCCGGAGACTTCGCCAACGACGGCTCGATCCGGTCGGAAGCTGACGACGCGTAGGGGCTTGTAAATCCTCCCCCTAGGGGGAAGGGTTTTGGAGGGTGCGCCGCCGCGGGGGCCGCAACCTGGCCTTAAGGTTGCACAGGGTAAACGCAGACCACGTCAACCACCCTAAAGGTGTTTCGATATGAGACCGCTTGCCCTCGCCGCCGTCCTGATCGCGCTTGCCAGCCCCGCCGTGGCGCAGAACGCCGGCCAGATTGCTTCAGCCAGAGGCGGCGCGTCCTGCGCCGGGTGCAACCTTTTCCAGGCGGACCTGTCGCGGAAGGAACTGCGCGGCCGATCCTACGCCGGAGCGCGCCTTCGCCAGGCGGACCTCACCGCTGTCACCATGCCGGGCGCCAACTTCGCCAACGCCGATCTTCGCGACGTCAACGCCTTCGGCGGCTTGTTCACCGGGGCGAATTTCAGCAATGCGGACCTGACCAACGCCACCTTTGTCGGGACATACCTGAACGGCGCGCGGTTTTCCGGCGCGAACCTGACGGGCGTGAATTTCTCCGGGGCTGAAATGGCCGGCGCCTCAGGCCTCACCCAGGCCCAGCTGAACCGCGCTTGCGGCGACGCCTCGACGCAACTCCCACGCGGATTGTCCCTGCGGCCCTGCTAAGTCAACCTTGTGTCGAGTGAACGACAGAAACCCTAGTCAAGCTCAGCCCTAACCGTCTAAGGTTCCTACCGATCGGGGGACGGGCATGGCTGGGGAGAGCACGCGCAAGCGCGGGCGCACATCGCCCGCGGCGTCGACCAATGCCGTCGACATCGCCATGGATGCGATCGCGGGCGGCAAGACGCCGGATGATGTTTCCCGCGGCCTGCTCCTCGACCAGCGGCGGCTGATCGGCTGGCAGACGGCCAATGAGCGCGCCAGCTTCGCGCTTCGCATCCTGACGGGCGCGGCCGGCTTCGCCGTGGCCGTCGCCATCGCCGCCATGGTCTGGAACGCCAGCCGGGCGCATGGGCTGGTGGTCGAGGCCTTCGCCGTTCCGCCGTCTCTGGCCGCGCGGGGCGACACCGGCGAGGTGCTGGCGCGGGAGTTCATTGACGAGCTGTCGGCCATATCTTCCGCCAATTTCGGCGCGGCGGGGTCGCGGAGCCTGGAGGGTCAGTGGGCCAACTCGCTGACCGTCGAAATCCCCAATACCGGCGTTTCTCTGGGCCAGGTCGACCGGTGGCTGAAGGAGAAGCTGGGCGACCAGAAGCGGGTCAGCGGCGAGGTGAAGATTCTGCCAGACGGGCAGTTGGCGCTGGTGGTGCGGGCCGGCGCGGACGGCTTTCCGGCCGCGGTCGGCGCGCCCGGCGAAATGCCGGCCCTGCTCAAGCGCCAGGCTGAGGCGCTCTATGGCCGCGACAACCCGCGCAACTTCTATGCCTACCTTCGGCTGCAGGGACGCCATGAAGAGAACCGCGTCTTCGCCGAAGGCCTGACGCGTAGCCGCACGCCCTTTGAGCAGGCGCTCGGCTGGAATGTTCTGGCCAACGAGTCGAATGACGAGCTCTTCCGGATAGAGGGCTACAGGAAGGCGTTTGCCGCCGATCCCACCTTCGACCCCTCGGTGGGCAATACGGGAAATATGGAAGAAGCGCAGGGACGCTCCGAAAACGCCGTCCGCCTCCAGAAGCGCCAGATCGCCATGGCCCGGCGGTATGACACCCGCTCGCCCGAGGCGCACGCCCAGTCCATGGATGTGTTCCACCAGACCCTGGCCCTGCGTTCGGCCGACTACGCCGAAGCCCTGAGGCTCGCGAAGGCGCGCGAGGGTCAGCCGCTACTGGGTTTCATGAATCCAACTCAAGGCTCCGCTCTAAACATGGCCCGTATCCTGGGCGGGCTGCATGAAACAGGACGCGCCGCCGCCCTGATCCAAGACTACGCGCCGCGCGACAGGACGGAGATCAACAGGTTGGCCGGGACTCGACTCTTGCTCGATGTTGAGAACCAGGACTGGGATCTTCTCCTGCGCGACGCCGAAGGCGCCTTGGCCCTGCTGGCGACCTATCCAGACAAAGGTGTGCTCAACGTGCGGGTCCCCACGATGCGGGCCCTGGCCCTGGCTCAACTCGGCCGGTTCGCGGAGGCGCAGGCGCAGATCGCGCAGACGCCGCTTGATTGTGAGCCCTGCGTCGTCGTCCGCGGCCAGATCGCTGAACTGGCCGGCCAGCCGAAGATCGCCGACCACTGGCTTGGCCAGGCGGTAAAGATGGCCCCATCCCTGCCCCACGCCACCGAGGAATGGGGCCGCGTCCTGCTGGTCCGGGGTGACGAGGCGGGGGCGATCGAGAAATTTAAGCTCGCCAACAAACGCCAGCCCAATTTCGCCGACCCACTGCAGGGCTGGGGCGAGGCCCTGCTGGCCCAGGGCAAAGCGAAGGCCGCCGTGGCCAAGTTCCGGGAGGCCGACAAGACCGCCCCCAACTGGGGCCGCAACCACCTGTTGTGGGGCGAAGCGCTGGCGAAGGTCGGGAAAGCGGATGAGGCGCGGGACCAGTGGAGCAAGGCGGGCAGGCTCGACCTTACCCCCGCCGAACGCGCGCGGCTGGATCGCAACCTGGCAGGAAGCAAGGTCTGATGGCGGCGCGCAAACCCAAGACCGGGACGGCGGCATCGACCAATGCGGTCGACATCGCCATGGACGCTGCGGCCAGCGGCACGGCGGTGGATCAGACGGCGCGCAGCCTGCTCATCCAGCAGGAGCGCCTGATCCGCTGGCAGACGGCCAGTGAGAAGGCCGGGTTCACCCTGCGCCTGCTGACCGGCGCGGCGGGGCTCGCGGCGGCTTTGGCGCTGGGTTGGATGGTGTGGAGCGCTTCCCAGGCCAACGGAGTGATCGTCGAGAGCTTTTCCGTCCCGCCGGCGCTGGCCCAGCGCGGCGTGACCGGCGAGGTGCTGGCCGCCAAGGTCATGGATCACCTGTCGCGGATGAGACGCGTCGCTCAGTCCTCCGAACCCGAGCGGCGGGTCGGCAGCGGCTGGGATACGGGCATATCGGTGGAGATCCCGACCACAGGAATATCCATCGGCCAGCTCGATCAGTGGCTGCGGGACAAGTTCGGCCATGAGACCCGGGTGGCGGGCGAGCTAATCATCGGCCCCGCCGGGCGCCTGGCGCTCAGCGCTCGCAGCGGTGCGGTGGGCCTGCTGGCGATCTCGGGCGCGGAGGCGGAGCTTCCCGTGATGATCGAGCGGACGGCGGAGGCGATCCTGAAGAGTGAACAGCCCTTCGTGTACGCCCTCTATCTGTCCCGCGACCGCGCCACCCGTCTGGACGACTCCCTTGCCTTCGCCAGGGAGCTGATCGCCAGCCCTGACCGCGCCACCCGGGCGCTAGGCTATCATTCTCTCGGTAGCATCATGCGGGATACCGGGAGCAGTGCGGAAGCCCGGGCGGCCTTTCGGCGGGCCATTGAAACCGACGAATATTCGGCGCCCGGGGCGCTCAACAACCTGGCGATCCTGGAATTGGTCCAGGGCCACCCGGAGCAGTCCTACCACCTGGCCAGCCGCTATCTGCGGATCCTCGAAAAGGGCGACTATTACAGTCCGGAGGCCAAGCATCAGCGACGACTGACCGGCGGCCGGTCTGTCGCAACCTTGGAGGGGGACCACAACCTAGCGAACGCCCTGTACGACGAATTCCGTGCGCTGACGCCCCTGGGCTACACGGACATCCGGGTCTCGGCCGACGCCGCGCTTCGCACCGCTCTTCACGATCTCAAGGGCGCCAAAGCCCGGCTTTCCCAATACGCCCCGAAGGACGGCCAGTACCACAACCGCGCCATGGCGCTGGCAGATGCGGCCGAGGATTGGCCCGGCCTGCTGGCCGCCGCCGAAGAAGCGTCCGTATTCCAGGCCACGCAGCCGGACGCCGGCAGCCCACAGCCCCATGTGTTCCGCGCCCTCGCGCTGGCGAAGGTGGGCAGACATGAGGAGGCTCAGGCCGCGATCGACCAGACGGGTCTGGATTGTCAGCCCTGCGTGATCGTGCGGGGGAAATTGGCCGAGACGGCGGGCAAACATCGCCTCGCCGACCACTGGCTCGGCCAGGCCGTGAAGATGGCCCCGTCCCTCCCCGTGGCCAACTACGAATGGGGCCGGGTTCTGCTGACCCGCGGCGATGCGGAAGGCGCGCTGGCCAAGGCCAAGGCGGCCAATGCGCTGGGGCCCAAATGGGGCGATCCCCTGGTGCTGTGGGGCGAGGCGTTGCTGGCCCAGGGCGATGAGCGCGGCGCGGTGGCGAAGTTCCGCGCCGCCGACAAGCTCGCCACCCTCTGGGGCCGTCTGCACCTGGTCTGGGGCGAGGCCCTGGCGAAGCAAGGCAAGGCGAAATCGGCAACAGAGCAGTGGCAGATCGCCAAGGGGCTGGACCTCACCGCCGCCGAACGGGCCCGTCTGACCACCAACCTCGCGAAGGGGGCCTAGATGGCGACCCAGCCCCGCAAACCTTCCCGCAAGCCCGCCGAGCCGACCAGCGCCGGTGCCCTGGACATCGCCATGGATGCGGCGAGCAAGGGCGGGGCCGCCGACAGTCCGGCCCAGAGGCTGCTGATCGATCAGCGGCGGCTGGTGCGCTGGCAGGTGGCTAATGAGCGGATGCGGTTTGTCCTTGGGGCCCTGGTGGGACTGGCGGGCGTCATCGTGGCGGGGTTGATCGGCCTTGCCGTGTGGCAGGCGAGCCAGGCGGAAGGTCTGATCGTCGAGGAGTTTTCCGTGCCGCCGGAGCTCGCCCAGCGGGGCCTCACCGGGGCCGCGGTGGCCGACGAGGTGCTGGACCAGCTGTCGCGCCTGAACCGCCAGGGCAACAGCATCGACAGCGTCAGGCTGTCCGACACCTGGACCTCCAACAGCCGGGTGGAAATCCCGCAGACGGGCGTCTCGATCGACGAATTGAACCGCTTCCTGCGCCGTTGGCTGGGCAACCAGACCCTGGTGACCGGGACGGTGGTGCGCACCGACAAGGGGGTCAGCCTGACCGCCCGGACCGAGGGCGGTTTTCTGGTTCGCGCCGAGGGGCCGGTGTCGGACCTCCCGGTCCTGGCGGGAAGCGTGGCCGAGCAGTTGCTCAGCCAGACCAAGCCCGTAACCTATGCCCGCTTTCTGATGGCGCGTGGGGATTTCGCCGGGGCTGAGCCGATCCTCAAGACCGTCATCGCGTCCTCCAACGCGAAGGACGAGCTGGGCGCGGCGCACCTGGCTTTGTCCAATCTCTATCAGTTCCAGGGCCGGGTGCAGGACTCGCGGCGGCACGCCCAGGCGTCGCTGGATCACGGCAGGGAATTCGCGGTGATGACCCTGGCCCTGATGGAGCGGGCCCTGGGGCATGCCGGCCCAGCCGCCGCAAGCTGCGATCGGGCCGAGCGGATCGAGATCTGGCGGCAAGGCGTGGTCCCCGCGCAGATGCGCCTCCAGACGGTGGGAAGCTGCCGCCTGATGACCGGCGACTATCGCACCGCCGCCACCATGTTCGAGGCCCTCATCGGCCAGCGGGGACAACAGTATGAGAACTACCTCTGGTCGCTGATCGGGTCGCACGAGACCAGCGCCGCGCGACGGCATATCCCGCTGATGATGGCCGTGCCCGCGCAGACTTCGCGTCATGCCAGTTTCATCGCCACCATGACGGCCAAACTCCTGGCGGAAGAGGAGGATTGGCCGGCCCTGCTGGCCGCCTTGGAACAGCCGGCCGCGCCGCTGGTCCCCGGTCAGTTGGAAACACCGACACCGGACGCCTGGCGGGCGCTGGCTCTGGCGCGCATGGGCCGCCTGGCGGAGGCCAAGGCCCTTGCCGCCACCCTGCCCGGGGACTGCTATCGCTGCCTGCGCTTCCGGGCCGAGGTCGCCGAGGCCGGCGGCGACCGGGCTTCGGCGGACCGGTATTTCGCAGAGGCGCTGCGCCAGGCGCCGGAGCTGGCCTTCGCCGAAACCGAATGGGCGCGGGTCCTGCTGGCGCGGGGCGACGCCAAGGGGGCCGTCAGCAAGGCGCGCGCCGCCAGCGCCAAGAATCCCCGCTTCGCCGACGCACAGGTGGCCTGGGGCGAGGCCCTTCTGGCCGCCGGCGACGCCAAGGGGGCCATCGGCAAATTGGAAGCCGCGGCTGAACTGACCCCCCTCTGGGGCCGCCTGCACCTGGTGTGGGGCGAAGCTCTGGCCAAACAAGGGAAGGCCAAGGCGGCGAACGAGCAGTGGCAGATCGCCAAGGGGCTGGACCTCACCGCCGCCGAGCAGGCTCGGCTTGAGCGGAATCTCGCCGGAGGAAAGGTCTGATGGCCGTGCGCAAGCGCAGGGGCGCGCCCTCCTCCACCAACGCGGTCGATATCGCCATGGAGGCGGCGGCCAGTGGCAAGGCTCCGGACGACGACGCGCGCAGCCTGATCCGCAAGCAGGAACGGCTGATCGACGCCCAGCTGTTCGCCGAGCGGATCGGCAATGGGCTGAAGGTCGCGGCGGCGGGCGCGGCGGTGCTCGCGGCGATCCTGGCCGGCGTCATGGTCTGGAACGCCAGCCGCGCCAACGGCCTGGTGATCGAGGCGTTTTCCGTTCCACCGGCCCTGGCGGCGCGCGGCGTCACCGGCGAGGTCATCGCCCGGCAGGTGATGAGCGACCTGGCCCGCGCCTCGCGGCTCTCCAACTCCACCGAGGTTCAGCGCAATGTCGCGACCTTCCGGGCGTCGGATTTTTCGATCGAGATCCCGCAGACCGGCATATCCATCGGCCAGCTCGACCAATGGCTGCGCCAGACGCTGGGCCGAGAGACCCGGATCACCGGCGAGGTGATCCAGGCTGCCGATGGCGGCGTCACGCTTCGGGTGCGAAGCGGGTTCCAGGCGCTGGATCCAATTCTCGGGACCGAAGCGACCCTCGACGCCACAATCCGCACCGCCGCCGAAAAGATCTTCGAAATCGAGCAGCCGGCCAGCTATGGGGCCTACCTCTGGAAACAGGGCCGCCTGGCCGAAGCCGAAGCCTGGGCCCGGTCGCGCATGCTGGCCGGTCCGGCGGCAAGCCGGGCGACGGCCCACCATGTGCTGGCGCTTGTCCTCGAAACTCAGGACGATGCGGCCGCCTACGCCGAATATCTGCGCGCCCTGGAAGTGCACGAGCTTCCCGAGACCCTGACGAACCTGGGCTGGACCGACTCCGACTATGGCCATGCCGAAAAGGCGCAGGCGTGGTTTGATCGCATGAGGGCCGCCACCAAGCGCTATCCAAACTATTCCAGCGAAGTCCGGCGCCAACGGCTTCGCGGCAACGCCATCGTGGTCGCAACGACGAAGGGCGACTACGCGACGTCCGTGCGTCTGACGGAGGTGCAGGGCGAGACAAACCGCGCCGGCCAGATCGAATCCAATCTCCAGGTCCTCGCCCGGCAGCGTGCGGGTCTGCACGAGATAAGCCGAGCGCAACGCGAAGTCCGGGCGGCGGGCGAGGGCACCACGGCGGGCAACATCATGCAGACGCCGCCTCGCACCAGGATGGCGATCGCGATGAACGCCGAGAACTGGGCGGAGGCCCTCGAGGCCGCGGACGCCCTTTCGGCAATCGCGGCTGCGAGGGCCGACAAGGGCGCTTATCGGCCGCAGCTGAAGGTCAGCAAGGCGCGGGCGCTGGCCATGCTTGGCCGGATCGACGAGGCCCAGGCGCTGATCGGCGCCACCCCGCTCGACTGCGATTTTTGCGTGACGGCGCGAGGCGTGATCGCCAACCAGGCCAAGGGCTACAGGGCCGCCGACCACTGGTTCAGTCAGGCCGTGAAGATGTCGCCGTCCTCGCCCTTCCCAAACCTCAACTGGGGCCGGGCCCTCCTCGACCGGGGCGAAGTGGCGGGGGCCTCGGTCAAGCTGATCGAGGCCCACAAGCGGGGGCCGAAGTTCGCCGACCCCCTGCACTATTGGGGCGAGAGCCTGCTGCTCCAGAGCAAGACCAAGGAGGCCGTCAAACGCTTCCGCCAGGCCGACAAGCACGCCCCCCGCTGGGGCCGCAATCACCTCCTGTGGGGCGAGGCGTTGGCCAAGCTCGGCAAGGGCGATGAGGCCAAGGCGCAGTGGAAGATTGCCGCGACGCTCGACCTCACGCCCGCCGAACGGGCGCGGCTCGCCGCCCTGGGAGCCCGCTGATGGCCACCCCTCCCCGCCGCCGCAAACGCGCCGAGCCGATCGCCTCCAGCGCCATCGACATCGCCTTCGAGGCGGTGGCGAATGATCCGACGCTGGACAGCCCCGCCCGGGTGCTGCTGGCCAAGCAGTCGCGACTGGTCGACGCCCAGCGGCGCAATGAAGACCTGGGCTCGGCGCTGAAGGTGCTCACGGGCCTTGCGGGCCTCGCGGTCGCCATCGCCCTGGGGGTGATGGTCTGGCAGGCGAAGAACGCCAACGGCCTGCTGATCGAGCCATTCTCGGTCCCGCCGGACCTCGCCGCCAAGGGGCTGACCGGAGAGGCCGTGGCCTCCCAGGTGCTGGACCAGCTGGCCCGGATGCAGACCGAGACCAATTCGTTCCGCAAGGCGTCCAGCTACGCCAACGACTGGGGCACGGATATCAAGGTCTCGATCCCCACCACCGGCGTGAGCCTGGGCGAACTGCAGGGGGCGCTTAGTCAGTGGCTGGGCCACGAGACGCGGATATCCGGCGAGGTATTCCGCGCTGCCCTCCCGGCCGCGCAGCGACCGGGAGCCCCCCTTGCTTCGCAATCCACCCCCACAGGGGGTGGAATGGGCCTGGTGGTCGCGGTGCGCATGAGCGGCGGCCCGGCGTTTTCCGTTCGCGGCGCGGAGACGGAGATCGAAACCCTCGCCGCGTCGGCCGCAGAACAGATCTTCAAGTCCACCCAGCCGTATCGTTACGCGCGCTGGATCTCGACCCGGGGCGATCAGGCGGGAGCCCTGGCGACGTACCAATGGGTCGCCGTCGAGGGATCGAGCCCCTACGAGCGGGCCTGGGGCTACCGAAACTGGGGCCAGGAGATGACCAATGCCGGCGACCCGGAGACCGGGCTTCGCCTTGAGCATGAAGCCCTTCGCCTTGTGCCCGATTTCTCCCATGCCTGGGCCCAGATCGCCAATGCAGAGCTGATCCTTGGACGGGATGAAGCCTTCCTCGCCGCCACGGACAAGGTGATCCCCCTGATGCCCAAGGACCGGGAAACAGAGGAGTGGTACCGGCTGGCCAATATTCCGCGGGCGAACCGCGCCAGGTTGCTTGGAGACTTCGCCACCGCCTCGCGTCTCGATCAGGCGGACCTCGCCGTTCCGCGCCTGGCGCGCAGTCTCGGCGCGTCTGGTCAGTTCAGGGCGCTGGGATCGCCTATCGGGCTGCACGACCTGGCGGCGGCGCGGGCTCAGGCCGCGCGCGTCCTCGACAAGGGCGCCACCGGCGAGGCCGCTCTTGTCGAACGGGCGCGTCTGGCGGTGATGTTCGCAGAGGAAGACTGGGCGGGTCTGATCGCCCGCCAGCCTATATCCGAAAAGGCCGGGGCCTTCGGCGCCACCCCTCGGGCCCGGGCCAGCAGCGTCGAGTTGCTGAATCTCGCTTACGCCAGGGCGAGCATTGGGGACCACGCGGGCGCCGCAAGCATGGTAGCCGACACCCCCGCCGATTGCGGCCGGTGCCTGACGTTGCGCGGACAACTCGCGGCGATGGCGGGCGACCACGCCGGCGCGGAGCGTTGGTTCGCCCAGGCCGCGAAGATCGCCCCGTCCTTCCCGCAGCCCTTGTTCACCTGGGGCCAGGCGCGGCTCGCCAAGGGAGACCTGGCGGGGGCGCTTTCGCTGTTCCGGCAGGCGCAGAAGAAGGGCCCCGGATGGGCCGATCCCTACAAGTTCGAAGGCGATGTTCTGGTCCGCCAGGGCAAGACCAAGGAGGCGCGGGCCGCCTACGCCAAGGCGGTCGAACGCGCCCCGAACTGGGCGGCGGCGCGGGAAGCCAAGAGCAAAATCACCGCCAAGGACGCCCACTGATGGCCGCCACGCCCCGCCGCCGCAAGCGCGCCGAGCCGATCGCGTCGAACGCGGTCGACATCGCCTTTGAGGCGGTGGCCAACGATGCGACGCTGGATAGTCCGGCGCGGGGACTGCTGATCGACCAACGACGGCTGATCAACGCGCAGCTACTGGGTGAGCGGCTGAGCAACGGCCTGAAGATCGCCACCGGCGCCGCCGGCCTGGCCGTCGCCGTCGCGGCGGGCGTCATGGTCTGGCAGGCGAGCCGCGCGGACGGGCTGGTCATCAAGGCCTTCGCTACGCCGCCGAGCCTGGTCGCGCGCGGCGTCACCGGCGAGGCGGTGGCCGCCCAGCTCCTCGACCGCCTCAACGCCATGGTCACGACCGCTAATTCGGCGGAGCCGCAACGACGGGTGGCGGGTGATCCGTCGCGGACCATCTCGATCCAGATTCCGCAGACCGGCCTTTCAATTTCCCAGGTGGATCAGTGGCTCCGGGAGGTCCTGGGCCAGGAGCGGCAGGTCAGCGGCGAACTGATGATCGGCGATGGCGGCGCCTGGGTCCTGTCCGCCCGCAACGGCGCAACTCCCCTCCCGAGCCTGACCGGCGCGCCCGCCGAACTGCCCGTCCTGCTGCAGCAGACCGCCGAGACCATCCTCGCCCGCGAGCAGCCCGACACCTATGCATCGTTTCTGATCAACGTCCGCCGGCTGGACGACGCGATCACCTATCTGCAGACGAGGATCGCCTCGGACTCGGTGGATGAGCAGGCTCGCGCCCATGACATGATAGGAACCGCCCTGGCCCAAAAGGGCGAGCAGACCGGAGCGTTCGACGCCTTCCGGCGATCCGTCGACCTCAACGCCCGGCCCTCGTGGCGCGCCATGGGCAGTATCGCGCCACGGGAAGCTGACCGGGGTCATCCTGAAGCGGCCGCTCGTTACCTTGAGCGGTACCTCGAAGAAATCCGCAAGAACGACCCGCGTGACCGGCTTACCGCCCAGGCGCGGCGACTTCGCGTCCTGCGTCGCGGCTCCATGCTCGCCACCCTAAGGGGCGACCACGGCTTTGCACTCGATGCGGCCGCTGAACTCAACCGGCTGGGCTCCGATGGCGCGGGCGCCATGGGTGTCCTGGGACAGCGGGCTGACCAGGAGGCCCTCGCCTATGCCGCCCTGCACGACGTCGAGCGGGCGGCGGCGCTGATTGCGAAAAATGGTCCGCCGACCGTGCGTCAAGTTTCCGGGAGCGCCTACCAGGTCGCGGCGGCGGCCGGGGATTGGCCTAGGGCTTTGGCCGCCATCGAAGAGCACATCACGGGCTATGGGCCGGCGGAAAGCTCCCTCGAAAACAACCCCGTAGCCTACGCCATGAAAGCGCGCGCGCTGCGCTTCCTGGGCCGACTGGAGGACGCCGCAGCGGCCTTGGAAGCGACGCCCCTCGACTGCCAGGACTGCGTCATGGAGCGGGGCCTGATCGCCGCCGCCCGAGGGGACAAGGGCCTTGCCGATCACTGGCTCGGTCAGGCGGTCAGGATGGCCCCCACCATCCCCTTCGCCAATTATGAATGGGGCCAGGTGCTTCTGGCGCGGGGCGATCTAGAGGGCGCCGCCCTCCGGTTCGAGGCCGCGAGCCAGCAGGGCCCGCGCTTTGCCGATCCTCTCTCCGCCGCGGGCGAAGTGCTGCTGTTAAAAGGCGACCCCAAGGCCGCCGCGGCCAAGTTCAGCGAAGCGAACAAGCTCGCTCCCCGCTGGGGCCGCAACCACCTCTTGTGGGGCGAGGCCCTGGCCAAGCTCGGCAAGACCGGGGAGGCCAAGGCGCAGTGGAAGATCGCGGCGGCGCTGGACCTGTCCGGCGCCGACCGCGCCCGGCTGGCGGCTAATTTGGGAAAGAAACTCTGATGGCGACGCGCAAACCCCGGCGCGAGGCCGCGCCCACCACCGCCGATCCTCTGGAGATCGCCATGGACGCCGCCGCCAAGGGCGCGCCGCCGGAGGGAGCGGCGCATCGCATCCTCATTGAACAGGCGCGGCTGATCCGGCTGCAGATCGTCGGGGAGCGGCTGAGCAATGGGCTGAAGATGCTCACGGGTCTGGCGGGCTTCGCGGCCGCCGCGACCCTGGGCGTCATGGTCTGGCAGGCGAGCCAGTACCAGGGCCTGGTGGTCGAGCCCTTTTCCGTGCCGCCGGAGCTGGCGCAAAGTGGGCTCACCGGGGAGGTGGCGGCCAGCCGCGTGCTGGACCGCCTGGCCGCCATGCAGGCCGGCACCAACAGCGTCCGCGCCTCGGCGAGCTATGCCCGAAGCTGGGGCCGGGACATCGAGGTCGAAATTCCAGAGACGGGCGTCTCCCTGGGCGAACTGCAGCGCCAGCTGCGTTCCATGTTCGGACGCGAGACCCGGGTCGCCGGGGAGATCGTCCGCCAGGGCGCCGGGCTTTCGGTCACCGCCCGCTCGGACGGCGCGGCCGGGTCCAGCTTCGCCGGGGCCGAGGCCGAGCTCGACACCCTGATCGCCAAGGCCGCCGAGGACGTCTACCGCCGCACCCAGCCCTACCGGTACAGCGTCTGGCTCCGCGCCCAGGACCGCCGCCCGGAGTCGCGGGAGGTCCTGCTGGCGGTGGCTGGCAGCGGCACGACCAGCGACCGGGCCTGGACCAACATCGGCCTGGCCAATGTCGCCGGAATGCAGGAAGGGCCCGACGTCGCCCTAAACTACCTTGAGCGGGCCGAAGCCCTGGCGCCTCAAATTCATCTGGTGTCCTACAACATTGGCGGAAATCGCAGATCGCTGGGACAGGATGAAGGCGCCCTGGAGCGTTACCAGGGCGCCCGCAAGCTACTCAACAACCGTCGCAGCGCCGAGATCAGCCTTGAGCGGCTCGAGAGTCAGACCGACCAGAACAACGCCATTATCGCCGGCCTGACGGGCAACCATGCCGAGGCCGCCCGGATCTGGGAGAAGACTTTCGCCGACGGCCTGCGCTCCACGGGCGGTGACTTCCAGGCGGAGCTCGCGCTTTCCCAAGTCGCGCTGCATCGCGCGAGCGACGCCCAGGCGACCCTGCGAGCCTTGAACCCAACGGAAGGGGTCATTGGCCCCTTGACCGTCACCTTCAAGCTCCTCGCCGAAGCACGGGCGCGGGAAGCCAAGGAGGACTGGGCCGGCGTCCTGGCGCTGGAGCCCGAGGGGGCGGCATTCGCCGTGGCGTATCCTGGAGCGGCGAAAAGCGTCACGGTGCTGTTCCACCCTCATGTGGCCTACGCCAAGGCGCGGTCGGGCGACCTGGCCGGCGCGCGGGCTATGATCGGCGCAGCACCGCTGAGCTGTGTTGGGTGTGTCGTCATGCGCGGCAAGATCGAAGAGTTGGCGGGGAACCGCGCCGTCGCGGACCACTGGTTCGGGCAGGCGACCAAGATAGCGCCCTCCATCCCCTTCGCCCCCACCGAATGGGGCTGGGCCCTGCTGGCCCGGGGCGAGGTCGAGACGGCCATCGAGAAGTTCGAAATCGCCCACAAACGGGGGCCCAAGTTCGCCGACCCGCTCACCGGTTGGGGCGAAGCCCTGCTCTCCCAGGGCAAGGGCAAGGCGGCTCTGGAGAAATTCCGCGAGGCCGACCGCTACGCGCCCGAGTGGGGCCGCAACCACCTGTTCTGGAGCGGCGCCCTGGCTCAAATGGGACGCAGGGCCCAGGCGCAGGCCCAGCGCCAGATCGCGGCGCGTCTGGAACTCACCCCCACCGAGCGGCGGCTGCTGACGGGAAACTAGGTCTACTTGAGCGGCTGAACGGTCCGGATGAACAGCTCTTTCAGCTGCTTCTCATTGGCCGGCGTCGGGGCGTTCATCAGCAGATCCTCGCCCTGCTGGTTCAGGGGGAAGGCGATGACCTCGCGGATGGCTTGCTGGCCGGCCAGCAGCATGACAATGCGGTCGATCCCCGGAGCGAGGCCTCCGTGCGGCGGGGCGCCATAGCGGAAGGCGTTGAGCATGCCGCCGAACTGGGCCTCGACCACGTCGGCGCCATAGCCGGCGATCTCGAAGGCTTTCAGCATCAGGTCCGGGCGGTGGTTCCGGATGGCGCCGGAGCACAGCTCGTAACCGTTGCAGACGATGTCGTACTGATAGGCCAGGACGTCGAGCGGGTCCTTGGTCTGCAAGGCTTCCAGTTCGCCCTGCGGCATGGAGAAGGGGTTGTGCGAGAAATCGACCCGCTTTTCCTCCTCGTTGTATTCGTACATCGGGAAGTCGACGATCCAGACAAAGTCGAAGCGGTCGTCGGGCACCAGGTTGAGGTCCGTCCCGACCTTGGTGCGGGCGAGCCCCGCGAACTTGGCGAAGGTCTTGGGATCGCCGGCCACGAAGAAGGCGGCGTCACCCTGCCCCATGCCAAGCTGGGTCATGACAGCGTCCGTGCCTTCGGGGCCGAGGTTCTTGGCGATCGGGCCGCCCCAGCCGCCCTGATCCTCGCTCCAGAAGATATAACCGAGGCCCGGCTGGCCTTCGCCCTGCGCCCAGCTGTTCATGCGGTCGCAGAAGGCCCGCGATCCGCCCTTGGGCGCGGGGATGCCCCAGACGGCGTTGCCGGCGGTTTCCAGGATGCGGGCGAAGAGGCCGAAGCCGCCGCCGGCGAACTTGGCGGAGACATCGGCCATCTTGATGGGGTTGCGGGTGTCCGGCTTATCGGTGCCGTACCACTGCATCGAGTCCTTGTACGCGATGCGCGGAAAGGGATAGGGCGTCACCGCCTTGCCGTCGGCGAACTCCTCGAACACGCCGTGCAGGACGGGCTCAATCGCAGCGAAAACATCGTCTTGCGCGACAAAGCTCATCTCGACGTCGAGCTGGTAGAACTCAAGGGAGCGGTCGGCGCGCAGGTCCTCGTCGCGGAAACAGGGGGCGATCTGGAAGTAACGGTCGAAGCCCGCGACCATCAGCAGCTGCTTGAAC
>DGYN01000075.1:0-1124 GCA_002398405.1 Caulobacteraceae bacterium UBA5005
GCCGAGGCGATGGCCACGGTGCCCTGGTGCACATCGCCCACGATGCGCTGCAGGCTGCGGTTCATTTCGTCGAGGGCGCGCATGAGCTCACCCGTCTCGTCCTGGCTTTCGCTCTGGATCGAGGCGCTGAGGTCGCCACCGGCCACCTGCTTGGCCAGCGAGACGGCGCGCGTGAGCGGGCGGGTGATGCTGCGGGTGGAGAACAGGGCCACGCCGACGCTGACAGCGACGATGGCCGCGGCCAGGCCCAGGATGAAGACGGTGGTGTTGCGCGCGGTCTCCGCCGAGCGGTTGCCGGCGGCTTCCATCAGGGCGTGCTGGCGGGTGTTGAGCTGCTCCAGGGCCTCGAAGTACTTGGTGTGCGTCGAGCGAACCGAGAACAGGAACTTGGTCAGCGCCTCTTCCTTCTGGCCGCCCTGGATCAGGTCGACAAAGGCCTTCTGCGCCTTGCCCGAGCGCTCGCGGTACTTGGTCAGGTTGGCCAGCAGTTCCTTGTCGGCTTCGTCGGGCAGGGCCTTTTCCACCTCGGCGGCCAGGTCGACGTTGAGCTTTTCGTACTTGGCGATGTTGGCCAGCTCACCCTTGATCTGCTCGTCGTCGCTCATCACCAGCACGCTGAGCATGCTGCGAGAGATCTCGTTGAGGTTGGCCTTCATCCGGTTGGCGGTCACCGTCTGAGGGTAGGTGCCGCTGACGATCTCCGTGGTCTCGTGGCTCAGGCCCTGGATGCGGGTCAGGGCCAGGCCGGCCAGCAAAACCATCAAGGCGATGACGAGGCCGAAGCCGATCGTCAGACGTTGACCAATGCGGATGTTGCGGATGTTGATCATGTGGTTTGCCCAGGAAATGCGAAAGGCGCCCTCCGTCACGGATGCTCACCTTTTCGCGCATGGCAAAGCCGGTGAAATCCATCACGGATGAGCGCCTTATCGGACGTTCAGGGGCAAACTGAATGCGAACCGAGGGATCACCCTCGGTCGGTTTCAGCGCAGTTGCAGCTCCTCTGCGCCGTAGGTCACGCCCAGCGGTTCGATGACGACCTGCTTGGGGCCATCTTCCACTTGGCCGGCCACCCAGGCGTCGATGCCCAGGGACTTCGACACCGCCACCACGCGCTCGGCGTG
>DGYN01000075.1:1394-1609 GCA_002398405.1 Caulobacteraceae bacterium UBA5005
GTGATGCGGTAGGTCAGCTGCTTGGGATGGCGCAGCAGCTTGCGCCAGCCGTGGCCGGTGACGTTGGCGCAGTAGTTGGGGATGATGCCTTCCTTGGCCAGGGCCTCGGTCACGGGCGAGTACAGCGTGGTGGGCGCCAGCAGGGCCTCGCCGTAGCTCTGGCCGTTGCCGATGTCGGTCAGGTAGCCCTGGGGCAGGCGCTCGGCCAGCTTGCG
>DGYN01000075.1:1868-7203 GCA_002398405.1 Caulobacteraceae bacterium UBA5005
CAGGCCGTTGGCGTGGATGCCGCTGGAGGCCAGGAAGACGATGGCATCGCCCGCGCCCAGCTTGTCGCCCACCGACAGGCGTTCCTTGGGGCTGATGATGCCGGTGCACGAAGCTGCCAGGTCGACACGCCCGTCGGCCACGATGCCGGCCAGCGCCGGGGTCTCGCCGCCGCCCCAGGCCACGTTGCTGACCTCGCAGGCCTTCTTCCAGCCGGCCACCAGGGCGTTGGCCCGCACCTTGTCGCCGAACCAGTCGGAGCCGCCAGCGGCCCAGTAAGCCTGCACCACCAGGGGCGTGGCTCCGACGGTGATCAGGTCGTTCACCGCCATGGCGATGGTGTCCTGCGCGATGCCGTCGTAGTAGCTTTTGCCCGTGAGCTTGGCCATGTCGTCGGCCACCAGCGTCTTGGTGCCCAGGCACTCGACGATGGAGGCCAGGTACATCGGGCCCACATCGACCACGTAGGCCGACTCGCCGCGCGAGGCCAGCACCTCGCTGAAACCGTGGCTGGCCAGGTGGCTGCCCGTGGCGGCGGCGGCACGCTGCGCGGCCACCTTCAGCGGGTCGATCAGGTCGTAGTTGACGCCGGCCTGGTCGTAGGTGAGGGGGGCTGGGTGGTTCGGGGGCGTGGCGGCGGTCATGGGCGGGCGTCGTCGTGGAGCGGAAAACCCGCAATTATCCCGCAGGCCGCGCCCGCCTTGGCGACAATCGGGCCCTCTTCCTGGAGTGCCCCGATGACCGGATTTTTTTCTTCGCTGCCCATTCCCCTGCAGACCATCGGTCTGCTGACCCTGTCGAACGTCTTCATGACCTTCGCCTGGTACGGCCACCTCAAGGTCGAGAACCGGGCCATGTGGCTGCTGATCGTCGTCAGCTGGGGCATCGCCTTCTTCGAATACTGCCTGGCGGTGCCGGCGAACAGGATCGGCCGGGGCGTCTATTCACCGGCGGAGCTGAAGACAATGCAGGAGGTGATCACCCTGATCGTCTTCGCCGTGTTCTCGGTGGCCTATCTGGGCGAGAAGTTCACCCTCAATCACCTGGTGGGGTTCGCCCTCATCGCGGCAGGCGCGGTCTTCATCTTTAAGGGGCCGCTGTAGGCCGCTATCCGATCAATCCGAACAGGGCGCCGGCGACCGTCAGGTAGACGATCAGGTAACCGGCATCGATCGCAAACAGCTTCCACGCCCGGGCGCTGAAGGTGTCGTTCGAATAGACCGCCCGCAGGGCCACCGTCGTCGCGGCGAAGAACACCGAGCAGAAGAGGCCCGCATGGGCCCCACCCATCCAATCGGCGGCGTCGAAGTGGCCGATAATGAAGCCAAGACCGATGACGGTGATCAGGTTCACCAGAGCGCCCACAGCCATGGCCATGTTGGCGGACTTCGAGCTGTCGGGCGTGATCCCGCTGGCCGCCAGCCAGGCCTTCTTGAAGATCACCGCGTACCAGAGCATGCCGATCACCTGACCGGCGACCAGGCCGGCGAGCACGCCAAGCCAATTGAGATTCCCCATGTCGTTTCCTCCCCGAAACGGCCGGACCTTTCGCCGGCGACGGGAGGCTAGCGCCAAACCTTTGAGCGGGGTAGGGGAGGCGTCCCATGGCGCGCGTTCTGATCACCTCGGCCCTGCCGTACATCAACGGCATCAAGCATCTCGGCAATCTGGTCGGATCGATGCTGCCCGCCGACGTCTATGCGCGGTTCCAGCGCGCGCGCGGCGGTGAGGTCCTGTTCATCTGCGCTACCGACGAGCACGGCACGCCGGCGGAACTGGCCGCCGCCGCCGCCGGCCAGGACGTCCGCGCCTATTGCGACGAACAGCACATCCTGCAGCGGGATATCGGCGCGGCCTTTGGTCTCTCCTTCGACTGGTTCGGCCGCTCCTCCTCGCCGCAGAACCGTGAGCTCACCCAGCACTTCGCCGAGGTCCTGGAGGACAACGGCCTGATCGAAGAGCGGGTCGACCAGATGGTCTATTCGGTCGACGACAAGCGCTTCCTGCCTGACCGCTATGTCGAGGGGACCTGCCCGCGCTGCGGCTTCGAAAAGGCCCGCGGCGATCAGTGCGACAACTGCGGGAACCTGCTGGAGCCCACCGACCTCATCAACCCCTATTCGACCATTTCCGGCTCGCGGAACATCGAGGTGCGCGACACCCGCCACCTCTACCTCCTGCAGACCAAGGTGCAGGACCAGGTCCGCGCCTGGGTGGAAGCCAACGCCGACAACTGGCCTCTGCTCACCCGCTCCATCGCCTTCAAGCATCTGGACGAGGGCTTCATCGACCGCGGCATCACCCGCGATCTCGACTGGGGCGTGCCCGTGACCCGTGGCGGCCAGCCGCGCGTCGGTTTCGAGGACAAGGTCTTTTACGTCTGGTTCGACGCTCCGATCGAATACATCGCGGCGACCAAGGAATGGTCCGACGCCGGCAACGGCGACTGGGAAAGCTGGTGGCGCAACGACAAGGGCGCGGCCGACGTGAGCTATGTCCAGTTCATGGGCAAGGACAACGTCGCCTTCCACACGGTGAGCTTCCCGGTGACCATCCTGGGCAGCAAAGAGCCTTGGAAACAGGTCGATCAGCTGAAGTCGTTCAACTGGTTGAACTGGTACGGCGACAAGTTCTCGACCTCGAACAAGCGCGGCGTCTTCATGGATACGGCGCTGGAGCTTTTGCCCGCCGACTACTGGCGCTGGTACCTGCTCGCCAACGCGCCGGAGGGGTCCGACACCGCCTTCACCTGGGAGCAGTTCCAGAGCGCCATCAACCGCGACCTGGCCGATGTCCTCGGCAATTTCGTCAACCGCATCCTCAAGTTCAATGAGGCCAAGTTCGGCGGCGTCGTTCCCTCGGGCGGCGAGGCTGGGCCCATCGAGGAAAAGCTCTACGCCGACGTCTCGGCCAAGCTTTCCGAACTGACCGAACAGATGGAAGCCATCGAGATCCGCAAGGCCGCCGCGACCCTTCGCGCGCTCTGGGTCCTGGGCAACGAGTACCTGCAGGAAGCCGCCCCCTGGACCGCCTTCAAGACCGACGAGGCGCGGGCGGCTTTTGTGGTCCGCACGGCCCTGAACCTGGTGGCGCTCTACGCGCGCCTGGCCGAGCCCTTCATCCCCTTCACCGCCAAGATCATCGCGGACGGCGTCGGCGAGACCCTGGCTGCCTGGCCGTCCACGGACGCCAAGGCTGAGCTGTCACGGCTGCCGGAAGGCCGCGCCCTGACCACGCCCGACGTCCTGTTCCGAAAGGTCGAGGACGACCGGGTGGCCGCGTGGACCCAGCAATTCGGCGGCGCCGAGACCTAGTCCGCACAATCTTGACCGTGTAAAATGCGTCCTTTCCTTGGGGGAGGACGTCAGAATGAATCGTATCACCTTGGCCTTTTTCGCGGTCGCGCCGGTCTACGGCCTCATCGGCATGGTTTGGGGCATCCACATGGGCATGACTGAGGATCACTCGATGATGCCAGCCCACGCGCACCTCAACTTGCTTGGCTTGGTGGTCAACGGGGTGATGGGGGCGTTCTATGGCCTTTCCGGCAAGCAGAATAAGATCGCCTGGGCGAACTTCTACCTCTGGAACCTCGGCGTGATCATCATGATCCCGACGCTGGCGCTGATCCTGCAATCCACGGGCGCGCCGGCGGCGAGCCTGCTTGCGGCCATCACCGGCGGCGAAGTGCTGGCTGTGCTGGGGATGCTGCTCTTTGGGGTCAACGTCTGGACGGCGTTCAAGAAGACCGCCTAGACCGCCTCAGTGCAGCTTGTGCTTGGCCTCTTCTTCCGGGCCGATGTCCATGAAGCCTGGGGCCGTGGCGTTGTAGGTCTCGGTATGGCCCAGATCGACGATGATCTGGCGGTGGCCGTCCCAGACCATGTGCAGCGCCACGTAGAGGACGATGACCAGGCCGACATAGGCGATCCAGTGGTACTTCTGCAGCAGCTTGGCGATGTAGGTGGCCGCCACGCCCATCAGGGCGATGGACAGCACCAGGCCGAAGACCATGATGAGGGGGTGCTCGTGGCTCGCGCCCGCCACGGCCAGGACGTTGTCCAGCGACATGGAAACGTCTGCGATCATGATCTGCAGCAGCGCCGCGCCGAATGACTTTGGCTTGATGCCCAGCGCCTCGGGCGTGGGCCCATCGCCGTGGTGGGCCGACAGCGCGGTTTCCAGCTCGGCGGTGGCCTCTTCCTGGTCGTTGTTCTGGGTCTCGCGCAGCTCGCGCCACATCTTCCAGCAGACCCACAGCAGCAGCAGGCCGCCGGCCAGCAGCAGGCCGACGATGGCCAGGAGCTGCACGGTGACGAGGGCGAAGCCGATCCGCAAAACCACAGCCGCGATCAGGCCGATAAGGATGGCCTTCTTGCGCTGGGCGGGCTGGAGCGCGGCGGCGGCGAGGCCCACGGCGACGGCGTTATCGCCGGCCAGGACCAGGTCGATCATCATGACCTGAAAGAGAGCCGTAAGCTGGCTGGCGAGTTCAGGCGAGAGCGCGTCGAGCATGCGGTCTCAAATGCATGTCCGGGAGCCCGGTTACAAGGCCTGAAGCGTCAGGAGCCGCCCAGGTCCATGGGCTTTTCCCGCTCCTGCCGCGCCCGGCGGGCCGTCCTGGCGCGGCGGCCTGACAGCCAGCGCGCCAGGAAGAAGATGGCGATGAGGATCAGGACAAGCGGGCCGAACAGGATGAAGTTGGCGCGGGTGGCCCAGGCGGGGCGCTCAAACAGAGGCTTCTTCTCAGCCGCGGCGCTCGCCGCGGGCTGAGCGGCGGCGATGGCCGCGAGGTCGACGGTCTGCGGCTTGCCGCGTCCCTTGAGCAGGGCGCGGACTTCGGCCGTGAGGGCGCCGGCGGCCTCGGTGGCCTCGGCCACGGACCAGGTGAAGCGCGGCGCCTGGCCGGCGACGAGGGGCGCGGTCAGGGTGGTCGACGGCGTGATTTCGTAGCCGTCGCCTTTGAGCAGGACCTGTAGTTCGGCGTTGGCGGCTTCGGCCTCAAGCCCGAGTTTCTTGGCTTCTTCCTTGAGGCGCGCGGCGAGGTTTTCCGGAAGCGTCAGGACGACGATGCCGCGATAGCCTTCAGCCAGGCCCTCCGGCGCATCGAGCTTCGCGCCCGCCTGCATGTCCGGCAGCAGGGCCTGACCTAGCCGCGGGTCAGCGCGGACGGCGTCTGTGGCCGGGGTGGCGGCCGCGGGCGGCGCCTGTTTCGGCTGAGCGGGGGCTGCGTCCTTGAGGACGGGCGAAGGCGCGGGCTTGGCCGCAGGCGGAGCCGGCTTGGGCGCCGGGGCGGCAGCCTTGGGCTTGGGCGGCGTGGCCGGCGCGCGCTCCACC
>DGYN01000078.1 GCA_002398405.1 Caulobacteraceae bacterium UBA5005
ACCGATGTCCCCGGTCTGAACACTCCCCTAGGGAGGGGAGAAGAAAAGCGGCGGCCTCGACCATCCATTCCCCTCCCGGAGGGAGGGGGTAGGGGGTGGGATTACGGTGTTTGCGGTTAGTGCTTCGTCGGCCCCAATCCCCCCGTGCGCGTCGCGGTCAGTTCGCACAGCGGCTGCCAGTCGCGGCCGTCATTTGAAAACTCCCAGCGGATGTCGATCGAACGGCAATCGTCGGAGAACTCGTAGGTCGCTCGCTCGCGTGTCCCCCGGAAGGTCCAGACGTTTCCGTTGATCGAGGCGTCGTAAAGCCGGTCGTAGCCGAGGTTGTCGATCAGGCGCAGGACATGGGTCTTGCGCGCGGCGTCATACGACAGGGCGCCCTGGCCCTTGTGCTCGGCCTCGCCGACCCGGCTGTCGAAGCGGCAGATCAGGAAGAACCCGCCGGCCAGCCATTCCCAGGTCTCATCCGCGATCATCCGGCCCTCCGGCCGGTGGCCGCGGCCCTCGGACTGCCAGCGCCCGGCGAACAGGCCCATGCGGTCGTGTTCCGGGCCTCGCCTGGGCTCTCCCTGGCGCTCGCGGGCGGGCCGCTCCTTGGTTTGCAGGCGCTCGTCCGCGGTGGTGTTGGTCATGGTCCGTCTCTCCCAGAAGACCCCTCCGGATCGTCAACCCGCGCACGAAAGGCAAAGTTCCTCCGTGCGGCTTGGCCTCATCCCGGAAGGCCGATAAGCCTCGCGGCGGTTTTTGAGGGAAGGATCGCGGCCATGGCCTATGAGACGCTGAAGTATGAGGTCGACGCCGATGGGGTGCTGCTGCTGTCCCTGCATCGTCCCGACCAGCTCAACGCCTTCAACGTGACCATGGCCAATGAGCTGGTCGCCGCCTTCGAGCGCGCCAATACCGACGAGGCGGTCAAGGCGGTCGTGGTCACCGGCGAGGGCCGGGCCTTCTGCGCCGGGATGGACCTGTCGGCGGAGGGCAATGTCTTTGGCCTCGACGAGAGCCTGACCCCTACCCTCAAGGACCTGGAAGACCGCTTTGAGGATCCGGCCATCTATCACGGGGTGCGGGACACCGGCGGGCGGCTGACGCTGACCATCTTCAAATGCAGGAAGCCCGTCATCGCGGCCATCAACGGCGCGGCGGTCGGCATCGGCGCGACCATGACCCTGGCCATGGATATCCGCTTGGCCTCGGAGAAGGCCAAGATCGGCTTTGTGTTTGGGCGCCTGGGCATCGTGCCTGAAGCGGCCTCCTCCTGGTTCCTCCCCAGGATCGTCGGCATCCAGCAGGCCCTGGAATGGGTCTATAGCGCCGACATCTTCGACGCCGCCGAGGCCCTGCGCGGCCGCTTGGTGCGCTCGGTCCATGCCCCGGAAACCCTGGTCGAGGACGCCAAGGCCCTGGCCCGCAAATTCATCGCCGGCCGCTCAGTCGTCGCCACCGCCTATATGCGCCGGATGATGTGGCAGAACGCAGCCCTCCCCCACCCCAAGGGCGCCCACCAGATCGACAGCCTGGCGATGTTTTACACGAGCATCGGCGACGGCAAGGAGGGGGTGAACGCCTTCAAGGACAAGCGCGAGCCGGCGTTTGAGGGGTCGACGAACGAGATGCCGTTCTGGCCGTGGGAGGACTAAAAGCCGCGCCTTAGCCCAGCTCGCGGATCAGCGCCGCCATCAGATCAGCCGCGGGCATTGGCCTGCTGAGCGGCGAGCCCTGCCCGGCCCATTGGGCCCCGTAGCCATAGTCACCCGCCGCCTTAGCCGCGGCGTTGAGAGCCTTCCCTGCATCGTAGGCCACCGGATAGTCGGGGGGCCGTGGCGCATCGCGGCCCCAGGCGGTGAACCTGTTTTGCAGGCAGCGCGCGGGGCGGCCGGAGATGGCGCGGGTCATCACCGTTTGGCCGGGACCCGCAAGCGCGGCGCGGAAACCCGAATCGGCGCTGCTTTCGGGACAGGCGATGAAGGCGGTGCCGAGTTGGGCGGCGACGGCGCCAAGCTCGAGGGCGGCGCGGATCCCGTGCCCGTCCATGATGCCGCCCGCAGCGATCACCGGCAGACCGGCCTGGCGCACCAGGAGGCGTGTCAGGGCCATGGTCCCGATCTGACCGTCCGGCGCCTCCGGATCGAAGACGCCGCGATGGCCGCCGGCCTCGAAGCCCTGGGCGACGACAGCATCCATGCCGGCCGCCTTGGCCGCCAAGGCCTCGTCGAGATTGGTGGCCGAGGAGATCAGGAGGGAGCCCGCGCCCTTCAAGGCCGCGATCTTGTCGGCTCTGGGCAAACCGAAGTGGAAACTGACCACCGGCGGGGCGGCTTCGACCAACATCGCCAGCATATCGTCGTCATCGGCGAAGGCGGTGTAGAGCGTCCGTAAAGCCGCTGGGGGCTCGGCGCCAAATTCCGCGAACAGGGGCGCCAATGCCTCAAGCCACGCCGCCTCCCGCGCCGCGTCGCGCACGGGCGGGGCGTGGACGAAGACATTCACGTTGAAGGCCCGGTTGGTGAGCCCGGTCAGTTGCGCGATCGCCGCTCGCCCCGCCGCCGCGTCGCTCGCCCCGACCGCGATGGAGCCCAGGCCGCCCGCATTGGAGACCGCCGCCGCCAGGTTGGGCGTCGAGACCCCGGCCATGGGCGCCTGGATAATGGGGACCGTGAGCCCGAGCCGGTCGAGGAAGGTCATGAGGGCAAGGTGGGCGGCAAACAGCCCGCCCGCAAGCCGCGCCTTAGCCCTTGTTGTCGCAGTCGATCACCGTGCGGCTGCGGCGTTCGTTGAAGATCCGCAGGACCTTGCCGTCGATCTTGGCCGCCTGGCCGGTCAGGGGACCGCCGGTGAACTCGACGTTGCCGTTCACAACCTTGGTCGTCCCGCCGCCGCCGTTTTGGTGGGTGTACCGGCTGCCGGTGAGGGTGAAGCCGGGCACGGTCTGCAGGGAGCCATTGATGAAGAAGACGCAGTGATACTTGCCCATCTTGGGCGCTGTGGCTGCGGCCGGCGCCTTGGGCGTAACCTTGGCCGGCGCTTGCGCAAAGGCCGTGGGGCCCGCCGCAAGCAGCACCACAAACGCCGCCACCGGCAGAGCGAACTTAGAAACTGTCATGAGAATCCCCCTACAGGGAACGACTTGGCGCGACCAAGCGCAGCCGGTCAAGCGTTGCTGTAAAGAGCTTGCGGCGTGCCGGCTTGCTGAGCCGTAGCTCGCAGCGCGAGCGAAGGCTGGTGGCTGGGGGCGGGATCGAACCGCCGACCTGTGGGTTATGAATCCACCGCTCTAACCATCTGAGCTACCCAGCCATACTCACGTAGGCCCACCCAACCTTCCGATCGGGTCGCGGGGTTATAGGGATTGCCGTTTGCCGCTTCAAGGCTAGCGTGAGGGTAAGTTTCCTCCAGGAGAGCGCCATGCGCCCCAAGGTTCAGATCATCGCGCTCGCCGTCCTCCTCGCGGCCTGCAACGGTCGGGCCGGGACGCCTCAGTCAGGGTCCGCTGAAACCGGGCGTGGCAACGGCGCCGGGTTCAAACCCGCTTTCGAAAATCAGACCCGCGCGCCGCTGACCAAGGCCAACGTCGCCTTCAAGGTGGTTGAGGTCGCCAAGGATCTGGATGAACCCTTCGGCATGGCGTTCCTCGCCGATGGCCGGGTGCTGGTCACCGAGCGGCCAGGGCGGTTGCGGATCGTGCAGCGGAACGGGGCGCTTTCGCCCGCCGTCGCCGGGACGCCGAGGGTGACCTTTGCAGGGCAAGGGGGGATGCTGGATGTGGCCCTCGATCCGGCTTTCGCGACCAATGGCCTGGTCTATCTGTCCTATTCGGAGCCGCAGGCGGACGGGACCAGCAATACAGCGGTGGCGCGGGGAAGGCTGGTCGAAGGGCCGGCGCCGAAGCTTGAGGGCGTTCAGGTCATCTACCGGCAGGCGCCGTCGATCGACTCGCGCGGCCATTTCGGATCGCGCCTAGTCTTTGCCCGCGACGGGACCCTGTTCGTGGCTCAAGGCGACCGGCAGAGCACAGAGGGCCGCGTTCAGGCCCAGAAGATGGACAGCCTGATCGGCAAGCTGGTTCGGATCAATGCGGACGGCTCGATCCCGGCGGACAACCCCTTTGTCGGCCGGCCGGGCTTTAGGCCCGAGATCTGGTCTTTCGGCCACCGCAATATCCAGGGCCTAGCCATGCACCCGGCCACGGGAGAGATGTGGGCGCTGGAGCACGGGCCGCAGGGCGGGGATGAGATCAACATTCCCAAAAAGGGTCTCGACTACGGGTGGCCGACCATCACCTATGGCGTCGACTATGGCCCCGGCGCCCGCAAGGTCGCGGGCAGCGAGGGCATCCCGGCCAAGGCCGGCATGGAGCAGCCGGTCTACTACTGGGATCCGGTGATCGCGCCGGGGGGCCTGGCGTTCTATTCAGGCGACCTGTTCCCCGCCTGGAAGGGGAGTCTGTTCGCGGCGGGCCTCAACTCCGGCTACATCGCGCGGCTGACGCTTGATGGAAACCAAGTCGTTGGCGAGGAGCGGTTCAACCTGGGGAGCAACACCCGCCACCGCGATATCGAGCAGGGCCCGGACGGGGCGCTCTATGTGCTGCTGGACGACGATGGCAAGCTGGTGAAGTTGGTTCCCTAGGGGACTGTTTCGCAGAAACTGTCCCCGACACGGTGGGTGAGGTTCAACGGACCGCGAAAGTTAGATACCGCGTCGGGGACAGTTAGAAAGCCTGCGGCTTTCAAACAGTCCCCAGGATCGCCGCGACCTCTTCGCCGATCGCCAACGAAGACGTCAGGCCCGGGCTCTCTATGCCGAACAGGGTGACGAGACCCCGCAACCCATGCATCGGCTCGGCGTCGATGCGGAAGTCTGGATGGGGCTCGCCGGGGCCGTGGATCTTGGGACGGATGCCGGCGTAGTCGGGGGTCAGCGAGCCGTCCGGCAGGCCCGGCCAGAAACGGCGGACATACTGGTAGAATTCGTCGGCCCGCGCCGGATCGACCGTGTAGTTCGGCGCATCCACCCACTCCAGATCGGGGCCGAACCTGGCCTGGCCGCCCAGGTCTCGGCGGTAGTGTGTGCCCAGCGCCCCGGGGATCGGGGTTGGATAGACCAGGCGGCTGAACGGCGCCTTGCCGTGGTAGGCGAAGTAATTGCCCTTGCCGTAGTGCAGCTTGGGGATTTTCACCGCCGGATAGCCCTCGATGGCGGCGGCGGCGTCCTGGGCGCCGAGGCTCGCTGCGATAACCAGCAGGCGCGTGGTTATGGTGGTCGGATCGGCCCCGCCGGCGCGGACTTCGAAACCGCCGTTCTCCAACGGCGTTGCGCCCACGAACGGGGTGGAAAGGACCACGGCCCCGCCGGCGTTCTCGATCTCCCCCTGCAGGGCGAGCATATAGCCGTGGCTGTCCATGACGCCGCTTTCGGCGGAGATCAGGGCCTCCTGGCAGCGGACCTCAGGCTCCAGGGCGATGGCCTGGGCCTTGGTCAGCAAAGACATCCCCTCGACGTCATTGACGTGCGCCTGTCTGAGGATGCCCTCCAGTTTCTGGACATCGTCCGGCTCGGTCGCCACCACCAGCTTGCCGCACTTGTCGTAGGCGACGTGGTGGCTGTCCATGAAGGCGTAGAGCATCCGCCGGCCGGTAACGCAGAGGCGGGCCTTGAGGCTATTGGACGGATAGTAGAGCCCGCCGTGGACCACCTCGGAATTGCGCGAGGAGACCCCCTCGCCGATGTGGCCTTCCTTTTCCAGGACGATGACCGACAGGCCCCGTTTGCCGAGCGCATAGGCGCAGGCCAGGCCCACGACACCCGCGCCGACCACGATGGCGTCGGTATCGTGGCTCATGCGAACAGCGCCTCATGGAAGGCGCCCGCCGCCCCGCCCGCGGATTTGGGCCCGAGCACGGCGCGGGCGGTGAGGCCGGAGAGGGCCTTGGCCCCGATGCGCTTCAGATCGGAGAGGGAGACCGCGTCGATGGCGGCGGATAGCTCGGCCGGGGAAACCAGGCGGCCGAACAGGAAGACCTGGGAGCCGGACTGTTCGGCCCGCGCCAGGGCCGATTCCCTCGCCATGAAGAGGCCGCCCTTGAGCTGCGCCTTGGCCCGCTCGAGCTCGGCGGCGGTCGGCGCTTCCGCGAGGGCCCGGACCTCTCGAGCGCAGAGCTCGGCGGTCTTGACCGCGTCCTTGGCCGCGCAACCGGCGTAGATGCCGAGCATGCCGGCGTCCGCATAGGCCTCGGAATAGGCGTCGATGTTGTAGGCCAGGCCCTGTTTTTCCCGCAGCTCTTGGAACAGGCGCGAGGACATGCCGCCGCCCAGGGCCTCGACGAAGAGGCGCAGGGCGAAGAAGTCCGGGTCGCGGGCGTTGGGGGCCGGCATGGCGAAGACCAGGTGCGCCTGTTCGAGCTTTACGGCGCGGGCGTCCTCGCCGCCGGTGAAGGGTGCGGCGTCGGCATCGGCCTCGGGACCCGGCGGCTCGCCGCCGAACCAGCGTTCGGCCTGGCCCAGAAGTTCATCCTCATCGACCGCGCCCGCCGCGCTGACCACCATCCGCGAGGGGGCGTAGATCAGGCGCCGGAATTCCGAGAGGCTCGCCACCCGGGCGGACTCGACACTCTCGGTGGTCCCCAGGATCGGCCGGCCCAGCGGCGTGTCGCCGAAGGTCGCTGTCTGGGCGAGGTCGAAAACCAGGTCGTCGGGGGTGTCGGCGGCCTCGGCGATTTCCTGGTTGATCACCGACTTTTCGCGGATCAGTTCCTCAGGATCCAGGGTCGGGCGGAAGACGAGATCGGAGATCACCTCCATGGCCAGCGGCGCGCCGCCCTTGAGGGCACGCACCTGGAAGCTCGTCCGTTCATGGCCGGTGGCGGCGTTGATGTGGCCGCCGCGGCCTTCGATGGCCTCAACGATGTCGCGGGCCGAACGATCCCCCGCGCCCTTGAACACCATGTGCTCCAAAAGGTGGGCCCAGCCGTTCTGGGCCTTGGTCTCATAGCGGGAGCCCCTGCCCGCGATCACCGACAGGGCCAGGGTCTCGAAGCCCTCGATCGGGTCGCAGACGACCGTGACCCCGTTGGATAGACGGTGCAGGGTGGCGGTCATCAGTAAATTCCTTCCCCGTTTGCGGGGAAGGGGGACCACGAAGTGGTGGAAGGGACGCTGCCGACACGCCGGGGCCTAGGATCAGCGCCCCCTCCACCGCTATTGCGGTCCCCCTCCACCGCTACGCGTGGGAGGATCTGGAGGCTCGCCGTCATTCGGCCTTCGCGAAGGCGCGGACGTAGGCCTTTACGGCTTCCGCGTCGGCCGGAAGCCTGTCGATCTGTTCGGCCTTTTTCGAGTGGTCGGCGATGGTCCCGGGAAGTTTCGGCGCGACGCCGGCCGAGGCTTCGACCGCTTCGGGGAACTTGGCCGGATGGGCGGTGGAAAGGGCCACCAGCGGGGTGGCGCCCCTGGGGCCGACACGGCGCGCCGCGCAGACGGCGACGGCGGTATGCGGGTCGATGAGTTCCCCCGTCTCATTGAGGGTCGAGAGGATGGTCTTGGCCGTCTCGGCTTCGCTGACGGCGACGCCGGTGAAAAGGCCCTTCATCTCCGCCTGGGCGGCGGGCGGAATGTCTATCGAGCCGACGCCCGCGAAGGCCTTGAAGGCGCGGGCCGTCTCGGTGGCCTCCCGCTGCACGGCCTCGAAATAGAGCCGCTCGAAGTTGGAGGCGATCTGGATATCCATCGCCGGGCTCATGGAGGACAGGACCTCCCCGCGCTGATAGCGGCCGGTGGAAAGGGCGCGGGCCAGGATGTCGTTGCCGTTGGTGGCGACGATGATCTGCTCGATGGGAAGGCCGAGCTTGCGGGCTACATATCCAGCGAAGGCGTCGCCGAAGTTGCCCGTCGGCACGCAAAAGCTCACCGGCCGGTGCGGGGCGCCAAGGCTCGTCGCCGAGGTGAAGTAATAGACTGACTGGGCCGCGACCCTCGCCCAATTGATCGAATTGACGCCGGAAAGATCGACTTCTGCGGCGAAGGCGGCGTCCTGGAAAAGGGCCTTCAGAATGTTCTGGCAGTCGTCAAAGGTGCCGTCGACAGCCACCGTGCGGACGTTCTTTTCGCCGGTGGTGGTCATGAACCGGCGCTGGACCTCGCTGATCCGGCCCTCCGGGAAAAGGACGACGATGTTGACATTGGCCGAGCCGCGGAAAGCCTCGACCGCCGCGCCGCCGGTATCGCCCGAGGTGGCGCAGACGATGGTCAGGGTGCGTTTCTGGCGCGACAGGACATAGTCGTAGAGACGCGCCAGGATCTGCATGGCGACGTCCTTGAAGGCCAAGGTCGGGCCGTGGAACAGCTCCAGCAGGTGGATGCCGGGATAGAGCTGTTTGACCGGGGTCGTCGCCGGATGGCTGAAGGTCGCATAGGCCTCCTGGCACATCTCCAGAAGGTCATCGCGCGGGATCGATTGCCCCGCGAACTTGCCAAGCACTGCGGCGGCGACCTCGGCGTAGGGCTTGCCCGAGAAGCTGGCGATCTCGTCCCTGGTGAAGGCGGGCCATTCCTTGGGCACGAACAGGCCCCCGTCGGGCGCCAGGCCCACCAGGACCGCGTCCAGAAAGTTTACGGCCTGCGCCTCGCCCCTTGTCGATATGTACTGCATCAACCCTTGAACCGCTTGAAGAGCATGGCGGCATAAATGGCCAGCAGCACCCCGGCAAGGGCGAACCAGGTGAAGGCGTATTGCAGGTGGTTGTTGACCAGCTCGACCTGCGGCGCCCCGGGGACCAGGGCCTGCCAGTCCGGATTGGTCGAGGTCTCGGCGGTGAGGAAATAGGGCGCGGGCTTTTTGACGCCGAGCGCCATGGCCATGCCCACCAGGTCACGCCCCACCCAAAGCTTGCGGCCCTCCTGCGGCTTGGGCAGGTCGCTGAACGCCAGCTGCTCCACCGCGTTGGTTCCCGCCGCGGGGGAAAACAGGACGCCGACCACCCTGGCCGGATAGGTGTCGCCCGCGATCACCGCCGGGCGGGAGGAAATGGTCTGCAGCACATAGCCCCGGTCGACCAGGATGGCGTCATAGGGCGCGCCTTCCAGGGGACAGGGCGAGACAAGGCGCGTCACCATCTGGCCCTGGGACAGGCCGTAAAGCTCCTCGTAGGGGGCCTGGGCAAGGCCCGGGCAAACAATCTCGACCCGGACGCCGTGCAGGTCGCCGCCGGCGGCCAGGGTCTGGACGAGGGGGACGGGAGCGGCGGTCTTGGCGATCTCGCGCCGGGCGATGAGATCTTCCTTCCAGGCAAGCCGCTGGAGCTGCCAGACCCCGAGCCACACCAGGATCGCCAGGCAGATGGCCACCACGACGGTGAGGACATAAGGGAAGCGCTTAGTCGTCATGACGGGCCTCCGACGCCTTGAAGTGGAACTGTGCGGTGATGAGCAGGCTCTTGAACACCCGCATGGCGACAAGCGACAGCCCGACCGAGAGCGGCAGCCAGATCATCAGGTGCAGCCAGATCGGCCAGTTCGTGGTGAAGATCGCATAGAGGGCGAGGAAGGCCACGAGCCCGCCGACGATCAGTATGACGAACACCACCGGCCCATCGCCGCTGTCGGCGGCGGAGAGGTCCGCGCCGCAGGCCGCGCAGGCGGGCGCCACTTTCAGAAAGCCGTCGAAGAGCTTGCCTCGCCCGCAGACGGGGCACCGGCAGGCAAGGCCCGTTAGGACGGGATGGCGCCCGTCCATCGTAAGCCTACTGCCCCCAGGTCGGTCCGAAGATCACGTAGATGAAGGCGAACAGGAACAGCCACACCACGTCAACGAAGTGCCAGTACCAGGCCGCCGCCTCGAAGCCGAAGTGCTGCTTGGGGGAGAATCCCTTGCCCATCAGGCGCGCCAGGCAAACGGCCAGGAAGATCGTCCCGATCAGCACGTGGAAGCCGTGGAAGCCGGTCGCCATGAAGAAGGCGTTGCCATAGAGCTTCGAGTTGGCGCCCTCTTCGTTGAAGAACAGGTGGTGGCCGAGGATGTGGTTGTACTCATAGACCTGGATGGCGGTGAACAGGGCGCCCAGGATGATGGTCAGGACCAGGCCGAATTTGGCGTTCTTGCGGTCGCCCTGCGCCAGGGCGTGGTGCGCCCAGGTGACCGTGGTGCCGGAGAGCAGCAGGGTCAGGGTGTTGATCAGGGGAAGGTGCCAGGCGCTGACCGCCTCGATCCCGGCCGGCGGCCAGGACTTCCAGGCTTCGCGCACTTCCTCGATCGAGGAGTCCACGCGAACCTCGTGGAACAGGCTCATCTCGAAGAAGATCCAGAACCAGCCGACGAAGAACATCACCTCGGACGCGATGAACAGGATCATGCCGTAGCGAAGGCCGATGGAGACGACCGGCGTATGGTCGCCCTGGTTGGCTTCCTTGACCACGTCCATCCACCACAGAACCATGGTCAGAAGGACGCCCGCGGTGCCGGCCAGAAGGACCGAAAGGTTGCCCTCCTTGATGCCGAACAGGCCGCTCATGGCGATCACGGCGCCGACGGCCATCACTGTGGCGGCGATCGAGCCGACCAGGGGCCAGGGGCTCGGATTGACGAGGTGGTAGTCGTGGTGAACGTCGCCTGACATGGACTTCGTCTAAACCCCCAATGCGCGGCGCAAGCGGTGCTCCGCCGTATCAGATAAATCAGCCCTGCCTATAGCCCCGCCCGACGTGGTTCGCCAAGGGCCTAGTGGCCCGATTCGGAAGTTCGCCGTGGGTCGGCCACGCAGTTTGCGAACTTCGGAAGCGAAGAGGCCACTAGCCAACGATTCATTCTAGTGCGGTTTGCGAATTTGAAGTTCGCACCGACGCTTGCCGCAAGCAGTGGCGAACTTCAAATTCACCGCACTAGCGCGGGTTTTCAGCAGCAGCGGTGGTGATCTCGCCGCCCTTGGACGGGAAGAAGGTGTAGGAAAGGGTCAGCTCCTGCTTTCCCCTGGTCTCGAAGTCGGTCGCAAACTCCGGATCGACGAAATAGACGACGGCGAAATCCATGCTCTCGCCGGGCTGCAGGGTCTGCTCCTCGAAACAGAAGCACTGCAGTTTCTTGAAGTGGGCGCCGGCGGTTTCCGGCAGGACATTGAAGGTCGCCTGGCCGGCGAGGGGCCGCTTGGCGTTATTGGTCACGGTGAAATGGGCGATCCTGGTCTCGCCGATGCGCACGGTCTGGCTGACCTCGCTGGCCTTGAAGGTCCAGGGAAGGTCGCGGACGTTGGCGTCAAACCGGACATCGACCGTGCGGTCGAGGATGGCGGATTTCGCCGGCGCCGCGATGGCGCGGCCGGCCGTGCCGTCAAAGCCGGTCATCTGGCAGAAGATTCGGTAGAGCGGCACAGCGGCGAACCCCGCCCCGGTCATGGCGACCAGCACGACGCTGCAGAAAATCGCCACGCGGGCGTTCTTAGAAGTGCTGAACATTGCCCCCGAGCCTGACGATCGTGATGACAAAGACCAAGACGACAAAGACCACCAGGCCCAGCGCGATGGCGTAGCTGCGGCGTTTGCGGGCCTTTTCGAACTCGGGATCCGGAGCGCTCACAGGGAAAGGCCCGCGGGCATGTTGAGGAGCCGCTCGACCAGCAGGGCGGCGAACAGGGCAAAGAGATAGAGGATCGAAAAGGCGAAGAGATTGCGCGCGTCCGTCGAGCCCGCCTTGACCTCATAGAGCCCTGTTTCGCCCACGGCCCCGCCTTCGCCGGCCTGGCTCTTGAACAGACGCCACGCCAGCAGCAGGAACATCAGGCCGCCCGGCGCGGCGACCGCGGCATAGATCACCCCGCCAAGGCCGCTAAACACGGGAACCTGGCAGACCGGGATCAGGAGCAGGCTATAGATCAGGATCTGCAGGCGGGTCTTCTTGGCGCCCCAGACCACCGGACCCATGGGAATCCCGGCCTTGCCATAGTCGGCGCTGGTGTAGAGCGACAACGCCCAGAAATGCGGCGGCGTCCACATGAAGATGATCAGGCAAAGCAGCCAGGCGTTGAGCGGAACCGCATGGGCCGCCGCCGCCCAGCCGATCACCGGCGGAAGCGCGCCGGCCAGGCCCCCGATGACGATGTTCTGTGGCGTCGTCCGCTTCAGCCACATCGTATAGGGCACGGCGTAGAAGAAGATGGTGAAGGCCAAGAGCGAGGCCGCCAGCCAGCCGATGGCGATGAACATCGTCATGCAGGAGAGGAGGCTGAGGGTGATCCCCATGGCGAGCGCGTCCGCGCCCTGCACCTTGCCGGACGGCACCGGCCGAGCGCGGGTGCGCTTCATGCGGGCGTCGATGTCGGCGTCGTACCACATGTTAAGGGCGCCGGAGGCTCCCGCGCCGACCGCGATGCAGAGGACCGCGACGGCCGCCAGCAGGGGATGCATGGGCTCGCCGGCGCAGACCAGGCCGGTCAGGCCCGTGAACACCACCAGCGACATGACGCGGGGTTTCAGGAGCTGGACATAGTCCTGCCAGCGCGCGGGCGCGGTCGTCCTGACGGCGGCTTCAGTCATGGGGCGGCTTCTAGCCCAACAATGACAGAAAGGCGAAGGCGAATTGGTCGCATATGAGTGGCGGTGTGCTTAAATCCTCCCCCGTTGGGGGAGGAATAGCAAAACCGGCGGCCCCCTTTGAGGACCGCCGGCTCTGAAGCTTAGTGGTGGCCGTCGGCCTTGATGACCGGCGGGGTGTTGAACTGGTGGAAGGGCGGCGGAGAGGAGAGCGTCCACTCCAGCGTCGTCGCCCCTTCGCCCCACGGATTGGCCTCGGCCTTGCGGCGGCGCACGGCGGCCTCGACGAGCACCAGCAGGAAGACGATCACGCCGACGCCGGTGATGGCGTAGCCGATCGAGGAGACCTCGTTCCACTTGGTGAAGGCTTCCGGATAGTCGACGTAGCGGCGCGGCATGCCCTGCAGGCCCAGGAAGTGCTGCGGGAAGAACACCACATTCACGCCGACGAACATCAGCCAGAAGTGCACGCAGCCGAGGAACTCGTTGTACTTCACGCCCCACATCTTCTCGAACCAGTAGTAGAAGCCCGCGAAGATGGCGAAGACGGCGCCGAGGCTCAGCACATAGTGGAAGTGGGCCACGACATAATAGGTGTCGTGCAGGCTGTAATCGACGCCGGCGTTGGCCAAAACGACGCCCGTCACACCGCCCACGGTGAACAGGAAGATGAAGCCGATCGCCCACAGCATGGGCGTCTTGAAGTCGATGGAGCCGCCCCACATGGTGGCGATCCAGGAAAACACCTTCACCCCCGTGGGCACGGCGATGACCATGGTCGCGGCGACGAAGTAGCCCTGCAGCTGCAGCGGCATGCCGACCGAGTACATGTGGTGGGCCCAGACGACGAAGCCGACGAAGCCGATGGCCACCATGGCGTAAGCCATGGCGAGGTAGCCGAAGACGGGCTTGCGCGAGAAGGTCGCGACGATGTGCGAGATCATGCCAAAGCCCGGCAGGATCAGGATGTACACCTCGGGGTGACCGAAGAACCAGAACAG
>DGYN01000022.1:0-9112 GCA_002398405.1 Caulobacteraceae bacterium UBA5005
CAGAGCCTTGCCATAAAGCCGGAGCCCGCCACGGCCGGCGGCGGCCCTCCACGGCGCGGCGCGGCCTGGGCGGCGGGCTCCGGCTTTATGGCAAGGCTCTGTGACGGCTGGCCGGGCGCGACATAGACCGAGGGGCCGCTATGGACGATGGCCTGAGCGCCGGGAACGATCTCGATCACCTGGCCGAACGCCGGCGCGGTCAGCATCGCCGCCGCCACTCCCAACGCCATACTCCAGGCGGGAACCGCTGAGGGTCCTCTACGCATCCTGGTCTCCCCCTTGCCGCCACCCTAAATCTTAAGCAGCCGAGGACAAGAGCTAAGACGCCGCACTCACCCCCGCATCCGTCCATAAAGTTCAGCGATGGTCGCCACCGCCGCCTCTGCCTCCAGCCGGTCCGCGGCCTCATCCTCCTGGCCGTAGCCCCGCATGTCGCCCCCCGCCACGTCCTGGACACACAGGCCCTCCTTGCGCGGCAGGACGTTCACATCGCCATAGGTGAGGGCGTAGTCCACCTCCCGCTGCGGAATCAGCCAGGCGATCTGGCCGCGCACCGGAACGACCGTCTCATCCCGCCACAGAGCCCGCGCCCCATAGCCCGGGCAGTTGATCACCACCTTCTCCTTCAGCCTGGAGAGGTCGGCGGGACTGCGGAATTCCATCCGCTGCACCTTGCCCCCGGCGGCCAGGAAGTCGGCCATCAAAGTGTGGCTGAGGCTGGCGATATTGAACATCATCCGCGACGAGCGGCGCACCGTCGCGCCGGCCGGAAAATTCGTCGCGCCCGCCGGCAGGGTCTCGCTTCCCGGGGTCAGGTCGCGGACGCGCCCGCCGTACGCCGCAAAGTCCAGCCCGCCCGGCGGCGCCGCCTGCCTGGGACCGCCGGAGACCGAATAGCGGTCGACCCACTCCACCGGATCGCCCGGCAGGCCCAGATATTGCCGGTAGGTCTTGAACGAGACCCGGGTCATCTCCTCCCACAGCGCCGGGAAGCCCTGGGCGACCGCGTCGGCGAGCGCGATCCGCGAGTCCGGCGTAAAGCTGCCGGTGGCCCGGAACGACCGCGTGTCGGGCGGCAAATCCTTGGCATAGATCGTCACCTGCGCCCCCGCGCCCTGCGCCAAAATCGCGGAGGTCAGCCCCAGCGCCCCGCAGCCGATCACCGCGATCTCCCGCGGGCTCCCCGCCATCGCCTTCCGCACGGCGATGGTTCCCGACCCCCAGGCGAGCGACCAGCCGCTCCCCCCATGGCCATAGTTGTGCACCACCAGGGTGTCGCCCACCTGTTCGGTGTCGAGCCTGGGCCCCGCCGCCCGGAACGGCCGCGTGCAGACGGTGATGTCGAAGATCCGGTCCGCCGACGCCCGGATCGGCGCGAGCACGATGCCGCTCCTTGTCGAGGGCGCCGCCGCGGGGGTTGCGCAACCGCCCAGCAGGCCAAATCCGCCGATCAGGGCCGACCCCTGCAGCATACGGCGGCGGTCCAGGGCGCGGTGTTCCAGCATCAGCTCACCCTAGCTGAAAAACCTTCAGCCTGACCACCTCCGGCAGCCGCTCACCCACGCAGACAAAGACGTTCTCCACCAGCCAGCCATGCGGTCCCGGCCCCACCTCGAACACCGGCGTCGCGCGGAAATAGTACTGCGATGGATCGACGATCTCCCCCGCCGTCAGCCGCCGCGCGACCTCTGGCGAGGCGCGCCGCACCCCCGTATTGACGATGCCGATCACCGCCCCGTCGGCGGCCTTCACCGTATATTTCGCCTGCAGAATGGTGACGCCGTCGGCGCGCAGGGTCTGCCAGTCCGCGCCGCCGGGCAGAATCTCGCCGCTCAGCCCGGGCCCGAACGCCGTCCCCCCGGTGATTGGGATCACCCGCCGGCGCCCCCCGCCGAACTCCCCCAGTTCCTGCGCCGGCCCGACCTTCACATCCAGGGAGAAGCGATAGGCCAGGCCGGGAGCCGTGTTGCCACCCTGGGCCTGGACCGCTGAGGCCGGGATCAAGGCGGCCGCGCCGGCGGCGGCAAGGTTGCGGCGATTGATCAGCGTCATGGGCCCTCGTCGGTTTTAGATCGTTGGTCCTGCATACCATCCTGCGCGGCTCTTTCGCAGGTCCCTCGCTGGGTCTAACCTTGCCGTCATGGCGCTCTTGGACGAACAGTCACTGCTGGAGCGGGTGCTGGCCCACGTGGAGGGCGGGACCACCGGCCTCTCGGACGGCGTCTGGCGCGAACCGGTCGTCCACTACACCTCGCCCGAGCGCCTGAAGTCCGAGCTCGCCCTCTTTCGCACCCTGCCGCTCGCCGTCTGTCCCGCCGCGAGCCTGCCCGACGCCGGCTCCTACCTGGCGCGGGACATCGCGGGCGTGCCTATTCTCATCGTCCGCGGCCAGGACAGGACCGTGCGGGCCTTCAGGAACGCCTGCCGCCACCGGGGCGCGCAACTCGCGGAGGGCGCCGGCTGCAAGAAGACCATCGTCTGCCCCTATCACGCCTGGACCTACGGCCTGGACGGGCGCCTGCGCGGCGTTCCGGACGAACACGGCTTTCCGGGCCTCAACAAGGACGACCACGGCCTCGTCCCCGTCTCCGCCTTCGAGCGCTACGGCCTGATCTTCGTCAATATCGAGGGCGGGGAGGGGCCGTCGCCTGTGCTCGATCAGATGGGCGAGATCATCGGACCCGCCTTCAAGGTCATCTCGGACACCGTTCGCGAGGTCCCGGCCAACTGGAAGCTTATCGCCGAGGGGTTCCTCGAGGGCTACCACATCCGCCACACCCATCCGGAGACCTTCTTCCCCCGGCAGTACGACAACACCAACGTTATCGAGCACTTCGGCTCCAACAACCGCATCACCTATCCCTACCGCGTGGTCGAAACCCTGAAGGACAAGCCCGTCGGCCAATGGGTGGCGCGCAACGTCGTCACCAGTGTCTATCACCTGTTCCCCAATGTGATGATCTCCACCCACCCGGCCAGCATCGGCATCTCGGTCTTCGAGCCCATGGCCACCGACAGGACCCGCGTCCACAGCTTCATCGTCTCGGACATGACGGACACGGAAAAGGGGCGTTATGTGCTGGAAAAATCCAAGGAACTGATCGCCGCCGCCAAGGCCGAGGACCGCTTCGTCGTCACCGCCAATCAGAAGGGCATCAAGTCCGGCGCCAACACCCACCTGACCTTCGGCCTCTTCGAAGGCGCCATCCGCCATTTCCACCAGTCACTGGCTGAGGCGATCGGCGAGCCCTAGAACCGGTAGCCCAGGGTCGCGCTGTAGATCACCGGATCGAGCGTGATCTCGCTGGTCCGGGTGAGCGTCCCGGTGGTCAGGGCGACATCGGTCTTCATCGGCGCATAGCTGGCAGCCGCCGTGAGGAAGACGCGCGGGTTGAGCGGGATGTCGAAGCCCAGGGTCACGGCCGGCGCGATGATATCGTCGGCTGATATGCTCGTCGGGCCGCCCAGCGCCCTCTCCAGAGACGCCGAGGCGTTGGAGCTACCGAACCGGGTGACCACCACGCCTGCCCCGGCGAAGGGGGTGATGCGCTCCGAAACGCCGGTGAAATATCGGCGCAGAAGCAGCCCGCCGGTAAAGGCCCGGGTTTCCCCCAGCGCCCCCAGCCCCGCCGCCGCCCCTTCGCCCCGCAGGGTATAGGTCGGGGGCAGACCCACCGCGAGGTCCACCGACCACTGGGGGTTCAGGAAGCGGCTGTAGAGCAGGGCAGGGTTGGAGGTGTCGTCCACCGACGATCGCAGGCCGGGTGGCGTGAAGGGCCCGGCAAGGTCGGTGCTGCTGCTGTTGAATACAAACCCATAGGCGCCCACAGCGACGGCGTTCCTTGGCTCCTCCTGGGCCAGGACCTGGGCGGGCAGGAAGAGAGTGCAGGCAAGGACCAGGCGGCGGATCATGAGTTTGCTCCCTCGACCAGGCGCTGCATCTCGCAATAGACCAGCGTTTGGGTCGGATCTCGAAAGGTGTGGGCTCGGAGCCCGGCCTTGGTGGCGTGCTCCACAAGGGCCGCCTCGTCGCGGCAGATCAGCGGCCAGGCCATGGCGGCGTCCATCCAGCCTTCCGTCAGGTGGCCTTTCAAAAAATTCGCCAGGAAGAAGGTCCCTTGGCGCGCCAGGCACCGGGCTGCAAGCCGGTGCAGCAGGGCCATGGCCCGCTCGTCGAGATAATCGGTCAGCCCCAGGGTGTAGATCAGATCGAAGGTCTCCCCCGCCTTGGCGGCGGCGCGCAGATAGCTGAAGACGTTGGCTTGGACGAGGTTGATCCGCGCCCCGTGCTTTTCCCTGACACGCTCCAGGGACAGGGGGTCGAGGTCCACCGCCGTGACCCGGCGCAGATCCTTGCCCGCCAAGGCGTCGGCCTCGCGAAGGTGGCCGCAGGCCAGCACGCAGATCGACTTGCCCTGTCCCCAGGCGTCCGCCAGAAGACGCTCGGCCACGACGCGCCGCTCCCGCACGGCGGCGGCCCCGGGCACATTTCCCGAAACCTCGAACATCGCTCGGCCCAGCGCGCTCGTCTCGGGCGGCGGCTGCTGATCATAGAAAAGGTCGATCAGGGCTGCGTCCCCCGGATAGCCGCGCGGCTTCTGAAAGGCGCGGGCGGTGTAGGGGTCCTGCATGAGCAGTTCATGCAGCTTGTGGCTGCGCAGGGTCTTGGTGGAGAACTCGAAGACGTCGCTTTGATCGGTGAGGGCGTTAAATTGCCCCATCATTAGCAACATGGCCGACTGCACCTCGCCAGCCTCCAACAGCGCATGCACCTGATCGTAGAATCTCTCGTTCGGCATCGCATCCCCCTCGAGTCCAGGGGGCCGTTTACGAAACAGCGTTGGGGGCCAATACTCCCGTTTGGTAGCGGTCAGCGGACTCCATGCGTTGACGGCCGGATCACCTCGCTGACCAGTCCCAACCGTTCGAGCAGCCGCACAAGCGCGCCTGACATATCTGGCTCCCCTGGTCCCAAGCCGTGAAACGCGGACCTGGGGAAACGATGGTGATTGTTGTGGCAGCCTTCGCCGAAGGTGAGGATAGCGACCAAGTAATTGTTCCTGCTTCGGTTCTTCTGCCTGAACCGGACCTTGCCGGTGAGGTGGCAAACCGAATTCACGGACCAGGTGGCGTGATGGAATAGGAAGGTCCGGAAGCATCCCGCGAAAAGCAGGCACCCCATGGCGTGTGATGCTCCCCCAAGTAAAAAGCCGTAGAGCCATGGAACTGCGAAATTCAGGCCAAACCATAGCCAGTGCGTGCTGCCGAAGAACATCACCAGGCGGTCATCCTTCAGATCGGCTCCGAACACCGACATGTCCGTAGTGGCGTCGTCAAACATCCAGCCGAAGTGCGCGTGGAAAAAGCCGCCAAGGCCGCTGAGCGACCGGCCCCGGCCATCCACCCAGGGACTGTGCGGATCCCCTGTCACGTCACTCAAGGCGTGGTGCCGGCGGTGGTCTGCGATCCAGCGCGGCAGAGAGCCCTGGCAGGCCATGGCGGCGGCCGCCGCTAGGCAGAAGCGAAGGATGCGATTGGCCTCAAAGCTACGATGAGTGAAATGCCTGTGCAGGCCGACGGTGATACCCAGCCCAATGACAGCGTAGCCGATCATAAAGGCGCTGATCTCGATCCAACCGAAAGCGCCTTGCGTCAGCCATATCGGAAAGGCCAGCGTTCCGATTGCCGGAAGGCAGATAAGGATCGCGTTATCCAGGCGCTTCGTGAATGCCTCCCGTCCCCCGTATAGAACGCCCCTCAGCGCCATCTGGGCCTCATGCCTTGAAAAGTTCGAGGAAGCCGATTGTCTGCGACGCGTCCTCGAAATAGTCGCGCCTGGCGAGCTGTCCGGCGGGGATCAGGTCTGCGAAGCCGATGATCTCTTCGCGTGACCGGTAGATCAGCGGCCAGTCCATGTAGACTTCCATGTAGGCCGCTTCCCAAATGCCGGTGAGGAAGTTCGCCACCAGCAACCGGCCCCCGTCCTTCAACAGGCCGAACAGCGCCTGGGTCAGGCGTTTGGCCGCTCGCTCCTCAAGATAGTCGTAGAGCCCGGCGGCGTAGACGAAGTCGAACGGCCCCAGGTCATGCCGCTTGCCGAGGAAATTGCGAACCGTGACCCTCCGCGCCTCGACAAGGCCCGCCCGCGCGGCCGGGGAGTTGGCTACCAGGGCTAGGCTGTCGGCGTCCTGGTCGGTGGCGACCAGCCTGGCAATCTGCCGGTTCTGTACGGCGCGGCTGGTTTCGGCTTCGCGCAGATGCCCGCAGGCGACGCTGAGCACCTCTGCCCCTGGCCGCTGGACCGCGACGGCGTCGATGCGCTCGGCCAACAGGGTCTTGCGCGCCCGCACCGCTTCGCAGGCCGCCACATCGATGGTGAAGGCGAAGGCGTCGGCCCCAAAGGCGGTGGCATGATCCTCGAAGGAGCGCCCGTCGGGATGCCGGTAGATTATGTCCAACAGGTCTGCGTCCCCCGGATAGCCGCGCGGACGACGGAAGGAATGCGCGGTCAACGGACATTGGTGCATCAGGGCGGAGAAGGGATGCGCCCGCGCCTCCGGGACAAGCCGGGAACGCCACAGGCCCGACGGGCCGTGCTCGGCCTCCAACACGGCCAGAGCCTCGGTCACCTTGTGAATGGCCTCAGGCGCGCCGCGCGTCCGCGCAAGGACGGCGCAGGCGTCAAGGGTGTCCCTCAACCCCTGGATCGCCGCCAGTTCGCCGGTCTCAGCGACCAGCCCATCCTTGGCCATCCATTCCCCCCAACTTCGGGTCGATGTATCCAAGGCGCGATGCGCCAAACACTCCCATTTGGTAGGGGTCAGGCCGTCGCCAGGAACCGGCCCGCTTCCGCCAGGGCCGCCCGGGCCTCCGGCAGATCATCGAGGAAGTGCTGCCAGATGTGGGGCATGTCGGGCCACAGGCTCAGCACCACCCGGCGCCCGGCGCCGGTCAGGCGCTGCGCCATGGCCAGGGAGTCGGGCAGCAGGAACTCGGCCGTGCTGGCCTGGATGAAGGTTGGCGGCAGGGCGGCGATCGTCGTCTCCGGCAGAAACAGAGGCGACAGCCGCGGATCATCCAGGGGCAAGTCCGGTGCGTAAACCGGCAGGGCCGCCACGGCCGCGGCGTTGCACACCGGATCGGTGTCGCGGCTCTCGCCTCGGTCAGGGCGGGGGGTGGAATCCAGGCAGCCGCTGAACAGGACCAGGGCGTCGGGCCGGCGGCCGGCCTCAATCTCGGCGGCGCAGGCGGCCAAGGCCAGGGCGGCGCCGATCGATTCCCCGGCCAGGGCGGTTGATGAGGCAGGCGAGGGTCCGTCCGGACCATGCGCAGCCATCCAGCGGGAGGCGGCGAGGCAATCGTCATGGGCGGCGGGGAAGAGGTGCTCGGGCGCCAGGCGGTAATCGATGTGCAGCACGGCCCATCCTGAAGACTTCGCCAGCTCGGCGACCAGGGCCCGGTGGGAGTCCAGCGAGCCGCACAACAGGCTGCCGCCGTGGATGTAGAGAAGACGTCTTCCCGTATTCGCTCCGGGCGCCAGGACCCACTCGCCCGCCATGCCGCCGATGCGCGCCGGCCGCATTTCGACCCCGGTTACGGGTATAGGGCCGCGCACATGGCCGAAGCGGTGGATGGCTTCGCGATAACGGGTGACGATATCTTCGAAGGCCTGCAAGCCACCGAAATCGAGCAGGACCTTCAGGTGGGCGTTGACCGCCGCAAGGTCCGCCCTTGCGCTCATGCCTGGGTCGCCGATCGCAGTTGCGCCAGTTTGGCGATCAGCGCCCCCTGCCGGGTCGCGCCGGTCTTGGCCAGGATGGTCTTGATAACCTGCTGGACGCTGGATGTCCGCAGGGCCAGCCGCTCGCCGATCTCGTTGGCCGCCAGCCCGTCGGCGAGGAGCACGGCCACGTCGCGCTCCCGCGGCGTCAGCCCAAAGGCCCGCTGCAGCAGGTCCCCGTCGGGGGTCAGCTTGGCGCCCAGGTCGCGGATCAGCAGCAGGGCGCCGGCCATGCCGAAGGCGTCGGCCCGGTCGCTGTTCAAGGGGATGGCCTCGACGACCAGGGGATCGGCGTCCTCGCGGTAAATACAGGCCGGCGGCGCGACGCCTGCGAGACCGCCCGGTTTGGCCGTTTCGATCAGGCCCTGCAGGGCCCGGTTAGACGTCGGGTCAGCGGCGACCAGCCGCCCGGCCCGCACGTCAAGCCCGGCGCCGAACAGGGTTTCGGCATTGAGATTGGCGCCCGCGACGCGGCCTTCGCGGTCGATCAGAACCGCGGAGATTGGCGCGTGCTCGAACGCCGTCATCATGCCGCGCGTGGCGGCCATGGACATCTGTCCGGCGAAGACCAGCAGACGGCGGATGCTCGGCTGAACTCTCGCCAGCACTTCGCCATCGTCATTGAACCAACCTGCCCTCGCCGGCCGGGCGAGGCCCAGTATCCACGACTGGCCTTCGATCCTGGCGGCGACTCCGCAGAAGGCTTCCAGGTCGATGCGCCGGAAGAAATCGTTGTAGATCTGCGAGCGGTCGCGCTCGTCCTGTGTCGTCAAGTCGCTCTCGAACACCACAGCTTGGCCGCGGTTGACCCTGGGCCAGCCCCGCGCGGCGCGCAGGTCCTGACCCGCCCAGCCGCCCCCGACAAATTCGGTCAGCATGTCGCGATAGACTGAGGAGGCGGGAAGGTGCAGCCGCCGCCCCGCGCCCTGCGGGGTGTTGAAGCAGCAGCCATCCGCTTCCAGGGCCGAGGCGAGCGCCTCCATGGCCGGACCCCAGGCCTGCGGCCGCACGACCGCGTCGAAGCACTCGTCGAGCGCCGCCTCGATCTTCGGACTCAGCAACAGCGAAAACGCCCCCCGGCAACCCTCAGACAATGTTAGGCAAAATGCGCCGAATTGTACAAGCCACACCGCGGCAAGTTCCGGGAAAATTATTCAGGCGCCCGTTTGACGCGCACCGCCGCCCGCCGCCCGATACGCCCTCGGCGACCTGCCGCACCTGTCTTTGAAGAAGCGCGAGAAATAGGCCGGGTCGGAAAAGCCCAGGTGATAGGCGGCCTCCGATACCGAAAGGTTTGAATAGAGCATCAGCCGCTGCGCCTCGATCGCCCGG
>DGYN01000022.1:9314-9576 GCA_002398405.1 Caulobacteraceae bacterium UBA5005
CCGCTGCGCCTCGATCGCCCGGCGGTCCTGGATGACGTCCAGCGGGGTGCAGCCCGCCACCCGCGCGCAGGCCGTTCGGAGCCGCTTTTCCGTCACCCTCAACGCCTGCGCATAGCCGGCCAGTCCCATGTCCTGCCGATAGCTCGCCTCCACCAGGGCCCGAAAGCGCGCCAGCAGGGCGGCGTGCGGGCCCGGCGCGGCCGCGGGCTGCGCCGGCGTGGAGCGGCTCAGGCGAAGGGCGTCGACCAGAAGCAGGACTCAG
>DGYN01000022.1:9820-10032 GCA_002398405.1 Caulobacteraceae bacterium UBA5005
CGTCGACCAGAAGCAGGACCAGCATGGCCTCGACCACCGAAGCATGACCGGGCGCGGTCCAGGTCAGTTCGCTCTGCAGGCGGCTGAAGCGCTCTTCCATCGCCGCGCCAAGGCTCAGCACCCGCGCCTCATCAAACAGGGCGGCGAACGCCGGCTCGCGCGCGGTCAGTTCGTCCAAGTACACCCCGCCGCTGGTGGGCACCCTGGAGTTG
>DGYN01000022.1:10234-10585 GCA_002398405.1 Caulobacteraceae bacterium UBA5005
ACACGGTCAGTTCGTCCAAGTACGCCCGCGCGATGGTCAGCACGCTGCCCCGGGTCCCCGGCTCGCAGGCAAAACCGTGCGCGATCCCCGCAGGCACGATCAACAGGCAGGGGCCCTCAAAGGCCTGATCCTCGCCCCCCGCCGACATCACCCCCCGCCCGGCGGCCATTTGGAAGAGGTGGTGCAGTTCGCCGTGGGAATGGGGCTGGATATTCCAGTTGGCCGGCCGGTTGCGCTCGTCCAGGGATTCCAGGTGCAGGAAGTGGCTCTCCACCTCCCGCGTGGTCTCGCCATAGAGAAAGAACTCCGGAACCCTGTCGTCGGCCATGGTCATATTTGTCCAAGTTTTTG
>DGYN01000022.1:10829-11027 GCA_002398405.1 Caulobacteraceae bacterium UBA5005
CCCGCCTGTCCATCGCCCGCGCGCCCAATCCGCCGATGATGCCGCGGCCATGCGCCACGCCTACACCCTCACGCTCTCCTGCGCCGACCGCCCCGGCATCGTGGCGGCCGTGGCCATGACGCTCGCCGAGGCCGGCGGCAACATCCTGGCGGCCCAGCAGTACGACGACCTGGAGACCCACCGCTTCTTCATGCGCGT
>DGYN01000005.1:0-397 GCA_002398405.1 Caulobacteraceae bacterium UBA5005
CGCGCGTGATGGTGACATTGGCCAGCATCTGCGGCGTGGGCGGGACCGCGGCGCGTCCGCCGCCGCGTCCTTGCGCGGGGGGCTGGGCGGCCTTCGGCGCCGGGCCGGCCGTTGCGGGCGGCTGAGCCTCCGCGGCCAGGGGTAGCAGGACGGTCGCGCCCAGGGCGGTCGCGAGGCTGAGTTTCGCAAGTGTTTTCATGGTCGTCTCCCCGATCCAGGCGCTGTTGGCCGCGCCTTGGAGGAGGAGGTTGCCACGTCCTGGCCGTCCAGCCTATCCCCCGGCGCCCCGCTGGAAGCTTTCGACAAGGGACCCCGCCACCAATCGCCACCCGTCCACCAGCACGAAGAATATGAGCTTAAAGGGCAGGGACACCACCACCGGCGGCAGCATCATCAT
>DGYN01000005.1:617-9727 GCA_002398405.1 Caulobacteraceae bacterium UBA5005
CAGCATCATCATGCCCATGCTCATCAGGACGCTGGCCACCACCAGGTCGATGACCAGGAACGGCACGAACAGCAGAAAGCCGATCTCGAAAGCCCGCTTGAGCTCGGAGATCATGAAGGCCGGGGTGACCACCTGCAGGGGAACGTCCTGCATATTGGCCGGCCGCTCGGTCTTCGACAGGCGCAGGAAGAGGGCCAGGTCATCCTCCCCCACCTGGCTCAGCATAAAGCTCTTCACCGGATCTGACGCCGCGCCGAAGGCCTCGGGCAGCTCCATCTGCTGCTCCAGCAGGGGCTGGATGCCCTGGTCGTAGGCGGTCTGGAAGGTCGGGGCCATGACGATGGCGGTGAGGAACAGGGCAAGGCTCACCAGCACGGCGTTGGGCGGCGATTGCTGCAGGCCAAGCGCTGTCCGCAGAAGGCTGAGCACCACGATGATCCTCACAAAGGAGGTGGTCATGATGACGATGGACGGCGCCAGCGTCAGGACGGTGAGCAGGCCCACCAGCTGCACGACCCGTTCGGTCAGTCCCGCGCCGGACCCCAGGTCGATATTGATCGCCTGAGCCATCGAGATCGCCGGGAAGATCAGGCAGCAGATCGCTGTCGCCAGAGAGGCGAGGGCGGCGCGCCGAACGTCCTTCCAGAGGGCGGCCTTATGCTCTTTGCGCTTATCGGCGGTCATTTGGCGCCGGCCTTGGGACGCTCGATCAACTGGCCCGGCCCGATCAGGACCAGGCGCTCATCCTTGTCGATACGGACCAGGACAAGGCGGCTCTTGGTATCCAGCATAAGGGTCTCGACCACGGCCATACGCCGCTCTGCGCGGGCGTCGGACAGGCGCTTGACGACATTGGGGCCATAGCGCCGAAGCCCCCAAACCCCCAGGCCGAAGAGGCCGAGCGTCACCGCCAGGGCCGCGACCATCTGAATAATCTGGAGAAACGGCATGTTGGCGGGCTTTTTGCACCAGGACGGGAGAGCGTTCCGTCCCGTTCTCGCGCGGCATGGTTAATTGCCGATTAACCCTGTTCCTTCACATACTTCGCCTATGGTCCTCGACAACATCCCGCTGTTCGCCGTGCTCAAGGGCCGCCTTGGCTATCTGGCGCAGCGCGAGCGACTGGTGGCCGAGAACGTCGCCAACGCCGACACCCCCGGATTTTCGCCCCGCGATCTCAAGCCCTTCACCTTCGCCCAGCACGTCGCCGCGCAGAAGAGCGGGGCCCACAGCATGGGCGTCAACGCCAGCCCCGAAGCCGCCGCCGCCATGGCCAAGCAGTCGGGCGGGATGAAGAAGACAACCAGCTACAAGGCCGTCTCCTCGCCCGACAGCGAGACCACCCTCGACGGCAACCAGGTGGTGCTCGAAGAACAGATGCTGAAGATGAACGAGACCCGCATGAACTACGACGCGGCGATCACCTTCTACCAAAAATCCATGGGCCTGCTTCGCATGGCCGCACGGCCCCCGGGCCGCTGATGGCGCGCATCGTGCATAGCGTTTTGGCAAAGGAAATCTGACCCATGCCCGACGTCCGCCCCGCCTCCTCCGCCGCCATGGCCGTCGCTTCGTCGGCGCTCAAGGCCCAGCAGGCGCGGATGCGCGTCATCGCTGAGAACATCGCCAACGCAAATTCCACCTCGGCGACCAAGGGCGGCGACCCCTACCGCCGCCAGGTGCCGGTGTTCGAGCCGGTGAAGCTTGGCCCCGACACCAACGGCGTGCGTCTTAAAGGCGCCAACCCGGACCTCACCGAATTCAAAAGCGAATACGAGCCGGGCCATCCCTCCGCCGACGACAAGGGCTACGTGAAACTGCCCAACGTCGATACCCTGATCGAGGCCCTGGACATGCGCGAGGCCCAGCGCGCCTACGAAGCCAACCTCAATGTCATCGAGACCTCGCGCGCCCTCCAGGCCCGCACACTCGAAATCCTGAAGCGATAGAGGATAAGGACCATGCCAGTCAGCGGAGCAGGCGCCTACGCCGCCATCCAGGCCCAGGCCGACCGCATGCTCGCCAATGGCGCCTCGACGGGCGCGAGCCAGACTCAAGGGCCGGGCTTTGGCGATATCCTCAAACAGGTGATGACCGACACCGTCGGCCAGTCCAAGGCCGCCGAAGCCGCCATGCAGGCCCAGGTCGCCGGCAAGGCCGAACTGATCGACGTCGTCACCGCCATCTCCTCGGCCGAAGCCAGCCTGGAGACCGTGCTGGCCGTCCGCGACCAGGTGATCGCCGCCTACCAGGAAATCCTGCGGATGCCGATCTAGCTAGGCAAAAATTACCTCCCGTTAACCATAAATCGCCGACAATCGGGTATCCCTCTAGGAACCCGAAGGTAGCGTAAGCCATGAACGGCGCTGAGGTTTTGGACGTTGGCCGCGAGGCCATCTGGCTGACCATCCAGCTTTGCGCCCCCGTGCTCATCGTCGGGCTGGTGGTCGGCGTCGGGATCGGCCTGTTGCAGGCGCTCACCCAGATCCAGGAAGCGACCCTGGTCTATGCCCCCAAGATCATCGCCATCTTCGTCTCCCTGCTGATCTTCCTGCCGCTGATGGGCGCGCTCATGGGCACCTTCATGCGCAACATCGCAGCCCGCATCGCGGGCATGTAGTGGAAGACTACGCCACCTCGCGGGAGGTCTTTGTCGCGGGGATGGTGTTCGCCCGGGTCGGGGCGATCATGATGCTGCTGCCGGGCATCGGCGAACAGGCGGTGCCCGCCCGGGTCAGGCTCGGCCTCGCGCTCCTCATCTCCCTGATGCTCTTTCCCATCGTTGGCCCGGCCCTTGGCGCGGTCCCAGCCGGCATGACGGCTCTCTTCAGCGGCATCATCAAGGAACTGCTCATCGGCCTGCTCATCGGCGGAATGCTGAAGTTGTTCTTCTCCTCCCTGGCGGTGGCCGGCGAAATCGTCTCTTTGCAGACCACGCTTGGCTTTTCCCAGACCGCCAGCCCCATGGAGGCCCAGCCGACCACCAGCCTTTCCACCTTCCTGACCCTGATGGGCGTAACGCTCGTCTTCGCCACCAACCTGCATCACCTGTTCATCCAGGCGATCTTCGGCTCCTACACCCTGTTCGAGCCGGGGGAGCGTTTGCCGCTGGGCGATGCCGCCTCCCTCGCCATCCAGACGGTCAGCCGGTCCTTCGCCCTCGGCCTGCAGCTGGCGGCCCCGGTCCTGGTCTTCGCCATCGTCTTCAACATCGCCACGGGCCTGGTGGGCCGGCTGATGCCTCAGTTCCAGGTATTCTTTGTCGCCTCGCCCCTGGCGGTGATCTTCGGCCTTTCGATCTTCGCCCTGTCGCTCGGCATGCTCGGTCTCATCTGGATCGAACGTTACCGCGATCTGGCCGGCGCCTTCATGGGAGGGCGCTAAATGGCGGAAGAAGACGGCGCCTCAAGAACAGAAGAGGCAACCCCAAAGAAACTCGAGGACGCGCGCAAAAAGGGCGACGTCGCCAAGACCCAGGATATCCCGCCGCTCTTCGCCCTGACGGCGACCTTCGCCGTGGTCGCCATCGCCGGCGCGCCCCTGCTGCGCCAGATCACCGCCGAGATGACGCCGTTCCTGGCCAGGCCGCACGAGATTCCCCTCGACGGCCAGGGCGGCGTCGCTGTCCTTGAGGCGGCCGCCTCAGCCGCCGCGCCCATCCTTCTTGCCGTCTTCGCCGCCGCCGCTGTCGCCGGCTTCTTCGGCAACGTCATCCAGCATGGCTTTCTGTGGTCGCCGGAGAAGCTCAAACCAGACTTCAAAAAGGTCGACCCGCTCCAGGGCTTCAAGCGCGTCTTCGGCCCCGACGGCCTGGTTCAGTTCCTCAAATCCCTGCTCAAGATCGGCGCCGTGGCCTTGATCTCCTGGTGGGCCCTGCAGCCGCGCCTCGCCGAGATCGCCCAGATGTCGGCGCTCAGCCCCTCCGCCATCCTGCCCATCACCGGCGAGATCCTGCGCGCCCTGTTCATCGCCGTCATCGCCCTGATGACGGTCACCGCCGGGGTCGACTGGATCTGGCAGCGCTTCCGCTTCATGGACCGCATGAAGATGAGCAAGGAAGAGCTCAAACAGGAATACAAGACCACCGAGGGCGATCCGCTGGTCAAGGCCAAGCTCAAGCAGCTGCGCGCCGAAAAGGCTAGGCGGCGGATGATGCAGAACGTCCCCAAGGCCACCGTGGTGATCACCAACCCGACCCACTACGCCGTGGCGCTCAAGTACGAGATGGGTCAGGCGACGCCGCCGCAGTGCGTGGCAAAGGGTCTCGATGCGCTCGCCCTGAAAATCCGGGAAGTCGCCGGCGAGCACGGGGTGCCGATCGTCGAGGACCCGCCGCTCGCCCGCGCCCTCTATGCCGCCATAGACGTCGACGAGATCATTCCCGAGGCCCATTACGCGGCCGTCGCCAAGATCATCGGCTTCGTCATGGCCAAGCCGAAAAGCCGTGGCGGGCGGCCCTTGCGCGCCGGTGCGGTATGATGTCCCCCGCTGATTCGTTTTCAGGAGTCCGCATGATGGCCGCCAAGGCCGGCCAAAAGGAACGCCGCTTCGACGCCGTCTGGCTCGGCGCCTCGGTGTTCTTCGCCCTCGCGGCGGCTGTCGCGGCCTATCCCGCCATCAAGGCCGGGCCGGACAATCTCGCCGGGATGCTGCTCATCGCGGGCTTGGCGCTCGTCACCTTCCTCGCCATCTTCGCCTTTGGCTCGGTCGAGCGGCCCCGTGACGATGGCTACGAGCGTCTCGCCGACGCCCTGCCCGAGCCCGCCGCCATCATCAGCGCCGACGCCCGCATCCGGGGCGCGAACAAGGGCTGGAAGGAAACCGTCGGCCCGGCCGGCCGCCTCGAAGGCGGCAAGGCGGCCCTCTATTCGGCCCTCTCCGCCGCCCGCCGCGGCGATCAGACCTCCGTCGCCTTAAAGACCCTGGCGGGTGAGGCCGTGGCCGAGGTCGTGGCCCTGTCGCATGGCCGGCTCCTGGTCCGCATACTTCCCAAGACCGCCCTGGTCACCGATCTCCCAGCCGCCAACGACCTCTCGATCCCGGCCCACCCCATCGCCTCCCGTGAGCCCGCCCCCAAGCTCGCTCCCTTCGGCGCCGCCGTTCTCGACGGCGAGGATCCCTTCGAGGCGGTAATCACCGAGGCCAACGCGGCCCTTCGCGACATGGCCGGCGACGCCGCCGCCGAAGGGCGGCCCTTCGGCGACCTCATCGACCATGCCTCCCGCGAGGACGCGAAAAAGCGCATTGCCGAGGGCCAGTCCGCCCCCTTCGAAGTCCGCCTCGCCCACGACCCGACGCGGATCGCCCACCTGTACCTCACCCACGGCGACGGCAGCCTCGTCGCCTATCTGGTCGACGTTTCCGAACAGAAGCAGATGGAGCTTCAGCTCCTCCAGTCCCAAAAGATGCAGGCCATCGGTCAGCTGGCCGGGGGCGTCGCCCACGACTTCAACAACCTCCTCACCGGCATGGAATTTTCCCTGGACGAACTGCTCCAGCGCCACCCGGTGGGCGACCCCTCCTACGAGGGCCTGGTCCAGATCCGCCAGACCGGGGCCCGCGCCGCCGACCTCGTCCGCAAGCTGCTGGCCTTCTCGCGCAAACAGACCGTCCAGCGGGTCATCCTCGACGTCGGCGAACTCATCTCCGAAAGCCAGGTGCTCCTCGGCCGCCTGCTGCCCGAGGATATGAAGCTCGACACCCACTATGGCCGGGACCTCCCCAAGGTCCGCGCCGACAAGAGCCAGCTCGACACCGCGGTGATGAACCTCGTCGTCAACGCCCGCGACGCCATCAAGGCCCACCGTCCGGGGACCGGCGGCGTCATTACCGTCAGGACCGCCCGCCTGACCAACGCCCAGGCCGCCGCGCTTGGCTATGCCGACCCCAAAGCCAGCGGCGGCGATCTCGCCATGATCGAGGTGGCCGACAATGGCCCGGGCATCCCTGACGATGTCCGCGAAAAGATCTTCGAACCCTTCTTCACCACCAAGGCGGTGGGCGAGGGGACCGGCCTTGGCCTCGCCACCGTCTACGGCATCGTCAAACAGGCCGACGGCTGGATCGAGGCCGCCAACGGCCCCAATGGCGGCGCGGTCTTTCGCCTGTTCCTACCCGCCCACGTCCCGGTCGAAGGCGCGGTCGAGGAGCCCGTGGCCATCAAGGCGGTGCGCCAGGCGCCGCGTGATCTCTCCGGCGTTGGCCGCATCCTCTTCGTCGAGGACGAGGACATTGTCCGCCGCCCCGCCGCCAAACTGCTCCGCGCCCGCGGCTACGAGGTGATCGAAGCCTGCGACGGCGAGGAAGCCCTGGAACTGGCCGAGCTACACGCCGGCAACATCGACTTGTTGATCAGCGACGTCATCATGCCCGGCATGGATGGCCCCACCTTGCTGAAAAAGGCGCGAGGCTTCCTGGGCGACGCCCCGGTGATGTTCATCTCCGGCTATGCCGAGAGCGACTTCTCCGACCTCCTCGAAGGCGAGACCGGCGTCACCTTCCTGGCCAAGCCGGTCAACATCAAAATCCTCGCCGAACACGTGAAGCAGCAACTGCAGGCGGCGTGAGTTTTCTCCCTCCCCTTTATGGGGAGGGACAGACCGCGCAGCGGTCAGGGTGGGGGAGTCTGATGATAATCACAGACGCCTGAGCAGGCTTCCCACTTCCCCACCCGTCTCCCTTCGGGAGCCACCCTCCCCATAAAGGGGAGGGAAAGGAGCGTCTTCATACCTTCGCCCACCCGCGCTAGGGTCCCCTCACGCACCGGAGGGGACCATGAAAACCGCACTCGCCTTGACGCTCGCGGCGGCGCTTGCCGCATCCCCGTCCTTCGCCCAGACCATCCCTCAGGCTAACGACAGCTATTACAAGGCGGGTCAGGCCGAACTCGCCCAACGCCTGGCCGCCAAACCCATCACCGGCCGCGCCAGGAACGTCATCCTCTTCGTCGGCGACGGCATGGGGATCTCCACGGTCACCGCCGCCCGCATCTATGCCGGCCAAGCCAAGGGCGTTGACGGCGAAAGCTACAGCCTCGCCCTCGACCAGCTGCCGTTCACGGGCTTGGTCAAGACCTACACCCACGACACCCAGGTCGCTGATTCCGCCCCTACGGCGACGGCCCTCCTGACCGGGGTCAAGACCGGCAACGGCGTCATCGGCGTTGATCAGACGGTGAGGGACAACGACTGCGCCGCGGCCAAGAAGGGGCCGGTCAAGACGCTCATGGAGATCGCCGAGGAGGCCGGCATGGCCACCGGCGTCGTCACCACCACCCGCATCACCCATGCGACGCCCGCGGCCGCCTACGCCCACACGCCCAACCGCAACTGGGAAATGGATGGTCAGGTCTCCGACGAGGCCAAGGCGCTGGGCTGTAGCGACATCGCCAGGCAGTTCATTGACTGGAGCTATGGCGACGGATTTGAGGTGGCCTTTGGCGGCGGCCGCCGGTTCTTCACCACCACCAGCCAGCCGGACGCGGAGGACGGCGACAGCCGGGGCGGCCGCACCGACGGCGCGGACCTGATCGCCGCCTGGAAGGCCAGGCATCCCGGCGGCGCCTATGTCTTCGACAAGAAGGGCTTCGATGCGATCGACGCCAGGACCGTGCGCCCGGTTTTCGGCCTCTTTGCCCCCGACCATATGGCCTATGACCTCGACCGGGCGGGCGATCCCGGCGGCGAGCCAACCCTGGCCGAAATGACGGAAAAGGCTATCGGCATTCTCACCGCCAAGGGCGGCGGTTACGTCCTCCTGGTCGAGGGCGGCAAGATTGACCACGGCAGCCATGCCAACAATGCCGCCCGCACGCTCTCCGAGGCGAAGGCCTTTGACGAAGCCGTGGCCAAGGCCCTTTCCATAACCAGTCCGCGCGACACCCTGATCATCGTCACCGCCGACCACAGCCACGGCCTGACCATCTCCGGTTATCCCAAGCGCAACAATCCGATCCTGGGTCTGGTCATCGAGCCCAACGGCGACAAGTCCGTGGGGACCGACGAAAAGCCCTACACCACCTTGAGCTTCGCCACCGGCCCCGGCGGCGTTCCCGGCTCCCGCGAAGACCTCACCAACGAGGACACCAAAGCCCCCGAATTCCGCCAACCCGCCCTCGTGCCCATGGGCTCGTCCGCCCACACCGGCGAGGACGTGGAGGTCAAGGCCATTGGTCCCTGGGCGCACCTGCTCGGAGGCACCATCGAGCAGAACACCATCTTCCAGGTCATGCGCCACGCCCTGGGATCACGGCTCAAGCCGAAGCGGTGAATTCCAGCGCCGGTGATGCCAAACGATCCTCGCCCCCGCCACGCGGGGGAGAGGCTAGGTGAGGGGCCCCGCGCGTCTGCGCGGGAAGTGACAGCCTGCCAGTTAAGCCCCAAACCTAGCTGCGTACGCGGCTGAAACACCAAAGAATGTAGGCAAGCTGAAAGAACGAAAATAGAACTTGCAAACCAGAACAAAACCGGTACTCATATCCCCACATTCGTGGGGGTGATTTCCTGGCTCGATCAACGGGCGCCGTCCTCAGGAATCGTGAAATAGAGGATTTTCCCGATGGCTCAGGTGGCTTTGAAGGTCGTGGGTAGCGATAACACGGACAAGGCGCGCGCTTTGGAAGCGGCGTTGCAGCAGATTGATCGGGCCTTCGGCAAGGGCTCGGTGATGAAGCTTGGGGACAAGGGCAAGGCCGAGATCGAAAGCGTCTCGACGGGCTCGCTGGGCCTCGACATCGCTCTGGGCATCGGAGGCCTTCCCCGCGGCCGGGTGATCGAAATCTACGGCCCCGAAAGCTCTGGCAAGACGACGCTCGCCCTCCACGTGGTGGCCGAGGTGCAGAAGGCTGGCGGCACCGCCGCCTTCGTCGACGCCGAACACGCGCTTGATCCCGGCTACGCCCACAAGCTCGGCGTCAACCTGGACGATTTGCTGGTCTCCCAGCCGGACACCGGCGAACAGGCCCTGGAAATCACCGACACCCTGGTCCGCTCCAACGCAGTCGACGTCATCGTCATCGACAGTGTCGCGGCCCTCACCCCCCGCGCCGAAATCGAAGGCGAGATGGGCGACAGCCTCCCCGGCCTTCAGGCCCGCCTGATGAGCCAGGCCCT
>DGYN01000112.1 GCA_002398405.1 Caulobacteraceae bacterium UBA5005
CCGTCCCGCTCACCGACGAAGCCAGCCATTTCGCGCACCAACTGATGCAGCAAGGCCGTGTCGGTAGGCAGGTTTTCGAGATCCAGCCGCATGCCCGATTCTACTATTTTCGGAGTCCGCGACCAAGCACTTTCCCCTTATTTGACAGGGGTTTTGGCGTGGTTTCAGCCGGCGATGGCGGGCCTCCAGGTGCGCTCTGGGAACCGCCAGTCGATGCCTTCGATCAGCATGGCCAGTTGTGCGGGCGTGAGCACGACGCAGCCGCCTGGCGTGGTGATATGGGGCCAGATGAAGCGCCCGCGTTGCAGTCGCTTGGTGAACAGGCACAGCCCCGTTCCGTCCCAGTAGAGCAGCTTGATGGTGTCGGCCTTTCGTCCCCGGAAGGCGAACAAGTGGCCCGAGAACGGGTCTTCCTTCAGCAGGTCTTGCACCAGCATCGACAGGCCGTCGAAGCCCTTGCGCATATCGGTTTGACCCAGCGCCAGATGCACCTTCACGCCGGAGGGGATGATCATCATCGCGCCGCCTCCCGCTGGGCCACGTACCGTCGGACCTCGTCCGGATCGCTCCCGGGCGGCGCGAAGACCCGGCGTCCGTCGCCAAGATCGACCGCCACCGCGCCTTCGGGAATGGGCAAGGGGATGCCCGCCGTGGGCGCCTGGCCCGCTGCCTTGAGGCCTTCGCCAACCAGGCGAACGCGAGCCAGCCGGGCGCGCTGGTCCTGGCCAAGGCCCATCTGGGCGCGCCACCGGAACACCATGCTGGTGACCACGCCGTGCTTCCTGGCCACCGCGCTGACCGTGGCGCCGGGCGCCTGTGTCTCGGCGACGATGGCGCGCCTTTGCTCGTCGTTGAACGTCCGGCGGCTACTCCGACCATCACCGTCGCGGACGGTCCTGGTCGCGCCCGTCAAGCCGGATTCCGGCGTCCGGGCCTTAGCACTAGTGCTTCGTCTGGGGCCCACATACGGGCGGGCGCTGGGATGAACGAGCTCTCGCCAATCGATCCCAAGGGGGTCTTCGTCCAGGCGTTGACGCCACTGACGCAGCGACGACGGTGTCAGTCGATGGGCGCTGGCGTACTCTGCGGCGCTCAGTCCGCTCCACAGTTGGGCCTCGACGTGCATGGCCCAGAACGCCTGCACGGCCCTGTTGCGGACCTCGCTGGCGGAGCGTCGCGGCGGAGGCTTTCGCTTGCTCGAAGGCTTGTGCTGCAAGGCGTCGGCGTCACCGATCTTCTTCAGCCAACTGCTGAAGACGCCGGGTTTGAGCTGGTGCTCGCCGCAGTACGCCGCGCGCGACAGACCGCTCAGCCGCCAGGCCTCGATGTGGACCGCCCAGTAGGTCCGCAGTCCTCGGTTTTGGTAGCGCTTCGACGCCACGGCCGACCTCCCTCGATCATCAGGAGCCCGACATGGTTCGTCTCATGGAAGGAGAACAAGAGTGCAACAACCGAACGCAAACGAAGGAAGCGCGGGTAAGGCAAGATAAAGCACCGGTGCCATCCCTGCGGTCCTGTCGCCTCAAGGCCTTGTCTGCACATCGTTTTCTTAGATTGCGGCATGGCGCCATGCAGACGGAGTTGGCGCCATGCAAGACCTAAGCGCCTGACGTGAAACGACAATTCATAGCGCCAATTTCGGTGATCGGCGCGATCGGTCATAGGACTGGCGGGAGAGTTGCCATGGTCCAGAACGACGATTTCGAGCCACGCCTGGGCAAGCCTCGGGCGCTGGGCTCCAGGCAGGGCAAGAGCTACCTGTCGCGGGTGCTGCGCTCGGCCATGCTGGCCAGCGGCGGGGTCTTCGGCAAGGCGCCGCGCAAGCTCAAGTTCACCGGCGCGCGGATCGGCAAGGGCGCGGGCGTCGCCCGGGTGCTGTCCTCACGCGACCGGTTCGCCGCCTACCGCGCCCGCCGGGTGATCGTGAAGTTCTCGATTCCGAAGCTTGCCGGCAAGGGCCTGGACGCGGCCCGCGCCCACATGCGCTATGTCCAGCGCGACGGCGTCACCCGCGAGGGCGCGCCCGGCCAGCTCTATGACGCCGCCTCCGACAAGGCCGACGGCCGCGCCTTCATCGACCGGGCCGAGGCCGGCGGCGACGCCCGGCAATTTCGGTTCATCGTCTCGCCCGAGGACGGTGCCGAGTACGAGGACCTCAAGCCCCTGACCCGCCGCCTGATGGCGCGGATGGAAGCCGACCTCGACACCAAGCTCGATTGGGTGGCCGTCGATCACCACAACACCGGCCACCCCCACACCCACATCATCGTGCGCGGTCGCGATGACCAGGGCCGCGAGCTGGTCATCGCCAAGGACTACCTGACCCAGGGCTTGCGCGAGCGCGCCGCCGAGCTGGTGTCGCTGGACCTGGGACCGCGCGCCGACCACGAGATCGAAGGGCGGTTGCGGCGCGAGGTCGATCAGGAGCGACTGACGAGCCTGGACCGCGGCCTGCTGCGCGACGTCGACGAAGCGGGCCTGTTCTCGCCGCGCCATGTCGATCCGCTGCTCTATTCCGTCCGGGCCGGGCGGCTGCAGACCCTCGCGCGCCTGGGCTTGGCGCAGGAGCGCGCGCCGACCCGCTGGCGCCTGGCCGACGGTCTGGAAGACACCCTGCGCCGCATGGGTGAGCGCGGCGACATCCAGAAGACGCTGTACCGTTCGCTGGAGGCGGGCGGCGTCGCGCGCGCCCCGGCCGATCAGGTCATCTACCAGCCAGGGGGGCCGGGTGCCCGACCATTGGTCGGCCGCCTGGTCGCGCGCGGCCTGTCGGACGAGTTGAAGGATCGCCATTATCTGGTCGTCGACGGCGTCGATGGTCGCGCCCACTATGTCGAGATCGGCCGGGGCCTGGCGGTCGAGCCGATCCCGGAGGGCGCGGTGGTGGCGATCGCGCCGCGTCCGGTCGAGCCCCGGGCCGTCGATCATACCGTGGCCAGGATCGCCGCCGTCAACGACGGGCGCTACAGCCTCGACCTGCACCTGGCCACCGATCCGACCGCCTCGGCCGCCTTCGCGCAGACCCATGTCCGAAGGCTCGAGGCCCTACGTCGGGGACGCGCCGGGGTCGAGCGCCAGGACGACGGGACCTGGATCATCGCCGCCGACCACGTCGAGCGGGCCGGCGCCTACGAGAAGAAGCAGGCCCAGGACGCGCCCGTCGTGGTCCGCACCCTGTCGGCCCAGCGGCTCGACCAGCAGGTCGGCGCGGTCGGCGCCACCTGGCTTGATCGCGAACTGATCGCCGAGGCGCCCGAACCGCTGCGCGACGCCGGGTTCGGGCGCGACGTGCGCCAGGCGTTGGCCCAGCGTCGCCAATGGTTGATCGAGCAGGGCCTGGCCCAGCAGGAGCAGGACCGGGTGATCTATCGCGCCGGCCTCCTGACGCGTCTGCAACGGCGCGACCTGATCGCGGCGGCCGAAGGCCTGGCCCGCGAGACCGGGCTGGCCTTCTCCGAGGCGCGGCCGGGGCAGCGGGTCGAGGGCGTCTATCGGCGCGCGGTCGACCTGGCCAGCGGACGCTTTGCGATGATCGAGCGCAGCCGCGACTTCACGCTCGTGCCGTGGCGTCCAGCGCTGGACGGCCAGGAGGGCCGCGCCGTGTCCGGCGTGCTGCGCGAGGCCGGCGTCAGCTGGACCATTGGACGCGGGCGGGGCGGCCCCGCAATCGACTAGGCGGTGGGTTGCGTCCCGCAACTCAACCGGGCACTTTCAGCAAAGCTCGATCTCGCGCGTCGAGGCGATGCGTGTGCTCCATCCAAAGTTTAGCGCCATGACCTTCCTGTCAGGCATATCCCGATCGGCCGAATGGCTCCTGCAATTCGACGAGTCCGACCGGGAAGCCGCAGCCTCTCTCATCGACGAGATCCTGCTGGTCAGTGGAGAGGCGTTTCAGCGCGGAATGCGGCGGCTGCTGGACGAGGTCGTCGCGTCTAGGCCATCGGCGGATGGAAAGATCGCCCTCTATGCCGAGCGACCGGTCAAAAAGGTGTTCGGCAAGATTCCCGCGTTCTTTCCTGACTCGCGTCACGGCAAGGCGACGGGCCCCGGCGTGCAGCCCGTTCGAGCCGATCCTCGCGATCAGGAGATCGGCAGCGAGGGCGTGGTCGCCCAGCTGATTACCGACTACTGCCGACAGAACCCCGAGGTGGCGCTGTCCCATCCCGGCCCGGATAAACTGAGGGCCGATCGCGTCGGCCATATCGTGATTGTCACCGACTTCATCGGATCGGGCAAACGCGTCCACGACATGTTGGAGGCGTTCCGGTACGTGGCGACCTTGCGCAGCTGGCGGTCGGGCGGGCGCCTGAAGTTCACGGTCGTGGCCTATTCGGCTTTGACCGAAGGCCTCTACATCCTCGAGAACCAGAAGTTGAAGCCTCAGGTCCGCCTGGCCGTCGGATGTCCGACCTTGTTTGGCGGGTTCGGCCGATCGGCTTCGGTCAAGATGGTCGATCTGTGCCGCCGCTATCCGCCCAGGCGAAACAACCCGTTCGGCTTCCGAGGCGGCGGGGCCCTGATCGCCTTCGCCCACGGCTGTCCGAACAACGCGCCCGCCATGCTCTGGAGCCGGGCCGACGGCTGGAGACCACTGTTTCATGGCCGCAGCACGGCCGCGACGGTGGAAGCCTTTCCTGTTAGCGAGACCCAGGCGTTGGACGAGCGGGCCCAACGTCTGCTCGGGGTGCGCAGCGCCCAGGAAGCCCTCTCGGCGCCGACCACGAAATTGTGGGTCTCGACGATGATGGTGCTAGCCGCCTGCGAGGACGGCGCCAGAGATGCCAAGGCGGTTTCGGGGCGCTCGAGTCTGGGCGTTGCCGAGACGGAGTCGATACTGCGCTTCGCGCAGGTCGCGCGATGGCTGACCGACAAGCTCACCATGACGCCGCTGGGGCGAAAGGAGCTTGCGCGCCTGCGTCGGCGAGGTCGGCGGCGACCGGTGCTTCCCAGCAAGGACAGTCCCTTCTACTATCCCAGTCAGCTGAGGGTTCCTTGAGGGCAATTAGGAATGCGCCGCGAAAGCGGCGATGGGCTTCTTCGCGGAAGCCTAGGGCGTCGGATTCTCGGCGCTCGTCTCGCGTAGCTCTCTTTTCATGCTGCGCAATACTGCAAGCCTTTCCTGGCGGTGTCTTGGGTGCGCCTTGCAGTATTACCCACCGGAGTGGGTCGAAGTAAGTGTCGTCCTGGAACCCTCAGCACTATCGTTTCGATGGCGAGCGCCAGGGCGTGCCCGGCGCGGTGATCGACTCCGCGCTCGCGATCATGGAGCGGATCCGGCGCGTCGATCCGCGGATGACGCCCGTCTTCACCCTGCGCCACCTCAGCGAAATGACGGGCACGCGCTACGGCCTGTTGCGCAGCGTCGTCGCGCGTCGGACGCACCCCTACAAGGTCTTCACCTTGAAGAAGGCGATCCCCGGACGCACACGCGTTCGCCTGATCTGCACGCCCAATCGGGAGCTTAAGACGACGCAGGACTGGATCGTCCGCAACATCCTCCAACACACCCGCGCCCATCCTGCGAGCTACGCCTACCACCCCGGTTCGCGACCTGAGTTCGCCGCGAGGATGCATTGCGGCTGTGATTTCCTCCTTAAGGTCGATATCGAAGACTTCTTCACCCGGGTGACAGAAGGTAAGATCTGCGAGGTCTTTGAAGGTCTTGGCTATCCGGACCTGATCGCCTTCGAGTTGGCCAGACTGACAACTGTCGTGGCGTCCGGCGGCAAGAGCCCCAGCGTTGACCCGGCCGTGCGCTGGCCAACTATCAAGGCCTATCAGCACGCTGCGGAAGGTTTCCTACCTCAAGGCGCACCGACCAGTCCGATGCTCTCCAATCTGGTCATGCGCCATCTGGACGATCGGTTCGCGGCGATGGCCGCTGCGGCGAACATGAAATACACGCGCTATGCCGACGACCTGGCGTTCTCGGCCCGAAAGCCGCACACGCGCGCCACGGTGGCGGCCTTCAAGCGCAAGGTTCTGCGCGAACTGTCGGAGGCCGGCTATAGGCCGAACCTGCGCAAGACGGCCATCCGCGGACCAGGCGCGCGCCGGATCGTCCTTGGCATGCTGGTCGACGGACCCGAGCCCCGGCTGTCGCGCGAATTCAAGGATGATCTGCGCCAGCATCTGCACTACCTGGCCAGCGAGGATTTTGGTCCATCGCGACATGCGGAACGGCAAAAGCTCTCCGTGTCGACCCTCTATCATAGGGTCCGCGGCCTGATCGGCTGGGCGATGCGGGTGGAGCCGAAGTTTGGGGCCAAGTGTCTGGCGCAGTTCGAGGCCGTGGCTTGGCCGCCGATCGACATTCGATCGCCGATCAACGCCATCGACTGGGACGAGTTGGCTTAGGCCAGGCGGTCGTGATCCACGAGAGCTTTCTGTCGATTGGCAGCCTACGGCGTGGCGCTGGATCTGGCCGCGTTGGCCTTGTCCTGCAGGCTCTGGCATCGCGCCATCAGCGCGTCGAAGGGCTCGGCGACGCCGTCCAGATAGCCGGCCTCGATCATGGCTTGGTAGTCGGCTTCGAGCACGGCGCGAGCCTCGCCCTCCGGGACCAACCGCAGGCCGCCTGCAACGGCCGCCCCGTAGTCGATGACTTCCCCGGCAGGATCGGCTTCGATGAAGAACTTGGACTTGTGGTCAGCCACGGCCTTGGCCAACTCCGGATCCGCGATGGCGACATCGGCGACGCCGGCCAGATCCAGCCGCGCTAGGTCGTAGCAGTGTCGGGCAAAGCCCGCCCCGCCCTTGAAGCGGCCTTGAACGCAGAAGACGTGAACCGCCGTGGCCTTCTCCCAGAAGGTTCGTTCGGCGGTCATCACGCAGGGCGTGGCCGCAGGAAACTCCAGCTCTTCGAAGGCCTTAGCCAGATAGCAGTCGACCGGACGCGGTGAGGCGGGCTGCCCGGTGGCGCGGGCGCCAAATTCCAGCTTCACTCGGGGGCGCACATAGCCGGGGTAGTCGGCCGCGGTCTCGTAAACCACGAGCAGGTCCTGACCGTCCTGTTCGACGTGAGCGGGAAGGCCGTCAGCCGCCAGGCGTTCGGCAAGGTATGGTGCGACCGTATCGCGGATGAAGCGTGGCAAGAGACGTTCGCGCACGCGTCGCGAAACGCTCTTGGCCTCTTCAGGCGTCAATTGGGCCGGGTCGCCAAAGCGTGGGTCGCCCGTCAGCTTGCCGATGTCGTAGGTCAGGTCGACGTCTTCGGAAAACCGGTCGATGATATCGTAGGCCTTGGATAGCGACGTGCCGCCCTTGAACACCAGGCCGTCGGCGAACGGCGCGGCGAAGAGCGCCTCGAGTGTCCAGACGACCCAGACATCCTTTTCGAGCAGATAGGACGCACGTTCGAGGCCACGCCCGGGCGCGGCCTCGAGCACCTCGCGACGATCATCCCGGGAGAGGTTCAGGAACCGGTCAGCCACGCGCCAGGCTCGAAACTTCCTGAGCCAGCCATGTGGGCAGACGACCTCGCAGGTTCAGGAGGGTCTGCACGGTCTCGGCCGGTAGTCGGCGCTTGAGAGCCTTGAGCGTTTCGGCGGCGCGTTCAGGGCCAGCCCAGGCGAGTGCACGGACGGCGTCGCCGGCCGGCTGGCCGGGCAACAGCAACTCCCAGTCCCGGGCGTGGCGAAGTTCGAGCTGTTGGCCCCCGATCTTCAGTCCCCGGCTTTTGCCCGAAGTGAGATAGATCGCCTTCATCGGTGTCTGGGTGGTCAGGCCCAGGGCGTTGGCGGCCGCCGCGCCATGGCTTGCGATGACCTCGCCGGTGGTGCTGGAAATCGCCTGCACCACCGTGGCGGCGGAGGGCGTGCGGGGGCCGTATTTACCCTGCCGAGGACGAAGGTAGAGGCCCCGACCGATGCGGCTCAGCGCGCCCGAACGCGACAGACGCACGAGCGCCTGATCGACGGCGGCGCGCGATCCCAGATGCAGCAACTCCTTGGCGCGAAGCGTCGTCCCTTCGGGCGCGGCTTCGGCGTGGGCGAGGATATGATCTGCGAGCGCGGACATGACAGTCTCCTTGTCAGAAAGTATCACATATTTTCTGACAAGCGCAAGACTGGCGCGCCCCGCGAAGATCCGCCCAGACTGAACCCGCCGGACAAGACGGCGCCTAGCGCGTCCTAGCGCGGGCCTAACCGCCATAAGCGATTCCGGGGCGCCGCCTGAGCCTCTCCTGGCCCTGATCCGCATGCCGCGGCGCAGGGCTCGGGACCCGGCGCATGACGCCCACCAAGCTCCTCATCGGCCAGATTCTCGCGGTCTTCGCGATCATGATGCTGGGCGTCTGGACCGCGACCCAGTGGGCAGCGGCGATGCTCGACTACCAGGTCCAATTGGGCGCGCCCTGGGCGACGCCGTTCGGCCAGCCGCTCTATCGCCCCTGGCAGCTCTTCGACTGGTGGTTCCACTACGAGGCCTATGCGCCGTCGGTCTTCAACAAGGCCGGCCTGCTGGCCGGCGCCAGCGGATTTCTCGGCTGCGCCTGCGCGATCGCCGGCTCGCTGTGGCGGGCGCGTCAGACCGGCCAGGTCACCACCTACGGATCTTCGCGCTGGGCCAGCCGCCGTGAAGTGACGGCCGCCGGATTGTTCCGGTCGAAAGGTGTGTTCCTCGGCCAGTTGGCTGGCCGCTACCTGCGCCATGCCGGCCCCGAGCATGTGATGGCCTTCGCCCCGACCCGATCGGGCAAGGGCGTGGGCCTGGTCGTCCCGACCCTGCTGTCGTGGACCGGCAGCGCCGTCGTCCACGACATCAAGGGTGAGAACTGGACCCTGACCGCCGGCTGGCGCTCGACGTTCTCGCACTGCCTGCTGTTCAACCCGACCGACGCGCGGTCGGCTCGCTACAATCCGCTGCTGGAGGTCCGCAAAGGACCCGACGAAGTCCGCGACGTTCAGAATATCGCCGACGTGCTCGTCGACCCGGAAGGCGCTTTGGAGCGCCGGTCGCATTGGGAAAAAACCAGCCACAGCCTGCTGGTCGGGGCCATCCTTCACGTCCTCTACGCCGAAGAGGAAAAGACCCTCGCTCGGGTCGCCACCTTCCTCTCCGATCCTCAGCGCTCGTTCGCCCACACCCTGCGGCGGATGATGGCCACCAACCATCTGGGCACGCCGGACGCGCCCAAGGTTCACCCCGTCGTCGCCAGCGCGGCGCGCGAGGTCCTCAATAAGTCCGAGAACGAGCGCAGCGGGGTCCTCTCCACGGCGATGTCGTTCCTGGGCCTCTATCGCGATCCGACCGTCGCCCTGACCACCAGCGCCTGCGACTGGCGGATCGCCGACCTCGTCGACGCCCCAGTCCCGGTGACCCTCTACCTGGTCATCCCGCCATCTGACATCTCCCGGACCAAACCGCTGGTGCGGCTGGTGCTCAACCAGATCGGCCGTCGCCTGACCGAGCGCCTCGAAGGCGACCCGGCCAAGAGCCGCAAGCACCAGCTCCTGATGATGCTCGACGAGTTCCCCGCTCTGGGGCGCCTGGACTTCTTCGAGACCGCCTTGGCGTTCATGGCCGGCTACGGCATCCGCGCCTACCTGATCGCCCAGAGCCTGAACCAGATCTCCAAGGCCTATGGCGAGAACAACGCCATTCTGGACAACTGCCACGTCCGGATTGCGTTCTCCTCGAACGACGAGCGCACCGCCAAGCGCATCTCGGACGCTCTGGGTACGGCGACAGAGCTGCGCGCCCAGCGCAACTATGCCGGCCACCGGCTCTCGCCCTGGCTCAGCCATGTCATGGTCAGCCGTCAGGAGACCGCTCGGCCGTTGCTGACGCCCGGCGAGGTCATGCAGCTGCCGCCGGACGACGCGCTGGTCCTGGTCTCGGGTCTGGCGCCGATCCGCGCCAAGAAGCTCCGCTACTACGAGGACGACAATTTCGCGCGCCGTGTCGCCGGGCCTCCGACGCTGGGTGATGGCGGCTATGTCGATCGTCCGCCGCCGCGTGGCGACGATTGGGGCGGACAGGTGCGTGGCCCTCACGCCGAACTGGCCGGCGTGGTCGACGCCGAGGCCCTGCTGGATGAGGAGGGCGGTCTCCAGCAGCAACGCCATCCTGGCCTCTCAGAGGACGCCACGGTCCGGCCGAGCGGCGAGGATGTCGAGCTTGGTCTGGGTTTGGGCGAGGACGACGGCGACGTCGCCGCCGACCGCGCGGGCATGGCCCGCGCCCAAGCCACCGCGCCGCTCGCCCGCGCCCACGCCATGAACGAAGGGGCCGGTCGTGGCGACGACGACCTGCTCCCGTCTTTCTGAGGGGGCGATCGTGAAGCCCCGCCATCACCTCTATCTCGACGACGCGCTGACCGCCGAACTCGATCGGCTGGGAAACAAGCCGGGGACCTCCAAGTCGGCCATCGTCGCCGACGCCCTGCGGGCTTATCTGGGCCGCCGTGCGGCCGGCGAGATCGACGACCTCTTCAAGGTCCGGCTCGACCGGATGAGCCGCCAGCTCGGCCGGATCGAGCGCGACCAGAAGATCCTGCTCGAAAGCCTGGCGCTGTTTGTCCGCTACCAGCTGACCGTCACCGCACCGCTGCCGGAATCCGACAAGGCCGCCCAGGCCGTCGGCCGCGAGCGTTTCGCCCGCTTCGTCGACCAGGTTGGCCGTCAGGTCGCCAGTGGCCGCGCGACCCTGGATCAGACCGGGGAAGCGGCGTCATGAGCGTGGCTGGCATGGAAACCTTGGACCGGCGCGCGGCGATGTTGCGCACGGCGATGGGACCCGACATCGCCGTCGCACTTGCCGATCCGGCGGTGGTCGAGGTGATGGTCAATCCCGACGGGGTTCTGCGCCTCGACCGCCTCGGCGAAGGGCGTGTCGATACGGGCGTCAGCCTGGCGGCGGCCGAAGTCGAGCGGATCATCAGGCTGGTTGCCAGCCATGTCCGCACCGAGGTCCACGCCGGCGCGCCGATCGTCAGCGCCGACCTGCCGCCACGCGGCGAGGCGCTGTCGGGCGAGCGGTTCGAAGGCGTGCTGCCGCCGATCTCGGCGAGCCCCTGCTTTTCGATCCGCAAGCCGGCCAGCCGCATCCACACACTGGACGACTACGTCGAGGCCGGGGTCATGGCGCCGGTGCAAGCAGAGATCCTGCGCCAGGCGATCGACGAGCATCTCAACATCCTGATCGCCGGCGCGACGTCGGCGGGCAAGACCACCCTGGCTAACGCGCTCCTGGCCGAGGTGGCCAGGTCAGACGAGCGGGTCATCCTGCTGCAGGACACCCCGGAGCTGCAATGCGCCGCGCCCGATTGCGTGGCCCTGCGCACCCGACCCGGCGTCGTCAGTCTAACCGACCTGGTGCGCTCGACGCTGCGCTTGCGGCCCGACCGCATCGTCGTTGGTGAGGTGCGCGGCGGCGAGGCCCTGGACCTGCTGAAGGCCTGGAACACCGGCCATCCCGGCGGCCTTTCCACCGTCCACGCCAACTCCGCCCGTTCGGCCCTCTACCGGCTCGAGCAGCTGGTCCAGGAGAGCGTGGTCACCGTGCCGCGACGACTGATCGCCGAGGCGGTCGATCTGGTCGTCTTCATCCGGGGCCGGGGAACCGGCCGCCGCGTCGAAACCCTCGCCCGGGTCACCGGTCTCGATTCTTCCGGCGACTACGTCGTCGTCGATCTCGACCCTCCACAGCTGAAAGCCCTCAGACAGGGAGAACCCTGATGTCGTACGTCGCCAAGGCGCGCGCGGTCGCCGACCCGCGCCCGCTCCACCTCACAGCCCTGACTTCGATCCTGATCCTGCTCTGGTCCGCCCAGGCCCAGGCCGCCGGTTCGGGCATGCCCTGGGAAGAGCCGCTGCAGCAGGTGCTGGAGTCGGTCGAAGGGCCCGTCGCCAAGATCGTCGCGGTCCTTGTGATCATCACCACCGGCCTGGCCTTGGCCTTCGGCGAGACCAGCGGTGGCTTTCGCAAGCTGATCCAGATCGTCTTCGGCCTGTCGATCGCCTTCGCCGCCTCCAGCTTCTTCCTGACCTTCTTTTCGTTCGGCGGAGGCGCGTTGATCGCATGAGCGGGCCAGCCATCCCTTCCAGCGGTGATGTCGAGGGTTTCGAAGTCCCGCTCCACCGCTCGCTGACCGCGCCGATCCTCCTGGGCGGCGCGCCCCGGTCCATCGCCATCCTCAACGGCACGCTCGCCGCGGCGCTGGGCTTGGGCTTGCAGCAGTGGATCGCGGGTCTGGTGATCTGGCTCGTCGGCCACAGCCTTGCGGTGTTCGCCGCCAAGCGCGACCCCGCCTTCGCCGCCGTCGTCACACGCCATCTGCGTCAGAAGGGGTGGCTGGCATGCTGAACCTGCGCGAGTACAGGAGCCGCGCCGACCGGCTGGCCGACCATCTGCCCTGGGCGGCTTTGGTCGCGCCGGGCGTGGTCCTGAACAAGGACGGCGGCTTCCAGCGGACTTTGAGCTTCCGCGGTCCGGATCTGGAAAGCACCACGGACGCGGGCCTGGTCTCGGTCTGCGCCCGCGCCAACAACGTCCTGCGCCGGCTCGGATCGGGCTGGGCGCTGTTCTTCGACGCCGAGCGCGTCCCGGCCCTGGGCTATCCGGACGGGGCCTTCCCCGACGCGGCCTCCTGGCTGGTCGACGAAGAACGGAGGGCCGACTTCGATGGTCAGAAGGGCGAGCACTTCGAGAGCCTCTGCCACCTGACGCTCTACTTCCTGCCGCCGGTCGATCAAGTGAGCCGCGCCGAGCGGGCCTTGATCGCTCGTGATGGGCCCGCCCACGGCCGCGACTGGCGCCAGGAACTGGCGGCCTTCGTCGCCACCACAGACCGCATCCTCGACCTGCTGGCCGGCTTCATGCCGCAGGTCCGCGCGCTCGATGACGGCCAGACCCTGACCTACCTGCACGCGACGATCTCGGCGCGCCGCCACCCCGTCGCCGTCCCCGAGATCCCGATGTATCTCGATGGCCTGCTGGTCGACACGCCGCTCACCGGCGGCATCGAGCCGCGCCTGGGCGACCAGCATCTGCGCACCCTCACTGTGCTGGGTTTTCCCAATGCGACGCGCCCTGGGATCCTCGACGCCCTCAATCACCAGGCGTTCAGCTATCGCTGGACGACCCGGTTCATCTGCCTGGACAAGGCCGACGCCACCAAGGCGCTGGCCCGCATCCGCAGGCAGTGGTTCAACAAGCGCAAGTCGGTCGTGCAGATCCTGCGCGAGGTGATCAGCAACGAGCCGGTCCCCCTGACCGACAGCGACGCCGACAACAAGCTCGCGGACGCCGATCTGGCGCTCCAGACCTTGGGCGGCGATCACGTCAGCTTCGGCTATCTGACCACCACCATCACCGTCTCGGACAGCGATGCCTTGGCGGCCGACGAGAAGGTCCGGCTGGTCGAGCGCATCGTCAACGGCCTGGGGTTCACCTGCATCCGTGAGCAGGTCAACGCCGTCGAGGCCTGGCTTGGCTCATTGCCGGGTCAGGTCTACGCCAACGTTCGCCAGCCGCTGGTCCATAGCCTCAACTTGGCGCACCTGATGCCGCTATCCTCGGTCTGGGCGGGCCAGGAAGCCAACCGGCATCTCGCCGGACCGCCGACCTTCCACGCCCTGACCAGTGGCGCGACGCCTTTCCGCTTCTCGACCCATGTCGACGATGTCGGCCATATGCTCCTGGTCGGCCCCACCGGCGCGGGCAAGTCGGTGGCCTTGGCCTTCCTGGCCCTGCAGTTTCGCCGCTATCCCGGCGCCCAGGTCTATGTTTTCGACAAGCGGTTCTCGGCGCGAGCTGTCACCCTGGCGATGGGCGGCAGGCACTACGGTCTGGCCAGCGACAGCGGCCTGGCGTTCCAGCCCTTGCGTGACATCGACCGTCCCGGCGCGCGGGCCTGGGCCAGCGAATGGCTGGCGGACCTGTTGGCCAACGAGCGCGTCCCGGTCACCCCAGAAATCAAGGACGCGCTGTGGTCGGCGCTGGTCAGCCTTTCGGGCGCGCCGCCAGCCGAACGGACGCTGACCGGGCTTTCGATGCTGCTCCAGTCCAACCCGCTGAAGGCGGCGTTGGCGCCCTACACGCTGGATGGGCCGTTCGGCCGTCTGCTGGACGCGGCCGAGGACGGGTTGTCGGTCGGCGATGTGCTGTGTTTCGAGACCGAAGCGCTGGCCTCGACGCCGTCTGTCGTCGCGCCGGTCCTGACCTATCTCTTCCACCGGCTGGAAGCGCGGTTCGACGGGCGGCCGACCCTACTCGTGCTCGACGAGGCCTGGAAGTTTCTCGACAACCCGCTCTTCGCGGCGCGCATCCGCGAATGGCTGAAGGAACTGCGCAAGCGCAACGTCAGCGTGGTGTTCGCCACCCAGTCGCTATCGGACATCGCCGACAGCACGATCGCCCCGGCAATCATCGACGGCTGCGCCCAGCGCATCTTCCTGGCCAACGACCGCGCCGCCGAGCCGCTATCGCGCAAGGTCTACCAAGGGTTCGGCCTTAACGACCGCCAGATCGAGCTGATCGCCCGGGCCACGCCCAAGCGCCACTATTACCTGCAATCTCGGCTGGGCAACCGACTGTTCGAGCTTGGTCTGGGGCCCGTCGCCATGGCGCTGTGCGGGGCCTCCGATCCGGTGACCCAGGCCCTGATCGACAAGGTCTTGGCGGAACACGGCGAGGCCGGTTTCGCGGCCGCCTTCCTCACCGCCCGCGGTCTCGATTGGGCCGCTCCCCTGGCCGCGAATTTCGCATCCACCCCCATCGAGAAGGACGCCACGCCATGACCCCGCGTCTCAAATCCCTGCGCCTACGCACCTCCCACCACGCGCGTCTGGTTATCGCCAGCCTCGCCGCCGCCTCGCTAGTGCTGGCGCCGTTGCCGGGCCTCGTCACGCCCGCCGCCGCGCAGTTCACCGTGTTCGACCCGACGAACTACGCTCAGAACCTGCTGACGGCCGCCCGGTCGCTGCAGCAGGTCAACAACCAAATCAGCTCGCTGCAGAACGAGCTGACCATGTTGCAGAACATGGCCCGGAACCTGAAGTCGCTCGACTACACGGCCCTGGCGCCGATCAGGGACGCGCTGCAACAGCTCGACGCCCTAATGGCGCAGGCCAAGGGCATGGCCTTCACCCTGGCCTCGACCGAGGCGGTGCTTGCCGACTCCTATCCGACGACCCTGGATCCCAACGCCACGACCAGCCAACTGCTCGACCGCGCCCGCGCTCAAGCCAGGGCGGCGATGGACGGCTACCGCCAGACCCTGAAGGTGCAGGCCAAGGTCGTCGAGAACGTCCAGGCCGACGCCAGCCTGATCGACCAGCTCGTCCAGCGCAGCCAGGGCGCGGCCGGCGCCCTGGAGGCCCAGCAAGCCGCCAACCAGCTCCAGGCCCTGGCCATCAAGCAGGACCAGCAAATCCAGAGCCTGATGGCCGCTCAGTATCGGGCGCAGGCGCTGGAAAGCGCGCGTCAGGCCCAGGTCCTGGAGGCCGGTAAGCTCGCCGCCCGCCGGTTCATCGGCGAGGCCTCCGCCTATACCCCTCGGCCCTGATCGCCCAGCGACCAGGCAGCGAAAGGCCACGCCCGTGGACCCCGCACCGGACCTCAACATCATCGACCGCTTCATGGCGGCCTTCAGCGCCTACATCGACAGCGGCTTTGGCCTGCTGGGCGGCGAGGTCGCCTTCCTGTCGACCACCCTGGTGGCTATCGACGTCACCCTGGCGGCGCTGCTTTGGGCCTGGGCGTCGGGCGAAGACGTCATCGCCCGGCTGGTCAAGAAGACCCTCTATGTCGGGTTCTTCGCCTTCCTGATCGGCAATTTCCACGGCCTGACGGGGATCGTCCTGGCGAGCTTTTCCGGCCTTGGCCTCAAGGCCAGCGGGGCAGGGGTGTCGGCCGACGACTTCCTGCGTCCGGGCAAGCTGGCGGCGCTGGGGCTCTCGGCCTGCAAGCCGATCCTGCAAGCGGCCAGCGATCTGGGCGGCTTTCCTGGCTTCTTCGAGAACATCGTCCAGATCGTGATCCTGCTGATCGTGGCGCTGTTCGTCATCGTCGCCTTCTTCATCATGGCCGTGCAGGTCTTCGTGGTGCTGATCGAGTTCAAGCTCGTCAGCCTGGCGGGCTTTGTCCTGGTGCCCTTCGGGCTCTTTGGACGCACCGCCTTCCTGGCCGAGAAGGTGCTGGG
>DGYN01000085.1:0-26002 GCA_002398405.1 Caulobacteraceae bacterium UBA5005
CAGGGGCAGAACCAGCCGCCGTATTCACCGCCGCCCACCGTCGGCACGCAGCCGAGGTGGGTGCAGGTTCCAACCAGCACCAGCATGTTGGGCTTGCCCTCCAGGTGACGCTCCGCGTCGGCCTGGGGCTCTTTGAGTTCGGGACTGTTGTCGTCCTTCACCGCCGAGGCGATCTGCTCGGGGGTGCGGTTGCGCACGAAGACCGGCTTGCCGCGCCACTTGATGACCACCTGCTGGCCTTCGGCGACCTTGGAGATGTCGAACTCGATCGAGGCCAGAGCGAGGGTGTCCCCCGCCGGGTTCATCTGGGTCACCAGGGGCCAGGCGAGCATGCCGCCCGCGCCCGCAGCAGCGGCCGCCGCCGCGATATGGATAAAGTCTCTGCGGTTCGGGTCTTCCGAACCATGCACCGCGGTGTCAGCCACCTTTGGTCCCCTTAATTCGGCCATCAAAGGCCGGCTACTTTGCCGGCGGTCCCAAGCCGAAGGGTCCTTGCGCGAACGATCGCCCACGCCTAACCCCCCGGAATCGACGCCGCCGCCGTTCCGTGGGGTTCGCTTAGAATGCGTCTCGCCCTTTTTCAACCAGACATTCCGCAAAACCTGGGGGCGGCTTTGCGCCTTGCGGCCTGCTTCGACGTTGCTTTGGAGGTGGTGGAGCCCTGCGGGTTCCCGCTATCCGATCGTTCGCTGAGGCGCGCCGCGCTCGATTACGCCTCTTGCGCCAAGGTTTTGCGGCATAATGGCTGGTCCGCGTTCCTGGAAGATCGGGCCCGGGCGGAGGGCCGGCTGGTGCTTTTCACGACCAAGGGCGCGACCCCGCTCACAGAATTTTCTTTTGCGGCCGGGGACACTTTGATCTTCGGCCGCGAGAGCGCCGGGGTCCCGGAGGAGGTTCACGCTACCGCGGAGGCCCGGGTTTTGATCCCGATCAAGGGGCGGTCGTTGAATGTCGTCACCGCCATGGCCATCGGCCTGGCCGAAGCCCTCCGGCAGACGGGCGGCTTTCCTTCCAGCGATCTTTCCGCTTTATCGCCCCCATGACCGACCTCGAAACCAAGCAAGCGGCGGCCAAGGCCTGGTTCGATTCGCTGCGCGACCGCATTGTCGCGGCCTTCCACCAGCTTGAGGACGAGGCGCCGGGCGCCCTCTATCCCGGCGAGCCTGGCCGTTTCGTCCTGACCCCCTGGGAGCGGGCGGCGGGCGGCGGCGGGGTCATGGGCATGCTGCGCGGCCGGTTCTTTGAAAAGTGCGGCGTCCACGTCAGCCTCGTGCATGGGCCGGTCACCGCCCAGATGGCCCAGGTGATGCCGGGGAAAGAAGGCGCGACCTTCACCGCCATGGGGATCAGCCTGATCGCCCACCTGTGGAACCCGAGGGTTCCGGCGGTGCACATGAACACCCGCTTCATCACGGCGGGCGAGGAGACCTGGTTTGGCGGCGGGGCGGACCTGACGCCGCTGCTGGAGACCCAGCGCAATCAGCAGGCTGACGACGCGGTCGCCTTCCACGCGGCGATGAAGGCCGCCTGCGATCCGCACGATCCGGATTGGTACGAAAAGTACCGCGCCTGGTGCGAAGAGTACTTCTTCCTGCCGCACAGGAATGAGCCGAGGGGCATCGGCGGCATCTTCTATGACCGCCACAACAGCGGCGACCACGAGCGGGATTTCGCCTTCACCAAGGACGTGGGCCTGGCCTTCCTGGACATCTATCCCAAAATCGCCCGCCACCGCATGGACGAGCCGTGGACGGCGGAGGACCGCGAGGAACAGCTTATCCGGCGGGGGCGGTATGTAGAGTACAACCTGCTCTACGACCGGGGCACGACCTTTGGCCTCAAGACCGGCGGCAATGTGGAGAGCATCCTGTCGTCGATGCCGCCGCTGGTGAAGTGGCCCTAGATGATATACATTTAGGCCAAATGTATATCATTGAGGTTGGCCATGGCGCGCATTTCGAAATGGGGAAATAGCCTGGCGGTGCGGCTGCCCAAGAAAGTGGTCGATGCGCTTGCGCTCAAGGACGGCGATGAAGTGCACCTTGGGGTGCGAGAGGGGTCGCCTCCTGCATTCGAGGTCTCGCGCGCGGAGCGGGTGGAGAGGGCGATTGAATCCTTGCGACGTTTCGAAGGAATGATGCCTCCCGATTTCAAGTTCGACCGCGAGGAAGCCAACAGCCGTGACTAGAGCGTTCGTCGACACGAACGCCCTGCTGTATTCTTTCTCCGCAGACCCAAGTCGGACCGAACGGGTCCGCGGCCTGTTGCGCGAAGGCGGTGTCGTAAGCGTGCAGGTGTTGAACGAATACGCCAGCGTCGTGCGCCGAAAGTTCGGGGGTTCTTGGGAAGTGGTTCACGCGGCCTTGGGCGACATTCGGGACGCCTTTGAGGTGACTTCCGTGACGGCGCAGACCCATGAGTTGGGCCTCAAGATCGCCGAGCGCTATGGCTTTCGCATTTACGACAGCCTGCTCCTGGCAGCCGCCCTGCTGGTGGATTGCGACACCTTCTGGTCCGAGGACATGCAGGATGGCCAAGTTGTCGATGGCCGCCTGACAATCCGCAATCCCTTCGCCTAATCGGCGTGCCTGCGCAGTTCGGCCAGCGCTGCTTCCCGATCCTCAGGAAAATCGCTTTCGATCCACCAGGCTTCCAGAGCGCGCAGGATTTCTGAGACCTTCGGCCCGGGGTCCACGCCCAGCACCAGCACATCCTTGCCGCTCACCGGCAGCACCGGGCGGGTCCAACCTTCCAGCTTGCCAAGCAGCGGGCCGGCGGCAGCGCCGCCCGCCGCCTGCAATAGCTTCAGGCGGTCGGCGAAGGCTTGCCAGCCGGCCTCGTACAGGGCCGCCCGCGCCGCCCGCTCCCCCATTGCCGCGTCGAGAGCGGGCTTCGCCCCGAACGCCGCCGCCAGGCGGTCGCGCTGGGCGTTGGAGAGGCGGAGGCGTTCGGCGACGGTCAAGGGTTCGCCGTCGATCAGGGCGGCCAGACGCAGCAGGGGATCGGCGTCGATGGCGACCATGGCTTCGAAGCGGGCGAGCGCCCGAGCCTGCGGCAGGATCTGGCCGAGCACGCCGGTCGTCTGCATCAGCCGCACCGCATCGATCGGGTCCGGCGCCGCCAAAAGCTTCATTAGCTCCTTGTTCACCCGCTCGGCGGAAAGCCGGGCCATGCCGTCCTTCAAGGCCGCGCAGGCGGCCAGCGCCGCCGCGTCGGCCTCGCCCTTGCCGTACCAGGCGTGAAAGCGGAACAGGCGCAGGATGCGCAGATAGTCCTCGCGGATGCGCGCTTCCGCGTCGCCGACGAAGACGATTCGGCCCGCGCGGGCGTCGGCCAGACCCTCGCCGGTGGGGTCGAAGATCGCCCCGTCCGGATCGGCGTAGAGGGCGTTCAGGCGGAAATCGCGGCGCTGGGCGTCCTCATGCCAGTCGCCGGTGTAGGCGACGGTGGCGTTGCGGCCATCGGTGCTGACGTCGCGGCGCAGGGTGGTGATCTCGAACGGCGTGCGCCCGGAAATCGCCGTGACCGTGCCGTGGGCAAGGCCGGTCGGGACGTGCTTGAGGCCCGCCGCGGTCAGAGCCTGGATCACCTGTTCAGGCGTCAGGGAGGTGGCGATGTCGACATCGTCGACGGGGAGGCCCATCACCGCGTTGCGCACCGCGCCGCCGACGAAGCGCGCCAGGCCCTTTGCCTCAAGCGCCGCGATCACCGCCCGCGTGGAGGAGGCGGTCAGCCAGGCCTGGTCCTTCAGCCGCTCGCTCATGCCGCCACCGCCGCCAGCCGGTCATAGAAGCCGCGCAGCATCCCCGCTGTCGCGCCCCAGATGTAATAGTCCTCGTAGGGCATGGCGTAGAAATAGCGCTTTTCGCCGCCGCCCACGGGCTCGCGGAAATGGCGCAGGTGGTTGGTCTCGTCCATCAGGAAGCCAAACGGGGCCTCGAAGGCCTCGGCCACCTCGTCGGGATTGAGGGTCAGGGAAAAGCCGGGGGTGACGAAGGCGACCACCGGGGTGACCACATAGCCGGTCACGGTCTCATAGGGGGTGAGCAGGCCCGCGACCTCGACGAAGGCGCGGGAGAGCCCGACCTCCTCCTCGGCTTCGCGCAGGGAGGTCTCCATCACCGTCTCGCCGGGATCGCAGCGGCCGCCGGGGAAGGCGATCTGGCCGGTGTGCTTGCGCATGGTCTCAGAACGCCGGGTGAGCAGCATGGTCTCGCCGCCGGGGTGAAGGACGATCGGGACCAGCACGGCCGCGGGTTTCAGTTCGCGGGGCTCAGGGCGCGCCCAGGGATTGAGGTCGAAGTCGGATTGTCCGGCCGCGCCGCCGCCGGCGGTGAGGGGGTCAAGGACAGCGCGGACCCGCGCGATCAGCCCAGTCATTGCGGCGGACCGACCGCGAACCACTGGCCGTTCGATTGGACGCGATAGCGGCCGTCGATGAGCTGCGCCATCTCCACCAACTCGTAGAAGACCGGGCGAGCGATCAGGGCCTCCAGCCCCCGGCGGACGTGCAGATAGGGCCGGGGCTCGCCCGTGGCGCCGTCCATCTCCACGCGGATGGCGTTGTCCGGCCCCGCCTCGACCTCGTCGCCGACGTTGGTGGTGAAGCGAAGCGCCTCGCCGTCGCGGTCGACCCGGATGGCGATGAAGGGCGCGTCTTCCACCGTGATCTTCATCTTCTCGACGGGGGTGACGAGGAAGATGCCGTCGTCATCCTTGCGCAGCACGGTGGAGAAGAGACGGACCAGGGCCTCGCGGCCGATGGGCGTTCCCTCGTGGAACCACAGGCCGCTCTTCTTGATGACGATGTCGATCTCGCCGCAGTTGGGCGGATTCCACAGGTGCACCGGCGGCAGGCCGCGCTTGCCGGCGACCTTCGCGGCTTCAGTGATGCCCTGCAGTCCCGGCGGGGTGGTCATGGCGTGAAGGTAAGGCGTTGGGCGAAGGGCGCAACCTATCCCTGGCCGACGTCGAAGCTGGAGGGCGGAAGGCCGGCCTCCGACCGCCGATGGATTTCCTCGAACGCCGCCTCGAGATTGCGGGTGTAGCGCGGCAGGTCGAAGAGCGGGCTGTCCTGACGGATGCGGGAGAACCGCTTGCGCAGCGCGGCCAGGGCGCTGGGATCCCCTGCCAGTTCGATGGCGCGCGCCTGGTAGGCATCCACATCCGGGCAGACCAGGTCACCGACCCCCGCGCTGTGCATCAGGCTGACGCCGACGCGGGAGGCGAAGCTCCGCCCGGGGAAGGTCAGCAGCGGAAGGCCGACCCACAGGGCTTCATTGGCCGTGCTATGCGCCCCGTAGGGCCAGGTGTCCAAGAGGATGTCGGCAAGGGCAAGACGCCAGATGTGATCGGGCCGCGACTCCAGGCGTTCGGCGAAGATCAGCCGATCGGGATCAACGCCTTGCTCCGCGGCGTGGGCCTGGAGCCTAAGGCGCATAGGCTCCCCCATGTCCGACAGCCAGAGCACCGCGCCCGGACTGTGCTTCAGGATGTTCAGCCAGACCGCCAGCACCGAAGGGTTCAGCTTGTAGTGGGCAGCAAAGCCGCAAAGGACAGCGCCTGTCTCGGGAAGACCCGCCTCTGCTCGCGACCATGACCTCGCCCCCGACGGTTCGCCATGATCCGCGGCGGGGAAGAAGCTATCCGGCAGGCGGATGACCTTTTCGCAATAGTGAACATCGTCGCCAGGCGGGATCAGGCGTTCGTCCCCGATGATGTAGTCGATGGCTTTGGATCCCGCGGTTCCGGCGTAGCCAAGAAAATTGACCTGCGCTCGCGCTGGCCGCCGCGCCAGAATTCCCGGCCGCCCGCCCCGGGTATGCCCATTGAGGTCGACCAGGACGTCGATATCGAAGCTCTCGATCGCTTCCGCCGCAGCCTCGTCGTCCAAGGCGTTGAGGGCGATCATCTTGCCGAAGGCGCGGGCCATTTCCCGGGCGGAGTCACTTTGCGGGCGCGAGGTTAGGGTAAAGCCGTGCACGTGGAAGCGCTGCCGGTCGTGGTTCCGGATCAGCGCCTCAATCATGTAGCCAACCGGGTGCTGGTAAAAGTCGGAGGAGAGATACCCGATGCGGATTGGCCCCGGGCGCCTGGGCGGACGCTGCGGGGTGGCCCGCTGGGGAAAAAGGTCCTCGCTGTACAGGGTCGCGCAACGCAGCTGTTCGGCCGGGTCGTCGGAAATCGCCAGAAGGGAGCCTGGCATGATGACGCGCTCGCCCCGGCCAAGGGCGTCACGGATATGCTCGATCTGCGCCACAAGGTCGTCCCAGACGCCGATCTCCATCTGGCCGCGCAGGTGCAGCCCCGCCGCATAAGGCCCCTGGCTGCTCACCTCTCCAGGCGCGAGCACCTCTCCGCCCCGGCCAAGCGCCAGCAGCAGCCTGTTTCGCTGCAGCAGCACTATGGAGTCTTCGGCGATGGCAAGCGCCTTGTCGTAGCTCTCCAGCGCCTCCAGCGGCAGATCCAGATCCGTGAACGTATCCCCCAGGTGGACCAGCGCATCGCGATAGCCCGGCCGCAGCTGCAGCGCGCGCTCGAGATGCGGCAGCGCGTCCCTGGGCCGGCCCGCCTCGCGAAGGGCACCGCCGAGATTTGAGCGGTAAATCGGCTCATCCGGCGCCAGCGCGACCGCCTGGGCCATAAGCTGAACGGCGGTCCGGAACTCCCGGCGCCGAGCCGCAAGAACGCCTAACAGGTTCAGGGCGTCCGTGTCCTTGGCGTCGAGCGTCAGCATCGACTGGTAGACGGCCTGGGCCTCGTCCAAGCGCCCGGCGCCATGATGCGCCAGGCCCAGAGCCAGCTGATCGTCCCGTGTCATTTTTTCGGCAGGGGCGCGGGCTTGCCAGACGCATAGGTCAGCCAGGGCGTCGTGTGGGTAAAGCCGACCATGGGCTTGGTGTAGTCGCACACCCCGGTGGAAAAAGTCTTCTGCAGGCTGGCCCACTGGGCGCTGGTGAAGACGATGGCGCCGTAGTCGCGCTTGTTGAGGGGCTTGAGCCGGCACTTGCCCGGATAGTTGGCGTCGGGGGCGCCGGCGCGGACCCTGGTCAGCTCCAGCGGCCTGGGGCATTCGCTTAGCGCAGCATCCTTGCCGCCCACGATGCAGCGGTCCTTGGCGAGCGCCGGGCGGTTGTCGATGACCTTCTGGGCCTTGGGGACCGAGCGCTTGTCGGCCTGGATGGCCTTGATCCAGGCGACCATGGTGTCGAAGGCGGCTTCGTTGAGGCCGGGCTCGCGCGCCGCCGCGGTTTTCCAAAGGGCGTAGTTGTTGTGGTGGCCCTGCGCCGCCTCGAGCCGGGCCCGGACCATCACCGCGTGGAAAGGCTGGTGGAAGTCGGTGACGTTGAGCCTAGTTTCGATGACCGGGGTCTCACCAAGGTTGTTCACCGGATTGCCGATGCCGGTCTGATAGAGGCGCTTCAGGCCCGCCTTGTCGGCGACGGTGCGCGTTTCGGTGCGGTTGAAGTTGATGTCGTGGCCGCCGATGGCGGCGTTGAGGGCGACGAACTTCTCAGGGGTGATGACGCCTTCCTTGAGGGCTTTCAGACCGTATTGCACGCCCTCGTTGTCCAGGCGGGCATAGGCGTAGCCGTCGGGGCGGCGGCCGACCTGGTTCACCTGATAGTCCTGCAGGGTGCAGCGGACGCCCTTCATGTTGGCGGCGCTGAACTTCTGGGCGTCGGGGATGGTGCAGCTGGTGCCGACACCGGCGTTGTAGATGTTGAACCGGTCGGGGCTCGAGGCGCAGCCCGACAGCATGCCGAGGACGGCGACCTTCTCAGCGTCGCTCCAGGTCCCGGTCTTGGCCATTGCGTCATTGGCCAGGCGGCAGTCGTAGGCGGCGTTGCGCGAGGCGTCAGAGTCGGCGAACAGGTGGTTCAAGATCAGGCCGTCATAGAGGCCCGGATAGGCGTTCTGGTCGGCGATCTGCGAGATGGCGCCGCCGGAGGAGCCCTGGGCGAAGACCAGATCGAAGGGGCCGTAGGTCTCGGCCACATGCTCCTTGGCCATCAGGGCCGCCTCGGCCTGGACGATGGGGTTGCAGTTGTTGGTGTTGTGCAACAGGGCCGCGGTGACGACGAGGAAGCCCTTGCTCAGGGCCCGCTCGTGCAGGGGATCGCCCGCCGCCTTCTCTTCGAAGCCCGTGCCGCAGCCCGAGCCCTGCAGGACATAGACCCCCTTGTTCCACTGAGCCTGAGGCGCGAAGGGCGTCCAGGGCTTTGACGGATCGAAGAGGGTGGCGACCTGCACGCCCGAGCGGTTTTGGGTGATGCTTTCAATGCGCACGATATAGGGCAGGCGCACGCCCTCGGGCGTGACGGCGGTGGCGATGTCTGCCGGACGCGGCTTACTGGGGTCGTATTCTTTGAACGCCGTCGCCCCGGTGGGCATGTAGACGTAGCGGATGCGGGTCGCGCGGTCGCACTGGGCGTTCATGGCGCTGGGCAGGCATTTCCAGGGCTGGATCTGCGCACCCGAGAACACCGGCCCGCCGTTGGGATGATTGACCACCGCGAGCTTGGCGAAGGTCTTGCCCGCCGCCGAGACGCTGATGACGCTGGGGCCGAGCGGCAGGCGTTCGACCTTTGCCAGGAAGGTTCGGTCCGTGGCGGCTCCACGCCGCTCGATGGCCGGCTCGCCGTTGACGCTGAAGGCGGCGCTGGCGGCGTCGACCCCGGCCGGAACAGTCACCCGCACCAGAACATCGCCGTTGGAGATCAGGTCGGGGCGGTTGGAGACCGCCTCGATTCCGGCCCGTTTGGACTGTGCCTGTGAAGCGCCTGCAAGAAGGGCGAGGCCTGCGGCCGCAAGAACCAATGGCCGGATGAATCTGGCGCCTAACATTTGCGTGCTCCCCCTGCTCGGCTTTTCGCCGGGACGTGTTGCCGCACAGTACCCATGAAGCCTTTGCGGATGGAAGGGCGTCGGGCTAAAGCTAGCGGCGATAAGGCGGGAAAACCGCCATCGTGCGGCCCCTGGGGCCCACCGGAGGAGTTATCGAGAATGAAGCGCATCATCGGCATCGCCGCCTGCGTGGCCACGGTCCTGGCCACAACCCTGAGCGCCACGACGGCCCTGCCGCAACAGGGCCGGGCGACGTCAACGCTCAAGACCTATGATCCGACGGAGTGGAAGTTCTGGGGCGGGGATAGCGGCCAGACCCGTTACGCGCCGCTGGATCAGATCAATCTGAGCACGGTCGGCAGGCTGAAGGTGGCCTGGCGTTGGGCCGCCGACTCCTCGGGTGATTTCTCGTCGAACAATTACAAGTCCACCCCGCTGCTGGACGACGGCGTCCTCTACACGCCCTGGGTCAATCACGGCATGGCGGCGATCGACGCCGGCACAGGCAAGACGATCTGGACCTATGAGCCGCCTCCCTCAGCCTACGGCGGCGGCGGCGCCTCGCTGGCGCCCCGGTCGCTGGCCTATTGGACGGACGGCAAGGAAAAGCGGCTGTTCCACAACTCCCTCGACGGCCGCCTGATCTGCGTCGACGCCAAGATCGGCAAGGCCTGCCCGGGCTTTGGCACCGACAACGGGTATGTCGACCTGCGCAAGGGCCTGACCGAAGGCCGCGCGGTGACTGATGTGCGCTCGGTCTCCCCAGCCCTGGTGGTCGGCGATGTGATCGTCACCCAGGTGATCCCCGGCGGAAACCGCAACAAGGAAGCCACCCCGGGCAATTTCCGCGGCTTTGACGTAAAGACCGGCAAGCTCGTCTGGAACTTCAACGTGGTGCCGCAGGCCGGCGAGTTCGGCAACAACACCTGGGAGAACGACAGCTGGAAGTACGCCGGCAACTCCGGCACCTGGACGATGATGAGCGCCGACCCCGAGCTCGGCTACGTCTACTTCGCCATGGATACGCCCTCGAACGACTTTGGCGGCGTCGAGCGGCCGGGCGACAATCTGTTCGCAGAGAGCATCCTTTGCCTGGACGCCAAGACCGGCAAGCGGGTGTGGCACTTCCAGACCGTGCACCACGGCATCTGGGATTATGACAACCCCGCCGCCCCGATCCTGCACGACATTGTCAAGGACGGTAAGCGCATCAAGGCCGTGACCCAGCTGACCAAGCAGGGTTTCATGTTTGTCTTCGACCGCACCAATGGCAAGCCGATCTGGCCGATCGAGGAGCGTCCCGTCCCTCAGGGCGGCGTGCCGGGAGAAAAACTCTCCAAAACCCAACCCTTCCCGACGAGGCCCAAGGCCCTGCAGTTCCAGGGTTATGACGAGAACCAATTGATCGACTTCACGCCCGAGCTTCGCGCCGAGGCGGTAAAGATCATGAGCCAGTACAACAAGGGCCCGCTCTACACCCCGCTGGTGGAAGTGCCCCCCGGCAGCCGTTGCCGTCCGGGTCAGGTCCCCACCGATCCGGTGATTCCCAACCAGTGCGGCACCCTGATCAATCCCGGCTACGGCGGCGGCGCCAACTGGAACGGCGCGGCGCTCGATCCCACCACCAACATCATGTACGTGCCGATCCGCTATAAGCCGAACGCGGCGGGCCTGGCCAAGGGTGATCCCACCCGCACCAACATGGCCTACACCCAGTCCGGCAACCATGTGGTCAACGGGCCGCGCGGCCTGCCGATCTTCAAGCCGCCCTATTCGGAAGTGGTGGCGGTGAATATGAACACCGGCGAGCATCTGTGGCGCATCCCGCTCGGTTCGGCGTCCGACGCCATCCGCAATAACCCGGCGCTCAAGGGCCTGAACCTCGACTTCGACAAGATGGGGATGTTCGACATCAAGCCGAGCCCCCTTCTGACCAAGGAGCTGTTCTTCTTCGGCGAAAGCGGCAACCTGGCGGGCGGCACGGGCACGGACAAGTTCCGCGCCTATGACAAGCGCAACGGCAAGGTGGTGTTCGAGATGCGCCTGCCGGCGCTGGTGACCGCCGCGCCCATGACCTACATGCACAAGGGCAAGCAATATATCGTTGTCGGCGTCTCCCAGAACGGCAAGCCCGCCGAACTCGTGGCCCTGACCCTTGACGGTCAGAGCGACAATGGCGCGCCCCCGCCCGGCGGCGTTCCCGCCTCCCCTGCCCCGCCCTCGACCGCCTCAGTGGCCGCTGCGATCACCGCGACGCCGCAGGAGCTGGAGCTGGGCAAGGCGCAGTACGCGGCCAAGTGCGCCGCCTGCCACGGCGCCAACGGCGTCGAAGGATTCGCGCCGCGGCTGAACGGCCGGGCCGATCACCCCATCATCATGCGGGTCATCGCCCAAGGCCAGGGCGAGATGCCGGCGCTCGGCAGCTCTATGAGCCCCGCCGAGATCGAGGCGGTCTCCAAATACGTGATCAAAACCTGGGGCCCGCAGCCGAACACCGGCAGAGGCGGCCGCGGCGGTCCTGGAGGTCCGGGCGGTCCGGGCGGCAGAGGCGGCGGCCGTGGCGAGGGTCCGGCGGACTATTAGAGGCATTTGATGTGGCGAAACCCATTTCGCCACATCAGTTTCCTCGCCTCCAACATCCCGATCAGCAAGTCTTCGCGAATAGCCCCCGAGGTGGCCAGCAGCGGAGATCAAGGATGTATGGCAAAGGCGAAAACTTCGACGATAGGAAAAGATGGGAGAGAGTCGACAAGGCCCAAAGAGGCGCCGCTGCGCTGAACGACGCGGCCATTTGGCGTCTGAAAAACGCCGCCGACGCCATGGACAATGGCAAGTTAGATTCAGCCTCCATCCGCACCATGGAGGACTTCGAGAAAGCATTCGGCGACGAGGCGGCGACGGCGGCGAATATGCGTGGGGTAGCCCAGCGCTATGAACAAGCCAACGCCGCTCTACGCGATACCTCTCAGTTCAAAGTGAACGCCCATAACAGCAAAGAGTTTTACGCCATTCGCACAGGGGCGAGCCCAGACAGTATGGGCAGTGCGCCGAACGGCTCAACCCGGATGGACTTGAACTTTGGACACGACGATATCGGCAAAGACGAAAAACTCATGTGGACGATGGCGCACGAGGCCCTACATGGCCGGGGCTCGGCGCTGCGTGACTACAAGATTCCAGGTGTGACAAGGAACGACGACGAAATCGGCGCCTACAAGTTCGACCGAGGCGGTGGCGGGCGCAAACTCTTCGAAGAACTCAAGGACGACCCCGGCCAAACCCTGATCAACCCCGATCACCTCGTATCCTTTGCCCAAGACTTCGGCCTTACAGAAGCCTTGGAAGCGCTGCCTCGCCCCAGGAGAAAGCGCTAGCCGCCAAGAACAAAGCAAGAATATAGTCGTGCCGGGGGCGGAGACTCGACATGCACGGTTTGAAACGGACTCTCGTGATCGCGGCCCTCTCCTGCGGCCTGCAGTTCGCCGCCAGCGCAGCGCAGGCCTGCATGGTCAACAGCAACGGCATTTCGAACTACGAATTGGTGGAAGGCGCGCACGCGATCGTCGTGGCCACCGCCGTTTCGGAAGTTGAGAATGATCGCGGCGTGAACTTCGATGTGGCGCAGGTGATCAAAGGCCGCTCGCCCAAGCGGATAACCAACGTCTTCGCTGTCTTCGGAGATACCAAACCTAGCGATCCGGCCAATATCGCGTCGAGTCATCCCGACTCCAACTGCACCCGCCAGGTGTTTGCGCCGGGCGGCCGCTATGTGCTCTTCCTCGGAAAAAATGGTTTGGGCGAGCTTGGTGTTCTGACGGAGCCATGGGCCCGGGTCGCCGAAGACTATGCGGGCGAGGATTCGCTCTGGGTGCAGGTGATCCAGACCTACCTCAGCGTTCAGGCCCGCCATCGCGGCATGGCTGGCCTGCGGGCGATGGAGGATCTGCGCGCAAAGCTCCTGGCGGGTCCCGAAACTCCCATATCAACCGCCTTGGCCGACGATATCGCCAGTCATCTGGAGATCGCCTCGCCCTACAAGCCAACGCCTTACCTTATGTCCGCCTATAGGAAAGCCGCCGCCCTGGACCCTACCAGCGGGAAATCACGCCGGCTTCTGGATCACCTCACCACCGGCGGTCACCGAGCCGCCAGGCCGATCTTCGAGGAGCTGTTGCGCCAGCCTTCCCTCGATGGGGAGCGGCTAGGCTATGTCATCGCCTTCTTCGCCAAAAACGGCCCATATCGGCGGGCCTATCGTGTGATCGAGGAGCGGGCGCCCGCCGTGCTTGCGAAGGCCGACAAGGAGGAAGCGAGCGCACTCATCGGACCGATCCACAACTTTCAGTTGGGACAAGGCCCGGTGGAACGCTGGCGCACCGACCCCTATGTCCGCGCCCGGTGGCCAAAGATGGCGACGGCCTTGCGGGCGCAGATCGATGAGATAATGCAGAACGGCTATTTCGAAGAGGCTGTGGCTGAATATCAACAGCGTACCGCCCTTAAGGGTGGCGCAGCGGTCCCTTAAGGCCCCCCGACGCCCCGGCCTTCAGAGGCAGCACCAGCACCCGGCGCATGTCCACCGGGCCCGGCAGGCGGACGTCGGCGCTGACGCGCTCGAAGCCGAGCTTGGCGAAATAGGGGGCGTCGCCGACCAGGATGACCAGGCTCTCGCCCGCGGCCTTGGCCCGCGCGCAGACGGCTTCGACCAGGGCCTGGCCAAGGCCGCGACTGCGCATCGATGGGTCCACGGCGAAGGGACCCAGGAGGATGGCGGGCGTCTCGCCGATCTTGACCGGCCACATGCGCGCGCATCCGACGATGCGGCCCCCTTCCCTGGCGACGACCGAGAGGCCCGGCGCGGGATGATTGCCCTCGCGCAGCCGCTCGGCGGTCTTGGCCAGGCGCCCGGGGCCGAAGGCGGCCTCGATCAGGGCGTCGACCGCTGCGTGGTCGGCGGGCTCTTCGGGCGAGATGGCGGGAACGTCTGACATGGGACCGGCGCGAATAGGGGCCCTTTGCCGTGGCGTCAACGGCGCAGCTATGACATTGCTCCGCGCGCCGGAGCGGGCCATGGTCGCGGGCCTTTCATGACCGATCTTCCGCCGCCTTCCGAGACCCGCCGGCTCCTCGCCCAGCGCCCGTATCTCGCCTTCCTGGCCGCCCGCTTCACCTCGACGGTCAGCGTGCAGATTCAGGCCGTGACCATCGGCTGGCAGGTCTATCAGTTGGCGCGCCTGGACCATGACGTGAAGTCGGCGGCCTTCATCCTGTCGATGATCGGCCTGGTGCAGTTCCTCCCCGTTCTGTTCCTGACCCTGCTGGCCGGGCAGTTCGCCGATCATCATGACCGCAAGCGCATCGTCGTCATCACGCTGTCGATCGACATCGTCGCGGCGGGAGCGCTTGCCCTGCTGGCCCACCACAATCCCATGCTGTGGCCGATCTTCGTGATCAGCGGCGTGTTCGGCGTCTCGCGCGCCTTCATGATGCCGGCGGCGCAGGCGACCGTGCCCATGCTGGTGCCGCGCGAACTGATGCCCAGGGCGCTGGCCTGGTCGTCTTTAAGCTGGCAGACGGCGACCATCGTGGGCCCCGCAATCGCAGGCCTGATCATCACCTCATCGACGACCGCGGCCTATGCGACGTCGGCCGGGCTGTACGTTCTGGCCATCGCCCTTCTCAGCCTGATCCGCGCCAACACCAAGCCGGAGCACAATCCCGCCTCGCGCTGGGAGATGATGAAGGAGGGCCTGGCCTATGTCTGGCGGCAGAAGATTGTCTTTGGGGCCATCTCGCTGGATCTGGTCGCCGTGCTGTTGGGCGGCGCCACCCTGCTGCTGCCGGTGTTCGCGGCCGATGTGATCAAGATCGACGCCTATGGGTCCTGGATCACGCCGGAGAGCGCCTTTGGCCTGATGCGCGCGGCGCCCGGCATCGGCGCGGCCCTGGTGGCCGCCTACCTGGCGAGCCGGCCGGTCAAGCGGCGGGCTGGGGTGGTCATGTTCGCTGGCGTCTTCGTCTTTGGATTCGCCACCGTGGTGTTCGGCGCGGCCCAGCCCTTGGGCGACTTCCTCGGCGTCCCGGCCATCGCCCTGCCCCTCTCGGTCTTCGCGCTCGCCATCCTTGGCGGCGCCGATATGCTGAGCGTGTTCGTGCGCCAGACCCTGGTCCAGATCGTCACCCCGGACGGGATGAGGGGCCGCGTTGCATCCGTCTCGTCCCTCTTCATCGGCGCCTCCAATGAGCTGGGCGAATTCGAGAGCGGCATTGTCGCGAGGTTCCTAGGCCCCGTCGGGGCGGCGGTGTTCGGGGGCGTCGGAGCGATGATCGCCACGGGTCTGTGGGCCAAGCTCTTCCCCGACCTGCGCAAAGCCGACAAGCTCGCCTGATGGCGGTCTCCAGGGGTTTTGCAGACTATGTGGCCGAGCAACTCGAGCGGCTGGGACCGGTGACCATCAAGCGGATGTTCGGCGGCATGGGCCTGTATGCGGACGGCCTGTTCTTCGGGGTCATCGATGACGATGTGCTCTATCTGAAGGTCGATGATCTAAATCGCGCCAGGTTCGAAGAGCGCGGCCTGCCGGCCTTCCAGCCGGTCCCGGGCAAGGCGTCGATGAACTATATGGCGGTCCCGGAGGACGTGCTGGAGGATCCCGCCGCACTGGCGGACTGGGCGCGGGGCGCGCTCGCGGCGGCGGCGCGGAAGTAGCGGTAGAGCCTTTTCCCTCACCTTCCGAGAGGAAGGGGCGGGTGGCGAGCGCAGCGAGACGGGTGGGGAAGGCCCGCGTCTGAGCCTCGCGGATGCATGGGGCTTTCTCACCCGCTTCGCCTAGGGCGAAGCCCCCTCCCCGCGCTTGCAGCGCGCGGTGAGGGAAAAGAGGGCGCGCTAGTCCCGCCCGTTCAGCGACCGTGACCCGATCACCACGCCAGGCGGGGGCGGAACGTAATCGGGCACGAAGAAGTCGGGCATCAGATCGGCCCCGGGTTCGACGGCGTACTGGTCAAAATCGCGCACGCCCTCGCCATAGAGGAAGGTGTCGTCGATCAGGAAGTTGCCGGAAAACTCTGCGGCCTTCTTCTCGAAGATGGCGTGGGCGGCGTCGGCCATGATGTCGGTGGTGCGGCAGTGGCGCAGGCCCTCGTCGCCGGCCAGGGCGAACTTGATGGCGGCGGTGGCGATGCCGGTGCGGGGCCACAGCGCATTGAACGCCACCTGGCCTTCGAATTCCGCGGACATGCCCAGCACGCAGAGGCTCATGCCGTACTTGGCCATGGAGTAGGCGGTGTGGTTCTTGAACCACTTGGGGCTGAGATCCAGCGGCGGCGACAGCATGAGGACGTGGGGGTTGGCGGCCTTAAGGAGGTGCGGCAGGCAGGCCTTGGAGGTCAGGTACGTCCCCCGCGCATTGACCTGGTTCATCAGGTCGTATCGCTTCATGTCGGTCTGGAGCGTCCCGGTCAGGGAAATGGCGGAGGCGTTGTTCACGCAGATGTCGATCCCGCCGAATTTCGCGACCGTCTGCTCGACGGCCTCATAGACCGAGGCTTCGTCGCGCACATCGACGATGAGCGGGAGCGCCTTGCCGCCGGCCTTTTCGATCTCCTCGGCGGCGGAATAGATGGTGCCGGGCAGGTGCTTGTGCGGCTCAGCCGTCTTGGCCGCGATGGCGACATTGGCGCCGTCCTTGGCGGCCCGAAGCGCGATCGCAAGGCCGATGCCCCGCGAGGCGCCGGTGACGAACAGGGTCTTTCCGGCAAGGCTCATGGGTCTTCTCTCCTAGAATTTGGAAAAGTCGGGGGCGCGGCGTTCGGCGAAGGCCTGGAAGGCTTCGGCGGCTTCGGCGGTCTTGAGCCGCTCGCCGAACATGGCCCCCTCGCGGGCCATGATGGAAAGCAGCTGTTCGGAATCGCGCATCAGGGCCTTGGTCTCGATGAGGGCGCCGAGCGGCCGTTTGGCGAGCGCCTTGGCGAGGGTCAGGGCGGCGCCGTCCACCTCCGCGGCGGGGAGGGCCATGTTGGCGAGGCCGAGGCGCGCGGCGGTTTCCCCCAGCATCGGCTCGCCCAGGGCGAACATGGCGAAGGCCCGGGCATAGCCGATGCGCTGCTGCAGCAGGAGGCTGGAAGCGGCCTCCGGCACCAGGGCGAGATTGACGAAGGGGGTGGAGAGCCGGGCGTCGTCGGCGACCACCACGAGGTCGCAGTGCAGGAGCAGGGTCGTCCCCACCCCGACGGCGAGGCCGGTGACCGCCGCCACCAGGGGCTTTTTGGTCTTGGCCAGGGACTGGATGAAGTTGGAGGTCGATCGCGTCTCGGAGCCCCCTCCCCGATTGGCCGCGGCGAAATCGGCGAGGTCATTGCCGGCGGTGAAGACGCCGCCCGCGCCCTTGATCAGGACGACGCGGGTCGTGCGATCGTTCTGGGCTTCCTCGATGGCTTCGCCCAGCACCCGGTACATCTCCTGGGAAAGGGCGTTCTTCTTCTCGGGACGGTTGATGGTCAGCACCATTACACCGTCGTCGAAGGCGATTTGGACGTGATCGGTCACGGCTCTGCTCCCATTTTGGCTTGGAGTTAGCCCCTTTAAGGCTTGGCCTAAACCGAAATCTTGACCCGCCGGTCCAGGCGCCGTCTATGGTCCGCAAAACCATAAGTTTGGGAGGAGGACACCCATGAGGTCCCTTTTCGTCGCCCTCGTGGCCGCGTTTCTAGCCGTCTCTTTCACCACCGTCCTGGCGCAAAGCCCGCCGCCCGCCGCCAACAACGGCCTGCAAAAGGCCATCGAGGCCCGGGCCAAGCAGATGGAAGACGCCGCCAAGGGTGTGCGCCGCGCCGTCGAGGCGGAGGCCAAGCTCAAGGCCGAAGCCGCCGCCCTGGCGCCCAAGGTCATCGCCGCCCAGTCGCACCCCTGCGTGATGAGCGAGGCCGCTCCCGTCGCCACGGTGGGGGGCCGAATGTTGATCGAAGTCGCCTGCTCCAACATGCTGGGCTTCCAGTCGATGAGCGCGGCTGACGGTTCGCGGGCCGACCTGCAGGCCTGCATCACCAATTTCAGCGTACCGCTGCCCCCCTGCAAACTGCCGTCGAATTCCGAGGCCGCGGCCGCGGCGAGCATCCAGGCCCTGGCCACCCGCGCCGGCAGCGACTGCCAGGTTCAGAAGGTGATCGAGATCGGCACGACCGCCCAGGCCTCGCTCTATGAAGTCAGCTGCACAAACGGCGTCGGAGAGGTGCTTCAGGCCTCCTTGCCCAGGACCAACGATTCGCGGGTGATCAGCCAGACCTGCCTGCGGATCGCCTCGACAGCCAACTACAAGTGCACCCTCTCGACCGAGGAAGCCAACGCCCGGCCGATCCGCGCCCTGGCCGCCAAGACCGGACAGGCCTGCACCGTCAATGCGCACCGCTACGTCGGCGCGACCACCAGCGGCGCGGAAATCTATGAACTCGGCTGCTCTGAGGGCAAAAGCTTCATGGTCCAGGCCGACCCGAAGGGTAATTATCAACGGATGATGACCTGCGTTCAGGCCTCCGGCATCGGCGGGGGCTGCACCCTGTCGGACGCCAAGGCTGAACTCGCCAACGCGCTCGCGGGCTACACCAACCTGGTCAAGGCCGCCGGCTTCGACTGCACGGTGGCCAAGTTCGCCAGCTTCCCGGCAAAGGAAGGCCTCACCGAGGCCGTCGAAGTGGGCTGCTCAAATCGCACGGAAAGCGGCATCGCGCTGATCGCCGCTGGCAAGACCGAAGTGCTGAATTGCGCGAGGGCCCGGGTTGAAGGTTACAGCTGCTCCTATTCCAAGCCGGAAGACGCCTACAAGCTGATGACGGAAAACCTCAAGCAGGCGGGCAAGACCACCTGCGAGGTCAACGGCGTGCGCTCCATGGGCGCCGGTTCGCGGGCCGTCTATATCGAGGTCTCCTGCGCCGACGGCGACCCCGGCTTTGTGATGTCCTATCCGCCGGGCGTCGGCAAACCGGCAGAGGCCATTTCCTGCGGCCAGGCTACCGGCCTTGGCGGCGGCTGTCAGATGCCGGCGAACAAGAAGACCTAAAGGGTTTCCTGAAACCGCACCGGTTGACCAAGGGACGGCGCGATGATCGCGCCGTCCCGCATTACTGTCTGGCCGCGGATGATGGTCGCCATGGGAAAGCCCGTGACCTCCAGGCCGTCGAAGGGCGTCCAGCCAACGCGGCTGGCCATATCCTCATGACGAAGGGTGCGTTTGGCCTTGAGGTCGACGATAGTCAGATCCGCGTCATAGCCTTCGGCGAGCCGGCCCTTGCCGGCCAAGCTGAACAGCCGGTTGGCCCCATGGCTGGTGAGGTCGATGAACCGCTCCAGGGTCAGGCGGCCGGCCGCCACATGGTTCAGCATTACCGGGACGAGGGTCTGCACGCCCGGCATGCCTGAGGGCGAGGCCGGATAGGGGCGCTCCTTTTCCTCCCGCGTGTGCGGCGCGTGGTCGGAGCCGAGGACATCGGCGACCCCCATTTCGATGGCCCGCCAAAGGGCCGGCTGGTGCGAGGCGTCGCGGATCGGGGGATTCATCTGGGCGAAGCCCTTGAGGCGCTCATAGGCTTCCGGGCCAATGAGGGTCAGGTGCTGCGGCGTCAGCTCGACGGAGGCGACATCCTTGTTGTGGGCCAGGAAGTCGATTTCCTCGCCCGTCGTCACGTGCAGGACGTGGATGCGTTTGCCCAGGCTCCTGGCGATGCGCACCAGTCGCTCGGTGGACTGGATAGCGCTCTGAGGGTCGCGCACCTCCGGATGGCTGGTCCAGTCGCCGGGGCGGGCCAGGGGCCGGCGTTCCGCCAGGCGGTATTCGTCCTCCGAATGGAAGGTGGCCCGGCGGTTCACATGGCGCAGGACCAGTTCGATGCCCTCGTCGTCCTGGACCAGGAGGGTGCCGGTGGAGGCGCCCATGAACACCTTGACGCCGCAGCAACCCGGCAGGCGTTCCAGCTCGCCGAGGAACCGCGCGTTCTCGTGTGTCCCGCCGACGAAAAAGGCGTGGTCGCAGTGCATCCGCCCCTTGGCGCGGGCGAGCTTGTCGGCGAGCGCGTCCGCGTCGGTCGTCGCCGGCTCGGTGTTCGGCATCTCGAAGACGGCGACGACGCCGCCCAGGACGGCCGCCCGGCTGCCGGTCTCCAGGTCTTCCTTCCATTCCAGGCCCGGTTCGCGGAAATGCACCTGGGTGTCGATGACGCCAGGCAGGACGGTAAGGCCCGCCGCGTCGAAAACGTCATCCGCCGAAGCCTGGCCAAGGTCGCCGACGGCCGCGATCTTGCCGCCTGATATGCCGACGTCGGCGTAGCCGCGGCCCGCATGATTGGCGACCTCGCCGCCGCGCACGATCAGGTCGAAGGTCTTAGCCACGCTTCTTGTCCTTTTTCTCAGGCTTCTCGGACTTCTCCGTGGCGGCCAGAAGTTTGATGGCCGCCTCCAACACAGGTTCGGCGGTAAGATCGTGGAGGTGGCTGATCTGCTGATCGAAATTGGGGTCCAGGGCGGCCAGGGTCGGGAAATCGCGCGGCCCCCTGATGACCCGGCAGTGAGGCCCGAAGGGGCCGTTGATCTGGTCGTTGCTCGGCCCGAAGACGGCAAGGGTCGGCGTACCCGCCGCCGCCGCCAGGGAGGTCCAGATGTTGTCGCCGCCGATGTAGAGCCTGACCCGCTTCATCCAGGCATAATCGGTGAGCATGTCCTGGTCGTAGGGCCGCAGCAGGATGCGGTTCCTGGGCAGGGGGAATTTGGCGGTGAGCATGGCTTCGCGATCAGCCTCGCCGCCAAAGGCCACGATCCGGCCGCCGGCCATTGGGCCATCCCCCAGCAGAAGCTTGGCCGCCACCTGGCCGAAGCGCTCGGAGGGCCAGATGCGGCCGATCCACTCGGCGCCGGGCCCGACGCCCAGGATCGGTCCCTCGCCGGCCAAGGCTTCGTCAGCCAGGTCTTCGCGCTTGGGAGCGGTGAACAGGAAGGGCGAGGGCGGATCGTCCGCCAGCCCCAGCATCCGGCCAAAGGAGACGACGCGGTTTTCCGGCGCCTCGGGGATTTTCAGCTCCGCCCGCCGCTGCCGCGCCAAAAAGCCGGAGACGCCCGTCCCGGCGGCATCGAGGATCAAACCCCACTTCTGGCCGCGCAGCTTGTTCCAGAGGGCGAACTTGCCGGCGCTCTTGATGACGATGGTCTTGGTGAGTGCGGGGACCTCGGCGAACAGGGGCGCGGATTTAGGGCCGGCCACGATGGTGAATTTCGCGGCGGGGATTTCGTCGGCGAGGCGCCGGATCAGACCGGACGCCGCCACCGCATCACCCGGATCAAAGGGCGCAAGGAACAGAATCGGGAAGGGCTTTGCCGACATCGGTGAAACTATAGCATGGCGAAATCAATCGGATCGCCCCAGATAGTCAAAGGCATGACCGCGCCGATCGCCCTTTCCAGCCGAGCCTTGGTCGCCGTGCGCGGCGAGCCCTGGCGCGAGTTCCTGCAGAATCTGCTGACCCAGGATATCGAAACCCTCAAGGACGGCGAGGCGCGATTTGCCGCGCTGCTCACCCCGCAGGGACGGCTGCTGTACGATCTGTTCGTGATCGCCGATGGCGACGGGTGCCTGATCGATGTCGAGGCGGCCTGGCGCGAGGCCCTGATCCAGCGGCTGATGCTTTATCGGCTAAGGGCCAAGGTGGAGATCGCGGCGGACGATCGGCCCGTTTCGGCGTTCATCGAGGGTGGCGGGGGCGGCGTCCCGGACCCACGCCTGGCGGCCCTGGGCCATCGCGCCTACGGCCTTGCGGGATTGGACCCTGAGACCGCCTATGAGGCCCATCGCCTGTCGCTGGGCGTTCCGGGGCCCGCGGACTGGGGGACGGACAGAACCTATCCCCTGGAGGCCGACTTCGACCTCTTGAACGGGGTCGATTTCCAGAAGGGCTGTTTCGTCGGCCAGGAGACCACCAGCCGCATGAAACGGCGCGGGTCCATCAAGACCCGCATGTTGCCCATCGACTACGAGGGCGAGCAGATCGCGCCGGGGACGGAGATCCTGGCGGGGACGATGCGGGCGGGCGAGGTGCTGACCGGCATGGCGGGGCGGTCGATGGCCCTGGTGCGGCTCGACCGGATCGAAGGGGGGACTCTCGCCGCCGCAGGCCAGCCGGTCACCGTGGCGCAACCGGAATGGTTCTCCTGACTTGACACCACCCCTAGGTCGAGCAGGGTAAGGCGTTTTCCGTCGGGGGACGATTTGGTCAATTTCCGAAAACTCGCCGTCGTGGCCGCTGCTTTCGCCCTTTGCGCCGGGGCCGCGTTCAGCCAACCGCCGGAGGCAACTCAGGCGCAATGGGTGCGCAAACCGACCCCCGCAGAAATGCTGGGCAGTTGGTCCCTGGAGGCGCTGAAGGTCGGCCGGGACGCGGAGGTCGACCTTTTGTGCACCGTGACCGTGCTGGGCAATGTGACCAATTGCGCCGTGGTCAGGGAGGCGCCCGAAAACCTTGGGTTCGGCGCCTCCGCCATCCGCATCTCCAAGCTCTTCGAGATGAAGCCGGCCACCAAAGATGGGAAGGCGATCGAGAGCAGGGTGCGGATTCCGCTCAAATTCAATAACCCCACCCCGCCGATGATCGTCGAGCCGGACTGGTTGAAAAGACCCAACTCCGAGCAGCTGGGCGACGCCTACCCGCCCCGCGCGATGGAAATTGGAAAGTCGGGCAAGGTCGTGATGGAGTGCGAGGTCACCGTCACGGGAAACGTCCACCATTGCGCCGTTGTAGCAGAGGACCCCAAGGGTCTCGATTTTGGGAACGCGGCCCTGTCGTTGGCGAACCTCTTCCAGATGAGACCGGCGCTGCGGGATGGAGAGGCAATTGAGTCCAGGGTGCGCGTCCCCATCAGCTTCTCGTGCGCGGGATGCCAAGCCATCGGCCCGGTTCAGACCAGGATGCATTTCCGTAGTCCTCCGTGGCTCGCCGCGCCGACCTTCGAGCAATGGAAGGCGGCCTATCCGGCCAAGGCGCGGGCGGCGGGCGCGGGCGGCGCCGTAAACTTCGAGTGTGGATTCAAGGGGGATGGCGCTATCGGCGCGTGCGCGGTGCAGGCAGAGAACCCGCGAAATCTGGGGTTCGCCGCCGCGGCGCGAAGCCTTCTGCCCCATTTCAAAAGCATCAGCTTGGATGGGGACAACAAATCCACCAGAGGCGCTTCAGTCTCCTTGACCATCGCCTGGCCTAAGGATGTGGTCGCGGGCGATGTGGCCCGCGGCGCCCCCGAACAATTCCGGGGGCCGACGGAAGAGGTCATACGCGCGGCCTTTCCCAAGGCCGCGGCGGCCGAGGGTGTCACGGCAGGCACGGCCATACTGCAATGCGGCCTTGTAGAGGGCGGAGGCCTGCAACAGTGCCGCGTGGTCCAGGAGACGCCTGCGGCCAAGGGCTTTGGCGCCGCTGCCTTGACCCTGGCCGGGGATATTAAGCTCAGCTTGTGGGGAACGGACGGTCAGCCCGTGCCGCGCACCGTTGCGTTCCGCGTCCCGCTGAAAAAGTCCAACTAGACCGCTACCTCCTTTTCCCACCGCGAGACGATCACCCGGGCGCAATCGAACCGCGCGCCGCCCTTCATCATCTCCAGGTGCACATGGTCGGTGATGCCGGGATAGCGGGCCTGCAGGCTCTTCAGGGTTCCGATCTTCTGGCCCAGGGCCACGGTCTCGCCGATGGCGACCTCCGCGTCCACATAGAAGACGCGGGCCACGTAGCCGGTCGTGTCATTGGTGATCTCGACGTATTTGTGCGCGCCGTCGGCATAGGCATAGCCCATCCGGGTAACCTGGCCGGCGATCGGGGCCATGACGTCCTGGCCGGCGAAACCGACATAGTCGACGCCCTCGTGCTCGCGGGCCCCGCCGTCGCGGCTTGCGCCCCATTCGCCGTAGCCGAAATCATCGTGGGCGCGGACCTCAAAGCCGGTGGGATTGGCGAAGTCGCCCGCGCCGTCGGCGTCGACGTCGATCCCCTCCCAGACCAGGGTGTAGGTGGGTTCGGGCGCGGGCCTGGCCTCCGCCACGGCGGCCTTCAGGTCCGGCGCATGGGTTTCAGCCGCCTGGGCGACCACCGCGAAGAGGGCGGCGCAGGCGGCCAGGCCCAGGGTCACGCGGTGAGGACGATGAGCCGCGACAAAGCGATAGGCGGCGGAAAGGGTCTTATGCAAACGAACCTACCCCGTACTGGATTGAGCAAATCCGGCGGCTTCTGCGTCCGCCAGGCCGGCCTTATGGCGGTCAATTGGGGCAGGTTCTGGCCGAAAAAGCGCGCCAAGGTGTCGCGGCTTGGCCGTGGAATGTGTCCATTCCCGGGGAGGAATCACTGATAAATGAGAAGTTTGATGGTTTCTTAAGGAACGCAGCGCGTTGATCATATCTCGCTGTAATTCCACCAGTTCAGAGGTCGCGTCCTTGGCCCCTTCCCGTAGACGGCACAGCCGCCTTTCCTCGACAGCCCCCTCCATCTCCTTCTGGCAGGGACGGCGCGCCCGCCCGTCGCGCGGCCGTCTGGCTTCGATAGCGCTGGCCGCCGCCACGATCGTCGGCGGAGCGGTGGTCGCCGCCTACGCCCTGACGCCATTTCCCGCGCAACAGGCCCACGCCAGCGGCGAAGCGTCACCCGCGCCGGCCCCGGTGATGGCGCCCCTCAAGCCCGCCCCGGCCGAGCTGCAGGCGAAGCTCGCCAGCCTGGCGGCCGAGTTTGGCGAGCCGGTCGGCATCGCCGTCTCCCACGTGGGCGAGGGCTGGGGCGCCACGGTGGCGGGCGACATGTCCTTCCCGCAGCAGAGCGTCTCCAAGCTGTGGGTGGCGCTGGCGACCCTGGACGCCATCGACCGCGGCCAGATCAGCCTGCAGACGCCGCTGATGATGTCGCCCGCCGACCGCAGCGTCTTCAACCAGCCCCTGGCGCACAACATCGGCGAGACGGGCTATTGGACCAATGTCTCGGCCCTCATCCGCCACGCGATCGTCAACAGCGACAATTCCGCCAACGACCGGCTGATCCGCCAGATCGGCATCGAGCGCGTCAATAAGGTGTTGGACGCCAAGGGGATCGAGGGCATCCAGTTGGGCGCGGACGAGCGCCACCTCCAGGCCCTGATCGCCGGCTTCCAATGGCGGCCGGAATATGGGGAGCCGGCCCTGTTCGAACAGGCCCGCGGCCGCATCCCCCGCGAGATGCGCGAGGCGGCGGCGCAGCGTTATATCGCCGACCCGGCGGATGGGGCGACGCCGGTGGCGATCGTCCAGGCCCTGGCGGCCCTGAAGCGGGGCGAGCTTCTGTCGCCGACGTCCACCGCCTATCTGCTCGACACCCTGACCGATGTACGCACCGGCCCCCGGCGCCTGAAGGGTGGCCTGCCCCCTGGCTGGACCGCCGCCCACAAGACCGGCACTGGCCAGGATTTCGCCGGATCGTCGATCGGCATCAATGACGTCGGCCTGCTGACCGCGCCGGACGGCGAGACCTATGCGGTGGCCGTCCTGATCCCCCGCACCCGCCGGCCCAACCCTGAGCGGCTGGCGTTGATGCAGGCGGTCAGCGCGGCGGTGGTGGAGACTTGGCGGATGGAGACGGGCGCTTAGACCGCCGCTTAACCGCGGCGGGGATCAGCGGGTTGAGAAGTAGAGCGGCGCCGAGAAGGACGAGCAGCCGCTGGCGTTACAGGCGGCCACGTTCCAGCGGTAGACCCGGCCCGGGACGAGATTCAGCGAGAACCCCGTGTTGTTGACCTGCCGGTCGAGGACCAACTGGTTGGTGGTCATGTCCCGAACGCCCAGGTCGTAGAAGGTCGCGCCGTTCACCGCCGCCCAGCTCAACAAGACTCCCGATGCGCTGATCGTCGGCCCGGGTTGGGAGCCGACACCCGGTGATCCGTAGAGCGGTGTCGTGGGAGTTCGCACGGCCGTTGGCGGAGGAGGGTTGCCGCCCGATGCCGAGGACGGCGGGGCTTGGCCTCCGGGGGTGGTGAAATAAAGCGGGTTGGTGAAGTCCGAGCATCCCGCCTGGTTACAAGCCGCGACATTCCAACGATATTGCCGGCCCGGCGCGAGGTTCGCCGAGAAGGACACGCCGTTGACCCGGCGGTCCTCGACCAACTGGTTGGTGGTCATGT
>DGYN01000085.1:26226-26425 GCA_002398405.1 Caulobacteraceae bacterium UBA5005
ACCAACTGGTTGGTGGTCATGTCGCGAATGCCAAAGTCATAGTCGGTGGCGCCGGGCACCGCGCTCCAGCTGAGGACGACCCTCGTCCCGGAGAGCATGGGTCCTGGTTGTGAGGCGCCGCCTGGTGAGCCCCCGGTGGGCCGCGGCGGCCTCTGAAGTTGCGGGCGCGGCGCGGGCTGGCTGATCAGTGGTGGTGGCG
>DGYN01000085.1:26681-26999 GCA_002398405.1 Caulobacteraceae bacterium UBA5005
ACCGGTTGGGTCATGAAATAGAGCGGCGCAGTAAAGTTTGAACAACCGGCTGCGTTGCACGCCGCCACATTCCAACGGTACCGCCCACCGGGCGGCAGGGTCACGACCAGCGAGGCACCATTGACCGGCTGGTTCACCACGAGCTGGTTGGAGTTCAGATCCCGAACGCCAAGATCGTAGTGGGTCGCCCCAGGCGCGGAGTTCCAGGTCAGCGCCAGCGGCGCGGAATTGAACGTCGGCCCGGGCTCGCCATAGTTCCCAGGCGAGGCGTTCGCCGGTGTCGGGGGCGGTTGCGGGACGGGCGGTGGCGGGGGCGGG
>DGYN01000028.1:0-20638 GCA_002398405.1 Caulobacteraceae bacterium UBA5005
TCATCGTCTACCAGGAACAGGTGATGCAGATCGCCCAGATCCTGGCGGGCTACAGCCTGGGCGAAGCCGACTTGCTGCGCCGGGCCATGGGTAAAAAGAAGAAGGAGGAGATGGACGCCCAGAAGGCGCGGTTCGTTTCCGGCGCCGCCGAGAAGGGGGTTCCCGCCGCCCAGGCTGACGCCATCTTCGAGCTGGTCGCCAAGTTCGCCGGCTACGGCTTCAACAAGAGCCACGCCGCCGCCTACGCCATGATCAGCTACCAGACCGGCTGGCTGAAGGCGAACGCGCCGGTGGAGTTCCTCGCGGCCTCCATGAGCCTCGATATCTCCAATACCGACAAGCTCGCGGTCTTCTATCAGGACGCCCGCCGCTCGGGCGTGCCGGTCCTGCCTCCTGACATCAACCGCTCGGGCGCAGACTTCGAGGTCGAGGACGGCGCGGTGCTCTATGCGCTCGGCGCCATCCGCAACGTGGGGGTGGAAGCCATGAAGCATCTGGTGGAGGTGCGTGACGCCGGTGGGCCCTTCACCGACATTTTCGATTTCGTCGAGCGGATCGATCCGCGCGCGGTCAACAAGCGGTCGATCGAGAACCTGGCCCGCGCCGGCGCCTTCGACCGCATCCATCCCAACCGCCACCAGATCGTCGCCGCCGCCGACACCCTGATCGCCTACGCCCAGTCCATGGCCGCCGAGCGGGACAGCGCCCAGGTCAGCCTGTTCGGCGGCGACCAGGCCGACGCGGCCCGCCCGCGCATGCCCAAGGCCGACCCTTGGATGTCGGTGGAACTGCTGGACGAGGAACTTGCGGCCGTTGGCTTTTACCTCACCGGCCACCCCCTCGAGGACGTGGTCAAGGCGCTGGAGCGCAAGCGCGTCCAGCTCTATGCCAACGCTCTCATCCAGGCGCGCGAGGGCGTCGACGCCATGAAGATGGCCGGGGTTGTCCGCCGCCGGCAGGAGCGGGCAGGGCGGTCTGGCGAAAAGTTCGCCTTCGTTTCCCTCTCCGATCCGACCGGCGAATACGAGGTCCTCTTCCCGCCCGAAGTCCTGCGCCGCACGCGTGATCTCCTCGAACCCGGCAAGGCCATCGTCATCACCGTCCGCGCCAAGTCGGGCGATGGCGAGGTCCGCTTCTTCGGCGACGATGCTGTTCCCTTGGAGCGCGCCATCGAAGGCGCCATCGCCGCCGTCCGCATCCACGTCCAGACCCGCTCGGCGGAGATCGACTCCCTGAAGAGACGCCTGACCACCGCGGCCTCCGAAAAGGGCGGCGAGATCACCCTGCTCTTCGGCCTCGACGCCGACCGCGAAGTCGAGATGAAACTGCCAGGCCGCTACGCCCTGGACGCGTCCTTACGCGGCGCGCTCAAGACCGCGCCTGGCGTCACCTATCTGGAGGACGTCTGATGGCTGCCGGCGGATGTCACTGCGGCGCGGTCCGCTATGAAACCCAGGCCGATCTCTCCTCGGTGATCGCCTGCAATTGCTCGCACTGTGCGAAGAAGGGGTTCCTGCTGACCTTCACGCCGCGCGAGACCTTCACCCTGCTTTCCGGCGAAGACAACCTCGGCGACTACCGCTTCAACACCGGCAAGATCGCCCACCTGTTCTGCAGGACCTGCGGCGTCCAGTCCTTCGGCTACGGCGAAATGCCGGACGGAACCAAGATCGCGGCCATCAACGTCCGCTGCCTTGACGGCGTCGATCCGGACGCCCTGGAGATCAAGGCCGTGAACGGCAAGGACTTTTAGCGTACGCCAGCGCTTGCCTTATCCGCCGTTTCCCCCTACATGCCGCCCCCATCACGCACGCGGGCGCTCGGCCGCAGCGGGGAGACATCCCGCTACGTCCGTTCCGGTCCCTCCAGCAGGAGGGGTTTTGCCCGCGGAGGCTCAACCGGAAGAATAAGGATACCGAAGCATGGCGCTTCCTGAATTTTCTATGCGTTCGCTGCTCGAAGCCGGCGCTCACTTTGGCCACCAGACACACCGCTGGAACCCGAAGATGGGCAAGTTCATCTTCGGCTCGCGCTCCAACATCCACATCATCGACCTGTCGCAGTCGATCCCGCTGCTGCACCAAGCCCTGTTGAAAGTCCGCGAAGTTGCGGCCAGCGGCGGCCGCGTCCTCTTCGTCGGCACCAAGCGCCAGGCCTCGGAGCCGATCGCCACCGCGGCCAAGCGCTCGGCCCAATACTACGTCAATCACCGCTGGTTGGGCGGCACGCTCACCAACTGGCGCACCATCTCCGGTTCCATCGCTCGCCTGCGCGAGCTGGAGACCCTGACCGCCGAGCACGGCCGCTCCAAGAAGGAGCTGCTGCAGCTGACCCGCGAACGGGAGAAGCTGGAACTGTCCTTGGGCGGCATCAAGGACATGGGCGGCATTCCCGACCTGATGTTCGTGATCGACACCAACAAGGAAGCGATCGCCATTCAGGAAGCGCGCAAGCTCAACATCCCAGTCATCGCCATCCTCGACACCAACTGCGATCCCGACGGCATCGCCTATCCGATCCCGGGCAACGATGACGCCGCGCGCGCCATCCAGCTTTACGTCGACCTCATCGCCGACAGCGTCCTCGACGGCCTCGCCGCCGGCCAGGCCGCCGCGGGCGTTGATCTGGGCGCCGCCGCCAATCCGGTCGAACCGGCCCTGAAGGCCGCGCCCAAGGCGCAGCCCGCTCCGGAACCCGAGATCGCCCCGGAAGCCGCCGCTGAGGTCGCCGCCGAAATGGAGGCCGCCGCTGAGCCTGTCGCGGAAGCGGCGCCGGAACCTGATACCACCGCGGCCGAGGCTGCTCCTGAGGAGGCTCCGGCCGCCGAAACCCCTGCTGCTGAAGAAGCCGCCGGGGCCGACGAACCGGCCGCCGGCTAAACCTCAAACTCGAACTATCGGAGACTAAGTTATGGCTGAGATCACCCTCGAGCTGATCAAAAAGCTGCGTGAAGACACCGGCGTCGGCATGATGGACGTCAAGCGCGCCCTGACCGAAAACAACGGCGACTACGACGCCGCCGTGGACTGGCTGCGCGCCAAGGGCCTTAGCAAGGCCGCCAAAAAGGCCGACCGTATCGCCGCCGAAGGCCTCGTGGCCGTCGCGGTGCGGGATGAAGGCGCGGGCCAGATCGGCGCCGCCGTGGAGTTCAACGCCGAGACCGACTTCGTCTCGCGCAACGAACTCTTCCAGAATGCCGCACGCAAGATCGCGCAGGTTGGTCTCGACAATGACGGCGTTGAGGCCATTCGCGTTGGCAAGACCGCCGACGGCGAGACGGTCAACGACTTCGTCACCAACCTGATCGCTACGGTCGGTGAGAACATGATGGTTCGCCGCTCGGCCCGCTTTGTGGTCAGCAGCGGCGTGGTGGCCAGCTACATCCACAACGCAGTAGCCCCGAACCTCGGCCGTATCGGCGTTCTGGTGGCCCTGGAAAGCACGGCCGACAAGGCCGCGCTGATCGAGGTTGGCCGCAAGATCGGCATGCACATCGCCGCCACCCGTCCAATCGCGCTGTCGGTCGACGAAATCGATCCTGCGGTCGTGGCCAAGGAGCGCGAGGTCTACACCCAGCAGGCCATCGAGAGCGGCAAGCCGCCGCAAGTGGCCGAGAAGATGGTCGAAGGCCGTCTGCGCAAATTCTACGAGGAAGTGGTGCTGCCCAAGCAGAACTTCGTCATGAACCCCGACCAGACGATCGAGCAGTTCATTGAGGAACAGGCCAAGGCGCTCGGCGCGCCGATCAAGCTCGCCGGCTTCGTCAATCTCGCCCTGGGCGAAGGCGTCGAGAAGAAGCAGGAAGACTTCGCCGCCGAAGTGGCGTCGATGACCAAGAAGCCGGAAGACGAAACGACGTCCTGACGATCCGGAAAATGCATTAAGGGCCGTCCGCGCATTCGACGCGCGGGCGGCCCTTGTCTATGGTGCGAGCGCCGACTCGTAAGCCACGGACCCGAACATGACCCGCGCGCCAAAATACCGCCGCGTTCTTCTGAAGATTTCAGGGGAAGTGCTTATGGGGTCACAACAATTCGGCATAGATATTGAGACCGTGGCGGCCGTCGCTGAAGAGGTCGCGGCGATCCAGCGGGCCGGCGTCCAGCTTTGCCTGGTGATCGGCGGCGGCAACATCTTCCGAGGCCTCTCTGGCGCCGCTCAGGGCATGGACCGCGCCGGCGCTGATTACATGGGCATGCTGGCCACGGTGATGAACGCCCTGGCCATGCAAAACGCCTTGGAGAAGATCGGTGTCGATACCCGCGTCCAGTCGGCCATCAAGATGGACGCGGTGTGCGAGCCCTACATCCGCCGCCGCGCCGAACGGCACCTGGAGAAGGGCAGGGTGGTGATCTTCGCCGCCGGCACAGGCCTGCCTTACTTCACCACCGACACTACCGCGGCCCTGCGCGCCGCCGAGATGAATTGTGACGCCCTAATCAAGGGCACCAGTGTCGACGGCATCTACACCGCCGACCCCAAGAAGGACCCCGACGCCAAGCGTTATGAGCGGATCAGCTATCAGGAGGTTCTGGCCCAGAACCTTAGGGTGATGGATGCGTCCGCAGTTAGCCTGATGCGCGACAACGGTATTCCCATCGTGGTGTTTTCGATCCGTGAGCGGGGCGCCGTGCTCGACGTCCTTGCTGGCGAAGGCGTCTATACAGTCGTCGCCGACTAGAGAGAGGAGCATCATGGCCCAGGCAGAGAAACCCGAGCTTTCCCGTTACCGCGACCGCATGGACAAGGCGGTCCAGGCGCTGAAGGATGAATTCGCCAGCCTGCGGACCGGCCGCGCTTCGGCAGCCCTGCTCGATCAGGTGACCGTGGAGGCCTACGGCTCCCAGATGCCCTTGAACCAATGCGGTTCCATCAGCGTGCCAGAGCCCCGTTCCATCTCCGTCAGCGTCTGGGACAAAGGCCTGATTGTCTCGGTGGAAAAGGCCATTCGTAACGCGGGGCTTGGCCTAAATCCCGTCGTCGAGGGACAGAACCTGCGGATCCCGATTCCGCCCCTCACCGAAGAGCGCCGCAAGGATCTGGTCAAGGTGGCCGGCAAGTACGCCGAGCAGCAGAAGGTCGCCATCCGCAACGTCCGGCGCGACGCCAACGACGACATCAAGAAGGCCAAGAACGACGGCGTCGTCACCGAGGACGACCAAAAGCGGATGGAAAAGGAAGTTCAGGACATGACCGATGCGGCGATCAAACGCGCCGACGAAGCCTTGAAAGTCAAAGAACAAGAGATCATGCAGGTCTAGGGACAGCCTCAAAGGAACCCTTGCGAAATCAATGGCGACAGCCTCCGAACATCCGCCGCTCCACGTGGCGATCATCATGGACGGCAACGGCCGCTGGGCGCGGTCGCGGGGCTTGCCGCGTACGGCCGGGCACAAGTTCGGCGTCGACGCCTTAAAACGCACGGTCAAGGGCGCGGCTCAGGCCGGGGTTGGGACCCTGACGGTTTTCGGCTTCTCGACAGAGAACTGGCGCCGTCCGGGGGCCGAGGTCTCTGAATTGATGCGGCTGATGAAATCCTATGTGGACGCCGACCTGGAGCGCCTGATTCGCGAGGGAGTGAGGATCAAGATTATCGGCCGCCGGGCCGGCCTTTCCCCCGATATCCTGGGGGTCATCGAACAGGCGGAAGGCCGGACCGCGCACAACGACCGCTTTCTGTTGCAGGTGGCCTTCAACTACGGCGGCCAGGCCGATATCGCCGACGCCGCTCGAACCTTGGCCCATCAGGCCAAGGACGGGACGCTGGACCCCGCCGCCATAACCGAGGAAGTGTTCAAGGGCGCCCTGTCGACAGGCGGCGTCTCTCCCGACCTCATCGTCCGCACCAGCGGCGAGCGGCGGATTTCCAACTTTCTGCTCTGGGAAGCGGCCTATGCCGAACTCGTTTTCCAGGATGTGCTCTGGCCCGATTATGGTCCCGATCACCTGAAGGCCGCGGTCGCCGAGTTCAGAAGCCGCGAGCGCCGTTACGGCGCCCTTGGGCCGGATAGTGCGCGTGCCGCCAGCTAAGGCCTTTTCGGCCAATCTCGCCGCCCGGGTGATGAGCGGCGTTGTCCTGGTGCCTCTGGCGCTGGTCGCTATTTGGTTCGGCGGCGGCCCGTTCCTGCTCATTCTTGCCATCGCCGTCGGTCTTCTGGCCATTGAGTGGGCCAAGATGAGCGCCCCCAACGCCCCGGCCGAAGTGGCTGTCGCGATCACGGTGGCGGCGCTTGCGGGGGTTTTTGCGGCTTATACTGGCTGGTACTACAGCGCCTGGCTGGTCATGCTCGGCGGCGCGATTGTAGCGGCCTACGCCTCGCGCCATCGCACCGAGCGCGCCTTCGATGCGGGATATGGCGTCATCTATATTGCTCCCGCGGTCATCGTCATGGTCTGGCTGCGCGATACCGGGTCAGCCCAAGAGGGCATTCCATGGCCTCCGAGCTGGCCGCCTGAACCCGGCGTTTCCTGGACCATCCTTTTGTTCGCCGTCACCTGGGCGGCGGACATCGGCGCCTATGCGGTCGGCAATATGCTCAAGGGGCCCAAACTTTGGCCGCGGATCTCACCGAACAAGACCTGGTCGGGATTTATCGGCGGGCTGGTGGTCGCTGGGCTGGCCGCTCTGGGGGTGAGTCAGGCCATGCCTGGCATCGACCTGCACCTTGGGACCGCCTTCGCGATTGGCCTGTTCGGCGGTCTCGCCACCATGGCGGGCGATCTTTGGGAATCGATCCTCAAGCGCCGTTTCGGGGTCAAGGATAGCGGCGACCTGATCCCGGGACATGGCGGCCTCCTGGATCGCGTGGACGGCCTGATGTTCGCCGCGATCGCCATCGGCCTTTGCCGCCTTCTCGATCTCAAGGGATGGATCCCATGACCGCCGCCCGCACCGTCACCGTGCTCGGCTCGACTGGATCCATTGGATTGTCGACCCTGGATCTGCTCGAACATGCCCGCGCCGGGGGGCGTGCGGTTTCAATCGACGCCCTGGTGGGCGGCCGCAATACGGAGCGCCTGGCCGAACAGGCCCTATCCTGGCGCCCCAGGACCGCGGTCATAGCGGACGAGAGCCGTTACGAGGAATTGAAGGCCCGCCTGGCGGGCAGCGGGATCGAGGCCGCCGCCGGAAACAGCGCCGTGGTCGAAGCCGCCGCCATGGGGTCGGATTGGGTGATGTCGGCCATCGTCGGCGCGGCGGGCCTTGCGCCTACCCTGGCGGCTGTAGAGCGCGGCGCCACGGTGGCGCTCGCCAACAAGGAAGCCCTGGTCTGCGCGGGGCCGGCCCTGCTGCTCGCCGCGCTTCGTTCGGGCGGCAAGGTCATCCCGGTGGATTCCGAGCATTCCGCCATCTTCCAGGTGCTGCAACCCGATTGCGCCGACAAGGTGCATAAGCTGATCCTGACCGCATCCGGCGGCCCATTCCGCACCTGGACCAGGTCCCAGATGGCGGCGGCCAGCCCCGAGCAGGCTATCGCGCACCCCAACTGGTCTATGGGCGCCAAGATCTCGGTGGATTCCGCCACCATGATGAACAAGGGCCTGGAGATGATCGAGGCGGCCTATCTTTTCGCCATGCCGCCAGAAAAGATCGAGGTCCTGATCCATCCCCAGTCGGTGATACACTCGCTCGTCGAGTACCAGGACGGATCAACGCTCGCTCAACTTGGCCCGCCGGATATGCGCGCGCCTATCGCCTGCGCCTTCGCCTGGCCCGACCGGATGGCCTGGCCCGCGCCCAGACTCGACCTCGCCGCCATCGGTAAACTCACCTTCGAGGCGCCTGATCTCGACCGCTTCCCCGCCGTCGGCCTCGCCAGGAGCGCCCTGGAGCGTGGCGGATTTGCACCAGCGGCGATGAACGCCGCCAATGAGACGGCGGTCGCCGCCTTCCTGGAGCGCCGGATCGGCTTCCTCGACATTGCTTCCGTGGTGGCGGAAACCCTTGCCCGAATGAACGGAAACGGCGATATCGGCGCCTCACTCGGGGGCGTGTTGGAAGAGGCCATGCTCATCGACGCCAGCGCCCGCCGGATAGCCGCCGATGTCCTGCCTCAATTCGAGCGCCTTTAGCGGGAAGAGAAAGCTTCGCAATGCTTGAATTCCTGCCCTACCTGGCCATTTACACCATACCGATCCTGCTGATCCTCACAGCGGTGGTGACAATCCATGAGCTGGGCCATTTTTGGATGGCCAAGGCGTGCGACGTCGCCATCGACCAGTTCGCGATCGGCTTTGGAAAACCAATCGTTCAATGGACCGACAAGTCCGGCGTCCAGTGGCGCATTGGCTGGATTCCCCTGGGCGGCTACGTGCGCTTTGCGGGTGACAGCAACGAGGCCAGTGTTCCTGATTCTGAGGACCTCGAGGACCTTCGCAGCCAGATCGAGGCGAAACTCGGCAAGGAGGCGGTGGGCCGCTTCTACCACTTCAAACCCGTCTGGCAGCGGGCGCTAGTCGCAGCCGCCGGACCCGCCGCGAATTTCGTGCTGGCTCTTGTCATCTTCATGGCCATTTTCATGACGCTGGAGACGGCTCGGCTTCGGCCGGTGGTCGGAGAGGTGATGCCCAACTCTCCCGCCGCGGCCGCAGGTTTCCAGCCAGGTGATGTCATCAAATCGGTGAATGGCCGGGAAATACGGGATTTTGAAGAGTTCAAGATCTTCGTGATGTTGCGCTCGGGCGAGACTATCCACGTCACGGTCGACCGGGCGGGCGAACAAAAGGTTCTGTCTCCCACCCTGCGGCGCATCGCAGAAAAGGACGGCGTCACCGGCGCCAAGATCAAGCGCGGTCAGGTGGGCATCGGACCCGATCCGAACGCTCTCTATTATTATCGAGCGAGAAATCCGGTCGAAGGGTTCAATGAAGCAACCCACGCGATCTGGGTGCGCCTGGAGACCACGTTCACCTATATCGGGCGCATCTTCAAAGGACGCGAGAACGGAGATCAGTTCAGCGGCATCGTTGGCATGGCGGGCGCCGCCGGCGGCGTTACCAAGGCGACCATCAAAGCCTCGCCCGACCTCGGAACCTTTTTCGCGAATTTCGGCCTGAATATGGTGGCCTTCGCGGCGTCGATTTCGATCGGTATCGGCTTCGTCAACCTTCTGCCCATCCCGATGCTGGATGGAGGACACCTCGTTTTTTATGCCTATGAGGCCATTGCGAGGCGGCCCCTGGCGGCAAAGGTCCAGGCGGCCAGCTTCAAGGTTGGACTTGCGCTGGTGCTGGCTTTGATGTTGTTCGCCACTTGGAACGATCTCGTGCGATACGACGCGTTCCGATTCATCGGTGGGCTTATCTCTTGATCGCTAATCATTCCGCCTTGAAGCGCCACGGTGCGCTCCGTCCGCTGGCCGCCGCCTTGCTGGCGACCACTGCGCTGGCAGCGCCGGGCCTGGCCGCTGCCCAGCAGCAGGCCCCTGCGCCTGTCGCCCAGGCGCAGAGCCGCAGCGCTTTCATCAACCGCATCGTCGTGCGCGGTAACGAGCGGATCGAAAGCTCCACCGTTGTCAGCTATCTGCCGATTCAGGTGGGCACGGTGGTCAGTGACGCCCAGCTCGACGAAGCCATCAACGTCCTGACGCAGAGCGGCCTTTTCGCCACCGCCACCATGAGTGTCGAGGGCGCGGACCTGGTCGTCGTCGTGGTTGAGAACCCGATTATCAACCGCGTGATCTTCGAGGGTGAGAAGGCCCTCAAGGAAGACAAGCTGACTGATGAAGTTCAGGTCAGGCCGCGGGGCATTTTCACGTCCGCGCGGGTTACCCAGGACGTCCAGCGCCTGCTTGACGTCTACCGCCGCTCCGGCCGGATCTCGGCGACCATCACGCCCAAGATCGTCGAGCTGCCGCAGAAGCGCGTCGATGTGATTTTTGAGATCGACGAGGGGCCCAAGAGCGGCCTTCTGGACGTCAACTTCCTGGGCAACGCCCAGTTCAAGGACACCGACCTTCGCGACGTCATCGTGACCGAACGTTCGGCCTGGTACAAATTCCTGTCGACCAACGCCAACTACGACCCGGACCGCGTCGAGTACGACGAGAGCCTGCTGCGTGAACACTACCGCAACCGCGGCTACTATGACTTCCGGGTCGTTTCCTCGATCGCTGAGCTGAAGCCCGACAAGAACGGGTTCGCCCTGACCTTCACGGTCGACGAGGGGCAGGAATACAAGTTTGGCACGGTCAAGGTTGAGACCACGCTCAATAAGTTGGACGGCCGGGTTCTCGAACTTGTCCTGCAGCCGGTCATGCCGACCGGAAGCATCTATCGCGACAGCGCCGTTGAAGCGGCCCGCGACGCTCTGACCTTCGCCGCCGGCCGCGTGGGCTTTGCCTTTGTCGATATCAATCAGCGGCACGAGCGTAACCCGGAAACCGGAACGATCGACACGGTGTTTACCGTCACCGAGGGCCCGCGGGTCTACGTCGAGCGCATCGACATCGTCGGCAACACCCAGACCCTGGACAAGGTGATCCGGCGCGAAATGCAGCTGGTGGAGGGCGACGCCTTCAACCAGTCGCTGCTCGACCGCTCCGAACAAGGGATCGAGGCCCTACGCTTCTTCAAGGATGGCGAAGAGGGCGTTCAGATCGAACAGCTGCCGGGCACCGCCGCCGACAAAACCGTTCTTCGCGTCGCGGTGATCGAACAGCCGACCGGGCAGCTCGCCTTTTCGGCCGGCTATAGCTCCATCGATCAACTGGTCATCGATTTCTCCGTCGAGCAGCGCAACTTCCGCGGCCGGGGCCAGGATTTTAGAGCTGTCGCGCGGACTGGCGCTTTCCAGCGCAACGTCAACATCAGCTTCACCGAGCCGCGGTTCATGGGCCGTAACCTTGGCGCGGGCTTTGACCTTTACGGTTACCGCTACGATTTCGAGCGCGAAGCCGGCTACATCATCAACCAGACCGGCGCCAACATGAGGGTAGGGTTCCCGCTGAATCAGCAGTCCTATCTGCAGTTGATCTACAGCCTGCGCACCGATGATGTGGAAGTCTCGCAGTTGACCTGCAGCTTTGCTCAGCGCCCCGCCCTGTGCGACCAGGTCGGCAGCAAATACACCTCGCTGGCGGGTGTAACCTGGCAGATGGACAAGACCAACGACCCGCGCACTCCGAGCCGCGGCTATCGTCTGCAGGGCACGCAAAGCTTCGCCGGTCTGGGCGGAGACATCAATTACCTGAAGACCGAACTTCAGGGGTCCTGGTATTATGGCTTCAACCGCGACCTGATCTTCAGCGCCACGTCGGATTTCGGTTTCATCGCCGGCTACGGCGGAGACAGCATCCGGGTGAACGACCGGTTCTTCAAGGGCGGGCAGACCTTCCGCGGATTCGAGACCGCCGGTATCGGCCCGCGTGACATCAGCTTCGGCAACGCCCTGGGCGGCAAGCTGTACAGCATCACCAGTCTTGAACTGACGATTCCAACCTTCCTGCCCGAAAACCTGCCTGTGAAGGCATCGCTGTTCACCGACTTTGGCACCCTGGGCGGTATCGACCGGATCGACAAGATTGGCTGCACCCAGGGCTCGCCGCCCGTGTGCAACCTCAACCCCTCGGTCAAAGATAGCTACGCGCTGCGTGCGGCGGCAGGTATAAGCATCGGCTGGCGCTCGCCGCTGGGCCCGATCCAGTTCGATATCTCGAAGGTTCTGGCCAAGGAAAAATACGACAAGACCGAGTCTTTCCGCTTCTCCACGTCCACAAAGTTCTGACCCCCATGCTCAAACGCCTATTCCCCATCGCGGTCGCCGCGTCCATCGCCGGGTTCTCGCTCGCTTCGGCCCAGACCCCGGCGCAGCCCGCGCAAAAGGTTGATCCCAACGCAGCGGCTTTTGAGGCGGCTCAAGCCAACCCGAAGGGACCCCTGGTTCCCGGGCTGTGCATCGTTTTCAAGGAACGGGTTCTGGGAACCTCAACCGTGGGCGTTTTCGCCGCGGGGCGCCTGACGGCCATCGAGAACGAAGTGAACAACGAAGTCGCCGCGGCGCGCAATCAGGCCCAGACCGACGCCCGCGCCCTTGAAGCGCAACGCGCAACGCTCGGGGAACAAGCCTTCCTGGCGCAGGCCCAAGCGCTGGCCCAGCGGTACGACACCCTTTACCAAATCCGGTCCCGCGAATTGCAGGCCACGAACCAAATGGTTGAGCAGCGCATCTACCAGGAAATGGGACCGGTGGTGATCGATGTCTTCCAGGCGCGCAACTGCACAGTCATTCTTGACGCCTCGGCGGTGATCATGCGCGCCAACGCGCTCGACATTACCACCGACGTCGTCCAACGGCTCAACACGCGCATCACCCAGTTTCCGATCAGCAAGGTTGTTGCGCAGGTTGCGCCGGCGCAGGGTGCTCCTACGGCGGGAGTTCCCGCGACACCGCCACCTGCCGGCGGGGGTCGCCCCGCTCAGGGTCCCGCGCGCTAGGCCGGCGATGGCCGACGAGCGCTTTTTCGATGCCCTGGGCCCTTTCGCCCTGTCGGTTATCGCCGAAGCGACAAAGGCCAGTTTGTCAGATCCGGCTGATGGCGACCGCGAGGTCCGCCAGGCGGCGTCTCTGGACGATGCCGGGCCGGGAGCAATCACCTTCCTCGCGAACCCGAAACACGCTGACCGCCTTTCCGGCCTTAGGGCGACAGCAGTCTTTGTCACCAAGGAGGCGGCCGCAATGGTTCCGCCAGGGTGCGCCGCCCTCGTCTCGGCCTGGCCGCAAGCCGCCTGGGCGGCAGCCGTCCATCTATTGCACCGTCCGAGGCGTCACGATGGCGTTGACGGGGCTATCCATCCCACGGCGGTGATCGAGCCCGGCGTCATCCTGGGTCCCGGCGTCGCCGTTGGGCCGGGCGCGCGAATCGGACAGGGGACCTTCATCGCCGCCAATGCGGTGATCGGTCCCGGGGTCGCCATCGGCCGGAATTGCTCGATCGGCGCCAGCACCAGCGTCACCTTTGCTCTGGTGGGCGACCGGGTCTTGATTCTCGCGGGTGTTCGGATCGGCGAGGCGGGCTTCGGTGTCGCGCCATCGGGCAAAGGCCCGGTCGATGTTCCTCAACTGGGCCGGGTCATTCTGCAAGACGGCGTGACCATCGGCGCCAATAGCTGCATCGACCGCGGAAGTTTGAGCGATACGTTGATCGGCGAGAACAGCAAGTTCGACAACCTCTGCCATATCGCCCATGGCGTCCGCATCGGCAGGAACTGCGTCGCGGCGGGAGATCTCGGCGTGGCGGGCTCGGTCGTGATCGGCGACGGGGTGCAGTTTGGCGGCCGCGTCGGCATTCGCGACCATGTATCGATTGGCGATGGCGCCTCCGTCGCCGCGGCTTCCATGGTGTTTAAGGATGTTCCAGCTGGGGAAACCTGGGCCGGATATCCGGCAAAGCCGATCGCTTCCTGGAAGCGGGAAAGCGTGACCTTGGCGAAACTGGTCAGGGACAGAGGGAGGAAGTGATGAGCACCGACGTCGTTGAACTGGCGGAAATCCTCCGTCGAATTCCGCATCGCTATCCGTTCCTGCTCATCGACCGGTGTGAGGATTTTCAGGCCAACAAGTCGATCACGGGCATCAAGTGCGTGACCGCCAACGAGAGCTTTTTTCAGGGCCATTTCCCGGGCAATCCGGTGATGCCCGGCGTCCTGATCGTCGAGGCCATCGCTCAGTCAGGCGGCGTTCTGATGTCCAAGTCCCTGGATGCTGACATCGCCGGTAAGAGCATTTTCTTCGCGGCCTTGGACAACATTCGGTTCCGGCGGCCGGTCCGTCCAGGGGAAGTGCTTCGCATGCCCGTCGAGGTGCTGAAGCATCGGGGCGGCCTCTTTAAATTCGCAGGCCGGGCCTTTGTCGGCGATCAGCTGGCGGCCGAGGTTGAATTCACTGCCATGGTGGTCGAGAACACTAGCGAATGACTGCCGTACATCCGACGGCCATCGTCCATGAGGCCGCCAAGCTCGGGGCCGGGGTGGAGATCGGGCCCTATAGCATCGTAGGCCCGGACGTTGTGCTGGGCGACGGCGTGCGGCTTCTGTCCCATGTCTGCATCGAGGGCGTGACCGAGATCGGCGAGGCTTGCGTCGTGCATCCCTTCGCGCGGCTAGGCGGCGACCCCCAGCATTTGGGTCACAAGGGCGAAAAGACGCGCCTGATCGTCGGCCCGCGGAACATGATCCGCGAAGGCGTGACCTTCAACACCGGCACGGTGGCAGGCCGCGGGGTGACTACCATCGGCGCCGATGGCCTGTTCATGTCCGGCAGTCATGTGGCCCACGACTGCATCGTCGGCAACAACACCGTCTTTGCGCAAAACGCGACCCTGGGCGGTCACGTGGTTATCGGTGACTTCGTATTCATGGGCGGGCTCGCCGCCGTCCACCAGTTCGGCCGCATCGGCCGTTACGCCTTTGTCGGGGGACTTTCCGCCGTAACCAAGGATATCATCCCTTACGGCTCGGTCTGGGGCGTCCATGCGCACCTCGAGGGTCTGAACCTGGTGGGCCTGAAGCGCCGGGGGTTCGCGCGCGACACCATCAACGACCTTCGCGCCGCCTATCGTCTCCTGTTCGCCGATGAGGGGACCCTGCAGGAGCGCATCGACGATGTGGCGCGGGTTTTTGCCCATGTGGAACAGGTTATGGAAATCGTCGACTTCATCCGCGCCGACGCGAACAGGCCGCTTTGCCTGCCGCGCAACGACGACTGATGGACAAGCTTGGCCTGATCGCCGGGGCAGGCGGCCTGCCCGTAGAAGTGGCCCGTGAGTGCCTCGAGGCCGGCCGTCCGCTGTTCGTGGTGCGGATCAAGGGGCTGACCGATCCAAGACTGGATGAATTCCCCGGCATGGATGTGGGCCTTGCCGAGTTCGGCAAGACCCTCAAGGCCTTGAAGACCGCCAAGTGCAAGGCGGTCTGTATGGCCGGCCAGGTCAAGCGCCCCGATTTCAAGACCCTGATGCCGGACCTGCGTGGGGCGGCCTTTCTACCCGGCCTGATCCTGGAGGCGCGCAAGGGTGACGACGCCATCCTGCGCGCTCTGATCCGCATCTTCGAAAAGGAGGGCTTCCGCGTGGAGGGCGCGCAGGAAGCGGCGGGCAGTCTGACGCTCCCCGTGGGTCCGCTGGGCAAGCATACCGCCCACGATCAGCACTTCGAGGATATCGGCAAGGCGCTCTTCGTCGCCCGTGAGATCGGCCAGCTCGACATCGGTCAGGGGGCCGTGGTGGCGCGGGGAGTGGTGCTGGCCGTCGAGGCGCAGGAAGGCACCGACGCGATGCTTCGCCGGGTCGCCGAATTGCCTGTGGGAATCCGGGGCAGCGCCGAAAATCCCTGCGGCGTACTCGCCAAGGCGCCCAAGCCCATACAGGAGCGGCGGATCGATCTGCCGACCATGGGTCTGGCCACCGTCCACCGGGCGGCGGCGGCGGGTCTGGCCGGGATTGTCGGCGAGGCGGGCGGCGTTCTGATCCTTGACCGCGAGCAGGTGATCGCCGAGGCGGACGCCTTGGGGCTCTTCATCCTCGGGGTCGAGCCCTAGGTGAGCGGGCCGACCGTCATGCTGGTGGCGGCGGAAGCCTCAGGCGACAATCTCGGCGCCGGCCTGATGCGGGCGCTGAAGGCTCGGTATCCTGACGCCAGGTTCATTGGGGCGGGGGGCGCGGCCATGGCGGCGGAAGGCCTCGTCAGCGCCTTCGATACCTCCGAGCTTTCGATCATCGGCTTTACCGAGGCGCTGATGGTCGCCCGCAAGGCGGCCCGCAGGGTGAAACAGCTGGTGGCGCTGGCCCGGGTTGAAAAGCCGGACGTCGCCGTCCTGATCGACTCCTATGGCTTCAACATCCGCCTCGGCGCCGCCATGCGTCAGGCGGGCCTCAAGATTCCCCTCGTTAAATACGTCGGGCCCCAGGTCTGGGCCACACGGCCCGGCAGGGCCAAGACCCTGGCCCGGGTATTCGATCATCTGCTAGCCATCCTGCCCTTTGATGCGCCGTTCTATGAGCGGCACGGCCTGCCGGTGACCTTTGTCGGCAATCCCACTCTGGCCATCGACTTTTCCCGCGCCAACCCAGGGCGCTTGCGCAAGACTATCGGGGCGGGGCCGGACGATCCCATCCTGCTGCTGCTGCCCGGCAGCCGGAAAAGCGAGATCGAGCGCATTGGTCCAGCCTTTGAGGACGCCGTCGCCCGGCTGCAGGCCGAGCGGCCGAAGCTGCACGTCGTCTGCCCCGTCGCGCCGACGGTTGCAGGCCTTCTAAAATCGCGCCTCTCCACCCGTGTGCATGTGGTCGAGGGCGATGAGGCCAAGAAGGACGCCATGAAAGCCGCCACGGCGGCGCTTGCCTGTTCGGGCACCGTGACCACGGAATTGGCTCTGGCTGGCGTCCCGATGGTGGTGGGCTATCGTCTCGGCGCCCTGACCCTTCTGATATTCAAGGCAATCATGAAGGCGCCCTTCATCACCCTGATCAATATCGCCGCCGGCAAGGAAGTCGCACCGGAGCTCCTGCAGGGCAACTGTACGGGAGAGAAGCTGGCGGCCGCGATCGGGCGTCTGCTGGATGATCCGGCCCTGCGCGTATCGAAGGCGGCCGAGCAGGATGCGGCGCTCGACCGGCTGGGGCGGGGGATGCCCGATCCCTCGGCCAAGGCGGCCGAAATCCTGGCGGGCTATCTAAAGGCCCGTTAGCATCCGGCCAATGCCGGCAAGCCCGCCCACCGCGACCAGCAGCAGCGGACTGGCCTTGAACCTCGCCAGCGCGACGAAGGCCCCGATCGCCAGGACGATCGAGACCGGGTCGATACGCCCCTCGTCGAAGAAGGCTTCCCGGCCCACGGTGACCGCCAGGGACGCGATCACGCCGACCACCGCAGAGGTCCCCCCAGCCAGTGCAGCCGCGGCGCGGCGGTCGCGAGTCAGGCTCTCGATCAGGGGCGCGAGGGCCATGACGAAGTAGAAGCTGGGCAGGAAGGTGCACCAGACGGTGATCACGGCGGCGAGGCTTGCACTGGCCAGGGGCGAGAGGCCGGCCTGCGCCGCGCCGTTCCAGCCGGCGAAGAAGCCGACGTATTCGGTAACCAGGATCAAGGGGCCTGGCGTGGTCTCGGCCAGGGCGAGGCCGTGGATCATGGCTTCGGAGGTTAGCCATTGGTGTTCTTCCACGGCAGCCTGCGCGATGTAGGGCAGCACCGCATAGGCCCCGCCGAAGGTGACAAAGGCCGCCTTGGTGAAAAAGGCCGCGACCGCGGCGAAGGGGTCGGTCCCAGCAAACGCGAAAATCAGGAGGAGGGGCAGGGCGCCGATAATGGCGAAGGCGGCCGTATGAGTGACGATGCGCAGAGCCAGCGCCTTGAGCGGCGTTTTTGCAACGGTCTCGCCTTCGGCCGGCGTATGATGGCCCGCGGCGCCGGCTTCGATCCCGAACCGGTCGAGGACAACCCCGGCGGCCAAGGCCGCGATGACGATCAGGGGAAAGCTCACTTTCAGGATCACCGCGGCGAAGGCGGCGAGCGCCAGAATCCACGCGGCGGGGGCTTTCAAGCTTCGCCTGCCGATCCGCCAAACGGCGTGCAGCACCAGGGCGACGACGATGGGCAGGAGGCCGGCGAACACGGCCTGCAGAGGCGGCCATTCGCCCTGTGCGGCCGCAAGCCAGGCCAGGGCGAACATCACCAGGGCGCCGGGCAGGATGAAAAGACCGCCGGCCGCCACAGCGCCCTTTACCCCATGCAGGCGGTAGCCGAGCCAGGTGGCCAGCTGTTGAGCCTCGGGGCCGGGCAGCAGCATGCAGAAATTCAGCGCTCGCAGAAATGCGGGCTGGTCGATCCAGCCGCGCCGCTCGACCATTTCCTCCTGCAGGATGGCGATCTGCGCGGCGGGACCGCCGAAGGAGATAAAGCCAACCTTGGTGGACAGGCTGACCAGCTGTGAAAAGGTTGGGGTCTGACTCATGCAGGCTCCATCGTCCGCGCGGCGCGCGGGACCAGGAGCGGATGCTTGGACGAAAGACCGTCTAGCCGGGCGATCCGCATCGGCCCGGAATAGTCCTAACCGCGCTTTTCGATCGCCACGAAGTCGCGCATCGTCGCGCCGGTATAGAGCTGGCGCGGACGCCCGATCTTACGCTGGGGATCTTCGAACATTTCCTTCCACTGGCTGATCCAGCCGACGGTGCGGGCCAGCGCGAACAGCACGGTGAACATGCTGGCCGGGAAGCCCATCGCGCGCAGGGTGATGCCGGAATAGAAGTCGATGTTCGGATAGAGCTTGCGGTCGATGAAGTACTGATCGTTCAGCGCGATCTTTTCCAGTTCCATGGCGACTTCGAGGAGCGGATCCTTGATGCCGAGTTCGCCCAGGACCTCATGGCAGGTCTTCTGCATGACCTTCGCGCGGGGATCGAAGTTCTTATAGACCCGGTGCCCAAAGCCCATGAGCTTGTACTTCCGGTCCTTCACGCCCTGGACGTAGTCCTTGATGTTGTCGACCGTGCCGATCTGCTCGAGCATCTCCAGGGCTTCCTGGTTGGCGCCGCCATGGGAGGGCCCCCACAGGCAGGCAATGCCGGCGGCGATGCAGGCGAAGGGGTGAGCGCCAGACGATCCGGCCAGACGCACCGTCGAGGTCGAGGCGTTCTGCTCGTGGTCGGCATGGAGGATGAAGATCCGGTCCATGGCGCGGGTGAGAATCGGGTTCGGCTTCCAGTCCTCGGCCGGCACGGCGAAGCACATGCGCAGGAAGTTTTCGGAATAGGAGAGGTCGTTCCTGGGCGAAATGAAGGGCTGGCCGATGGTATACTTGTAGGCCCGGGCCGCGATGGTCGGCATCTTGGCGATCAGGCGATGGGCCGAAATCTGCCGCTGGGCCGGATCGTCGACGTCGATGCTGTCCTTGTAAAAGGCCGAAAGCGCGCCAACCGCGCCGGTCATCACCGCCATCGGGTGTGCGTCGCGACGGAAACCCTCGAAGAAGCGGTCGAACTGCGCGTGCAGCATCGTGTGGTAGGTGATGTTGTGGTCGAACTCGGTGAATTCGGCCGCGGTCGGCAGCTCGCCGTGCAGCAGAAGGTAGCAGACCTCCAGGAAGCTCGACTTTTCGGCCAGCTGGTCGATCGGATAGCCACGGTGCAGAAGGATGCCCGCGTCGCCGTCGATGAAGGTGATCTTGCTCTCGCAGGAGGCGGTCGAAGTGAAGCCCGGATCGAAGGTGAAGGCGTCGGTTTCGGCGTAGAACTTTCGCACGTCGACCACGTCGGGACCCACGGTCCCCTTCATCACGGGCAAGTCGAAAGTCTTACCGTCGATCGTCAGCGTAGCCTTTTCCGTCATCGTGCCGCTCCCTTGGTCCCGTCAGCCTTATATAGGGTTATTGTGCACTGCAAAGCGCATCGTCGAGACGCCCCAGTGCTTCATTCCTGCCCAGCGCCGCCAGGGTCGAGGCGAGATCCGGCGCGACCGCTCCGCCGGAGAGAACACCACGCAGGGCAGGGCCGAATTTTCCCATGCCCACGCCTTCCGAGTCTGCGAAGGATTTCAAAGTGATTTCCAGAAAAGTTGAAGTCCATTCCGGCGTCTTCGCCAAGGCGTCTCGCAGGCGCTGAAGTCTGGCTCGCGTCTCTTCGGTGAGCAGGCCCACGGTTCGTTCATCCAGCGCGAAGGGTCGCTCTTTCACCGCGAAAAGGCACAGGCCGGCTAGTTCCTGAATCGTCGCGGCGCCTTCTTTGACCAGGCCGACCGTCCGGGTGAGTCTCTCAGCCGTATTCGCGGGCAATTGGCGGCCCTGGGCGATCAGGGCCTGATGCGTAAGAGATGCCAACCTGCCGTCGTCGGCGATCCGCAGATGCTGATTGTTGATGTGGTTGAGCTTGGCCCAGTCGAGCCTGGCCGGGGCCTTTACCACATCGGCGATATCGAACCATTCGATGGCCTGGTCATCCAAAAAGACCTCGTCATCGCCATGGCCCCAACCCAGGCGCGCCAGATAGTTGCGCATGCCTTCCGGCAGATAGCCCATCTCGGCGAACTCGCCGACGGCCTGGGCGCCGTGGCGTTTTGAGAGCTTGGCGCCATCGGGGCCGTGGATCAGGGGGATGTGGGCAAAGGCGGGCTTTTCCCAGCCGAACGCTTCGTAGATCAGGCTCTGGCGGGCGGCGTTGTTCAAATGGTCGTCGCCGCGGATCACGTGGGTTACACCCATGTCGTGGTCGTCGACCACCACGGCGATATTGTAGGTCGGATTACCGTCGGAGCGCAGGAGGACGAGGTCGTCTAGTTCCTTGTTGGCGAACCTCACCGGGCCTTTGACGAGATCATCGACGATGGTCTCGCCCTCGAGCGGGCCCTTGAAGCGAAGGACATAGGGGGTGGCGTCCGCCGCATCCGCCACGCGGTCGCGCCAGGGAGAGCGGATGGCGCGGCCTTCGGCCCGGGCAATTTCCCGCTCGGCGGCCAGTTCCTCGACGGTCATGTAGCACCGGTAGGCGCGGCCCTTGGCGAACAACTCGTCGACCGCCGCCCGGTGGCGATCGACCCGGCTTGCCTGGGATATGGCCGGCTCGTCGGCCTCCAGGCCCAGCCAGCCAAGACCCTGGTGGATGATCTCGACGTTTTCGGGGGTCGAACGCTCGCGGTCGGTATCCTCGAT
>DGYN01000028.1:20899-21021 GCA_002398405.1 Caulobacteraceae bacterium UBA5005
GCGGTCGGTATCCTCGATGCGCAACAGGAACTTGCCGCCGGTGTGACGCGCATAAAGCCAGTTGAAGAGCGCCGTCCTCGCCCCGCCGATGTGCAACGAGCCGGTGGGGGAGGGGGCGAAGC
>DGYN01000069.1:0-2578 GCA_002398405.1 Caulobacteraceae bacterium UBA5005
CTACCGCCAGCCGCTGGACTGGACCGAGAGCCTGATCGAACAGAGCCGCAAGGCCCTGGACCGCCTCTATGGCGTCTTGCAACGGGCCAAGCACGTGCGCGGGGCGGCGGATGAAGCGATCGAGCCCCTGCTGGACGATCTCAACACCCCGCTGGCCATCGCCGCCCTGTTCCGCCACGCCGATGACCTGGACCGCTCGGTGCGGGAGGGAACCGATGGCTCGGAAGCCAAGGGCGCCCTGATGGAGCTGGCCGGGGTCATGGGCCTTCTGCAGGCCGACCCCGACGCCTGGTTCGAGGGCGGCGCCGACGAGGGCCTGAAGGCCAAGGTCGAGGCCCTGCTGGTCGATCGCCAGACCGCGCGGGCGGCCAAAGACTTCGCCACCGCCGACAAAATCCGGGGCGAACTGGATGCGCTGGGCGTCGTGGTCATGGACGGGCCCCAGGGCGCCACCTGGCGGATGAAGGACTAGGGCCATGGCGCTCGCCGGACGTCTCAACCAGACCAAGCAGAAACGTGGGCCGCATCCGCCGCTGAAGGTGGAAAGCCGCATCGGGATCATGGCGCCGGCCGAGGCGGTATGGGAGGTCCTGCGGGTGATCGAGGACTGGCCCCACTGGAACCCGCTCTATCCCTCGGCCAAGGGCGAGCTTCGCATCGGCGGGCGCCTTTCCCTGACGCTGGCTTTGCCCGGCGAGCCCCACCGTCCCATCGAACCGGTGGTGCTGGACTGGGTGCCCAACGAACAGATCCTCTGGCGGGACCTGGCCTGGGGCGGCTGGGTCAAGTCGGTGCGCTATATCGAGATCGACGAGGTCGACAAGAACGCCTGCATCATCAGTAACGGCGAACTCTTCCGCGGCTGGATCGCGGAGTTCTACGGCAACAAACATCGCCGGGCGCTGAAGAAGGGCTTCACCGCCATGAGCGAGCAGATCAAGCGCCATGCCGAGACGCTCTGGCAGGACCAGCAGCGCTAACGGGGACATGTACCTTTGGTACGTGTCCCCTCACCCCTGCGGGACGAGGCTCAGGCCGGTGGCTCGGCCAAGACCGTGAGGGGACACGTACCGAAGGTACATGTCCCCCGGGGCTGAGAGGCCCTATATGTGCCTCCATGCTCGATGACCTCTACAGCGCCAAGATCCTGAAAGCCGCCGCGGGGCTGCCGCGGACTGGGCGGTTGGCTGCGCCGCAGGGGTCGTCGGAGAAGGTCTCGAAGCTGTGCGGCAGCCGCATCCTGGTGGATGTGGCGCTGACCGACGGCAAGGTTTCGGACTTCGCGCAGGAGGTGAAGGCCTGCGCTCTGGGTCAGGCGGCGGCCAGCGTGCTGGGTGAAAACATCATCGGGGCGACGCCGGCCGAGATCGAGGAGGCCCGGGCCGCCCTCTATGAAATGCTCAAAGCCGGTGGTAAGCCCCCGGCCGGACGTTTCGCGGACCTCGCCATGCTCGAGCCTGTCAAAGATTACGCCCCCCGCCACGCCTCGACCATGCTGGCCTTCGAGGCCGCCGCTGACGCTGTGCGCCAAGCCACCACACGAACTAGCGCCGCCGGGGCGGTCTAGACGCGTTCGCACCCGCACCGGCCATGACGCTTTACGAACGCAGCGTCCGGTTTGCTCTTAGGGCTTACAAAGCGACGCTTTCGCCCTGGATCGGGCGCCAGTGCCGGTTCCAACCCAGCTGTTCGGAATATGGCGCGGAGGCTCTCATCCAGCATGGCCCGCTCAAAGGCGGTTGGTTGACCGTCCGGCGCGTGTGCCGTTGCAATCCTTTCGGCGGATCAGGCTATGACCCAGTTCCGCCGCGTGTTGAAAAGACAGAACCATGATTGAGCTTCAATTCCCCGACGGCTCCAAACGATCCTACGACGAGGGCGTCACGGGCCGCGACATCGCCGCCGCCATTTCCCCGAGCCTGGCCAAACGCACCGTGCTGGTGCGGATGGACGGCGAGCTCCTGGACTTCGACCGGCCCCTGACCCCCGCCCTGATCGCCAAGGGCGGCCGAATAGAGTTCCTGACGCGGGAGGACCCCGCGGCCCTGGAGACCGTGCGCCACGACGCCAGCCACGTCATGGCACAGGCGGTGCAGGAGCTGTTCCCCAACACCCAGGTGACGATTGGGCCCGCCATCGAGGACGGCTTCTATTACGACTTCGCCAGGCCCGAGCCCTTCACCCTGGATGACCTGCAGGCCATCGAGCAGCGCATGCGCGAGATCGTCGACCGCGACGAGAAGATCACCCGCGAAGAGGTGGCCCGCGACGCCGCCATGGCCGACTTCATTGCGATCGGCGAGACCTACAAGGCCCAGATCATCGCCGACCTGCCCGACGATGCGCCGATCAGCGTCTATCACCAGGGGGCCTGGAAGGATCTCTGCCTCGGCCCTCACCTTCCCTCGACCAAGCACGTGGGCAAGGCCTTCAAGCTGATGAAGCTGGCCGGCGCCTACTGGCGGGGGGATCACCGCAACGCCCAGCTGCAGCGCATCTACGGCACGGCCTGGGCCACCGACGCCGATCTGCAGGAACATCTGACGCGGATCGAGGAAGCCGAGAAGCGCGACCACCG
>DGYN01000069.1:2791-9298 GCA_002398405.1 Caulobacteraceae bacterium UBA5005
AAGCGCGACCACCGCAAGATCGGGGCCCTGATGGACCTCTTCCACATCCAGGAAGAGGGCAAGGGGATGGTGTTCTGGCACCCCAAGGGCTGGACCCTCTATCGCACCCTGCAGGAGTACGTGCGGCGCAGGATCTTCGCCGACGGCTATGAGGAGGTGAAGACGCCGCAGATCCTGTCGCGGCAGCTGTGGGAACAGTCCGGCCACTGGGACAAGTTCCACGCCTCGATGTTCACCTGCGAAACCGACGACGGCATCTATGCGGTCAAGCCGATGAACTGCCCAGGCCACGTGCAGATCTTCAACCACGGCCAGAAGAGCTACCGCGACCTGCCGATCCGCTTGGCGGAGTTCGACGGCCTGCACCGCTATGAAAGCTCCGGCGGATTGCATGGGATTTTGCGGGTGCGGGGCCTGGCCCAGGACGATGCGCACATCTTCTGCCGCGACGACCAGATCGAGGACGAGGCCAGGCAGTTCATCGAGCTGTTGCGCCAGGTCTACGCCGACCTGAACGTCGAGCTGCATTCGGTGAAGCTGGCGCTGCGTCCCGACCTGCGGTTTGGCACCGACGAGGCCTGGACAATCGCCGAGGATACCCTGGAACGCGCGGTGGTCGCCGCCGGGCTGGAGTGCGAGCGGATCGAGAACGAGGGCGCCTTCTATGGGCCGAAGCTGGAGTTCCACCTGAGGGACGCCATCGGCCGGACCTGGCAGTGCGGCACCCTGCAGCTGGACTACGTCCTGCCCGAGCGGCTGGATGCGACCTACATCGGCGAGGACGGAAACAAGCACCGACCGGTGATGCTGCACCGCGCGGTGCTGGGATCGCTGGAACGGTTCCTCGGCGTCCTGATCGAGCACTACGCGGGGGCCTTCCCTCTTTGGCTCGCGCCCGTGCAGGTGGTGGTGGCGACCATCACCTCGGAGGGCGATGACTATGCCCAGGCGGTGGCCAAGAAGCTGCGAGCGGCGGGCCTGCGGGTCGAGGTCGACCTGCGCAACGAAAAGGTCGGCTACAAGGTGCGCGAGCACTCGGTGGCCAAGGTCCCGGTGATCGCCGTGGTCGGCAAGCGCGAGGCCGAGGAAAACACCGTCGCCCTGCGCAGGCTCGGTTCACAGGCCCAGGACGTGCTGACCCTGGACGACGCAACCCTGATCCTGGCGGGAGAAGCGACCCCGCCTGATCAAAGGTGAGCTGCCGCGCGCCTCGATCCTTCCCCGTTCACGGGGAAGGGGGACCGCGACAGCGGTGGAAGGGGCGCTGCGGACACGCCGGCGCCCGGACCAGCGCCCCCTCCACCCCTTCGGGGTCCCCCTCCCCCGCTTCGCGTGGGAGGAACGGTTGACGCCGCCCACCCTTCACACGCCCCGCCTTATCCTCCGCCCGCCGGCGGCGGAGGACTTCCCGGCTTTTTGCGACTACATGGCCGACCCAGTGACCGTGCACATCGGCGGGCCCTTAGTTCCGTCTGCCGCCTGGCGCGTCTGGGCGATGATCATCGGGGCCTGGACCCTGAACGGCTATTCGATGTTCTCGGTGGTGGAAAAGAGCAGCGGACAATGGATCGGGCGCCTGGGGCCCTGGGCGCCGCTGGGCTGGCCGGAGAAGGAAATCGGCTGGGGGATCATCTCGGCCGCCCAGGGTAAGGGATACGCGGTCGAGGCGGCCAGCGCCTGCATGGACTTTGTCTTCGACGCGCTGGGCTGGACGCAGGTCTGCCACACCATCGCCCCGGACAACTACGCCTCGCAGAGGGTGGCGCAGCGGCTTGGCTCGACCAACCAGGGCCCGACCAAGCTGCCGCCGCCCATCGACCACTTCCCGGTGGAATATTGGGGGCAGACCAGGGCGCAGTGGAAAGCGCGATAGCGCCGGGGACATGTACCTCTGGTACGTGTCCCCCTACCCCTGCGGGACGTCCGTCAGGCCGGTGAGACGTTCAAGACCATGGGGGGACACGTACCTAAAGGTACATGTCCCCTAGCTCGCCGCTTCCTTGAGCGCCTTCTTGACGATGCCTTCGGTCAAGAGCTGCGGCAGGACCACGGGCTCGCCGCCGCCCTTGGGGAACATCAGATAGAGCGGCACGCCGCTGCGGCCGTGTTTGGCTAGTTCGGCGGCTATCTTGTCGTCGCGCAGGGTCCAGTCGCCGACCATGTAGACGGCGTTGCTGGCGGCGAAGGCGTCGGCCACGGCCTTGGAGGCCAGGGAGGTCGACTCGTTCACTTTGCAGGTCACGCACCAGTCGGCGGTGAAGTCGACGAACACCACCTTTCCCTCGGCCTGCAGGGCCGTGACGCGGGCGGCGTCCCAGGGTTCGCGGGGGATATTGCCGGCCTCGGAGGCGGCGGCGGTGGCGGCCGCCTGGGGTTTGGCGACGGGGGCCAGGGCGACGGCGGCGGCGATGAGAGCGGCAGGCAGAACCAGTTGCAGGCCAATGCGCCAGGCGGTGGCGAAGGATTTCTGGCCAAGGCCGAACAGCCAGGCGGAAAACGCGATGACCAGGCTGGCGGCCAAGAGGACGCCGAGCGCCACCTGGCCCGCCTGGCCTGAGAACACCCAGGCGAGCCACGCCGCCGCCCCGAACATTGGGAAGGCGAGCACGGTCTTGAAGACCGCCATCCAGGGGCCGGGACGGGGGAGCTTGCGCAGCAGGCCCGGCGCGAAGGCGAGCGCCGTGAACGGGGCGGCGAAGCCCAGGCCGAGCGCCGCGAAGACCAGCAGGGAGACCGCAGGGGGCTGCGCCACGGCATAGCCAAGGGCCCCGGCCATGAACGGCGCGGTGCAGGGGGCGGCGACGACCACCGCGAGCGCCCCCGTGAAGAAGGCGCCGGCGAGGCCCGACTTGGAGGCGAGGCTAGATCCCGCCCCCTGGACCGAGGTCCCGATCTCGAAGAGGCCCGCCAGGTTCAGGGCCACCAGCAGCATGAGGATGGCAAGGCCCGCGGTCACCGGCGGCGACTGCAATTGGAAGCCCCAGCCGACGGCCTCGCCCGCCGCCCGCGCGGCGATCAAGAGGGCCGCCAGGATCAGGAAGGTCGCCAGGACTCCGAGCAGGAAGGCGATCCCCTGGGCCCTGGCCGCGCGCGCCTCATGGGCGTGGGCCGCGAGGGTGGCGGCCTTCATGGAGAGGATCGGGAAGACACAGGGCATCAGGTTGAGGATCAGGCCGCCGAGGAAGGCAAACGCGATGGCCAGCGGCAGGGTGATGTCGCTCTCCTTCGCCGCGGCCTGGGGAGGGCCAAGGCCGGTCGCGCCGGCCAGGACAGGGCCCTGCGGCCCCTCGACCTCGAAGGCCGTCCCGCCGATAGAGAGCACGCCGGGGACGGCGGCGCCCTTGAAGGTCGGCGAGGGGGTCATGGTGATGGTCAGGCCGCCCTCGCCGCGTTCGATCACCTGGGGCTTGGCGTGGTCGATGGCCGCGCCGGAGAAGGGGAAGAAATAGGCGTCCGGAAAGTCGCCGCCCTTCAACGGATCGCCCGTGGCGCTGATCTTCAGGGAGCCGGCCTCGAAGGTTGCGGCAGAGGCCAGGCCCGCGGGCTTGGGGGCGTCGGCCAGGGCCTTGGAAATCACGCTGGCCCATTTGGGGTCCTGGGCGGGGGCGGCGCCGGCGATCTTGAGGTTCAGGGAAAGCTCCGCCGAGCCGGGAACACAGATGTCCTTGCAGACCAGGAAGGTGACCGCCGCCTTGATCGGGACGATCGATCCGGGCTGCGCATTGGCGGGAACCGACAGGGCCACCGGCAGGATGACCTCATCCGAATAGCCGTAGTTCATCAGCACGCCGGCATAGGGCAGCTTCTCCGGCGTCTTCCAGACGAAGTCCCCGGCCTTCCAGCCGGCCGGCAGGGTGAAGGCGATTTTGGTCGCCTCGCCGCTGTCGCCGGAATTGCGCCAATAGGTGTGCCACTGCGGCTCGATCTTCTGGCGCAGGGCGACGTAGGTCTCCGACCCCGGCACGGCCTCGCCCTGGCTGATGAGTTCTAGCTCGACGTGCTCGGTCTTGACGCTCTGGGCGAGGACCGCCGCTGGAACCAGCAGCATCAGGACGGCTAGCGCGAGGGCGCGCAACGAGGAGGTACGGACCGGCATGGTTCCTGCTATAGGCGTCAGCTCAGAGCGAAACTAGGGGCGCGACGATGCCGGGATATTTCGAGGACGTATCGCCGGGACAGGTCGTGGGCCTGGGCCACGCCGTGGTCGGGGACGACGCCCTGCAAACCTTCATCGAAACCTTCGCCGTCGACTGGGACCAGGGCCGGGGCCTGCCCGATGCGCTGGTCTATGTGGTGTGGTCCAAGCTGGACGTGGCGGCGAGCGCCGACTGGCCGCAGACCAAGCGGGTCGCCACCGACGCCCTGAGGTTCGCGAGGAACCCCGCCGCAGGGGAACTGCTGCGCGGCCGCATGACCGTGCTCGGCAAGGACCCGGTCGGCGAGACCAAGGGCATCATCCTGGCGCAGCACGACCTGTTGGATGAGGCGGGGCGCCTGGTGTTCTCGTGCCTGACGCGGAGCGTGTTCGCCTGCAGGGGCGAGGGGGCGGAGGCTTAGCCTTTTCCCTCACCTTCCATAGGAAGGGGAGGGTGGCGAGCGCAGCGAGACGGGTGGGGAAGGCCCTTGGGTCAGAGCGCGCGGTTCGATGGGGCTCCCCCACCCGCTTCGCCTAAAGCGAAGCCCCCTCCCCGCGCTTGCAGCGCGCGGTGAGGGAAAAGACAGCGCCTACCGCACCGTCGCCTCCGCCGCATAGGCCGCGAAGGTCGCCATATTGATGATGGTCGAGACGGATGCCGAGAGCGGCGCGATCTGCACCGGCTTGGAGAGGCCCAGGAGGACGGGGCCGATCACGGTGGCCTCTCCGAGCGACTGCACCAGCTTGGTCGAGATCGATGCCGAGTGGATGGCCGGCATGATAAGGACGTTGGCGGGGCCGGTCAGGCGCATGAACGGGAAATTGCCGCGCCGGTCGGGCTCCAATGCCAGTTCCGGCGGCATTTCGCCCTCGTATTCGAAGTCGACGTCCATCTCGTCGAGCTGGGCCACGGCCTCGCGGACCTTTTCCGAACGGTCGCCCTGCGGGTTTCCGAAGGTCGAATAGGACAGGAACGCGACCCTGGGCGTGATGCCCAGCGCCTTGACCGCGCCGGCGGCCTCCACCGCGATCTCGACCAGCTCATCGCCCGTGGGAAGCTCGGTGATGTTGGTGTCGGCGACGAACAGGGTGTGTCCCTTGGCGAGCACCACGCTCATGCCGATGACCCGGCCGGCGGGAGCCGGATCGATGGCCCGCATCACCTCTTCCAGGGAGACGTCGAAGGAGCGGGTGACGCCGGTCACCATGCCGTCGGCATGGCCCAGCGCCACCAGGGTGGCGGCGAAGGCGTTGCGGTCCTGGTTGACAAGCCTCTGGCAGTCGCGGCGCAGATAGCCGTCGCGCTGCAGGCGGCTGTAGAGATAGTCGGTGAAGGCGCCGTTGTGGGCGGAGTTGCGGGCGTTGATCACCTCGATCTCGTGACCGTTGGCGTCGACGCCGGCGAGTTTCATATTCTCCTTCACGACGTCCTCGCGGCCCACGAGGACGGCCTTGCCCAGGCCCGCGTTCTCAAAGGCGAAGGCGGCGCGGATGACGGACGGCTCCTCGCCCTCGGCGAAGACGATAGTCTTCTTGGGCGCGCGCTCGACAGCGCCGGTGATCGACTGCAGAAAACCGGCGGCGGGATCGAGCCGTTGCGCCAGGGATGCGCGGTACTCGCTCATGTCCTCGATGGGCTTGCGCGCAACGCCGGTGTCCATGGCCGCCTGGGCGACGAAGGGCGGGATGTACCAGATCAGGCGCGGATCGAAGGGCGAGGGGATGATGTATTCGGGGCCGAACTTCAGCCGCTGGCCCTGATAGGCGGCGGCGACCTCGTCCGGCACGTCCTCGCGGGCGAGCTGGGCGAGCGCATTGGCGCAGGCGATCTTCATCTCCATGTTGACGCCGCGCGCCCGGACGTCGAGCGCGCCCCGGAAGATGTAAGGGAAGCCCAGGACATTGTTGACCTGGTTGGGATAGTCCGAGCGGCCGGTGGCGATGATGGCGTCGTCGCGCACCGCCAGGATGTCCTCCGGCGTGATCTCCGGATCGGGATTGGCCATGGCGAAGATGATCGGGTTCTTGGCCATGGACTTGACCATGGCCTGGCTGACCGCGCCCTTGACCGAAAGGCCGATGAAGACATCGGCGCCTTCCATGGCTTCTTCCAGGGTGCGCTTGTCGGTCTCCACCGCCAGGGCCGACTTCTGCTGGGTCATGCTTTCGGTGCGGCCGCGGTAGATGACGCCCTTGGTGTCGACGGCGATACAGTTTTCCGACCGCGCGCCCAAGGCCTTGAAGAGCTCGAGGGAGGCGATGCCCGCCGCGCCGGCGCCGTTCAGGACGACCTTGATCTCGCTCATCTGGCGGCCGGTGATGTGGCAGGCGTTGATCAGGCCGGCGGCGGAGATGATCGCCGTGCCGTGCTG
>DGYN01000069.1:9539-18662 GCA_002398405.1 Caulobacteraceae bacterium UBA5005
CGTGGAACACCGGGATGTCGAGGAGTTCCTGCAGCTCCTGTTCGACGCGGAAGCATTCGGGGCTCTTGATGTCCTCGAGATTGATGCCGCCGAAGCTGATGCCGATGTTCTTGATGACGGTGATCAGCTCGTCCGGGTCCTTGGTCGAGACCTCGATGTCGATGGAATCCACGTCGGCGAAGCGCTTGAAAAGGATCGACTTGCCTTCCATCACCGGCTTGGAGGCCAGCGCGCCCAGGTCGCCCAGGCCCAGGATGGCGGTGCCGTTGGAAATCACCGCCACCAGATTTCCCTTGGAGGTGTAGTCGTAGGCGGTGTCCGGATCGGCGGCGATGGCCAGCACCGGCACCGCGACGCCCGGCGAATAGGCGAGGCTAAGGTCGCGCTGCGTCGCCATCGGCTTGGTCGATACGATCGCGATCTTGCCCGGCGTCGGATATTTGTGGAACGCGAGGGCTTCCTCGTCGGTGAAGGTGCGCTTTTCGGAATCGCTCATTGATCTTTGGTTCTTGGGGGCCGGGCGTGAAGGCGCGCAACCTAACGGCGCCTGCCCTCAACCACAACCTTGTCAAGGTTTGGCGCGATCTGGTCTATGACGGTGTGACATTATTGGAGCGAAAGAGGCGGCTGTGGCTGAGCAGGTAAGGATCGGGATCGCCGGCGCCCTTGGGCGCATGGGCCGCGCCGTCGCCGCCGCCGTCGAAGCGCGGGACGGGGTGAGCATCGCCTGCCTCTATGACGCCCCGGGGACCGAGGGCCAGATCGCCGAGCATGAACGCGGGCGGGTGCTGGTGACCCGCGAAGAGGCGTTATCAAGCTGCGACGCGGTGATCGACTTCACCGTGCCCGAGGCCACCGCCAAGCTGGCGCGCCTGGCTATCGAAAAGGGCGGCCCCGCCCTGATCATCGGCTCGACGGGCCTTTCCGCCGAACAGGAAGCCCTGATCGCCGAGGCGGCGAAGCGGGTCCCGGTCGTGCGCTCCGGCAATTTTTCCCTTGGCGTCAACACCTTGATGGGTCTCGTGCGTCAGACAGCCGCCAAGCTCGGGCCGCGGGCCTGGGACATCGAGATCTTCGAGGCCCACCACAAGCGCAAGGTAGACGCCCCCTCGGGCACCGCCCTGATGCTGGGAGCGGCGGCCGCCGACGGACGGGGCGTCGGCCTTGGCCAGGTTTCCGAGCGGGCCCGCGACGGCATCACCGGCCCCCGCAAGGAGGGCGCGATCGGCTTTTCGGTATCGCGCGGCGGCGGAATCGTCGGCGAGCATTCGGTGAGCTTCATCGCCGAGGACGAGATCATCACCCTGTCGCACTCAGCCCGCGACCGCAGCCTGTTCGCCCGCGGCGCGGTGGAAGCGGCCCTGTGGGCCAAGGGAAAGCCGGCGGGGCTCTATGACATGATGGACGTGCTGGGGTTCAAGGGGTGAGCCTCCGCGCCGTACCCCTCGTGGGTTAGGGACGAAAGCGTCACAACGTGCTCATAGTGTCGCCGCCATGACCCTGACCCGTCGCGCCGCCCTCGCCGCCGCAACCGCCGCCGCCCTGCCGGGGGTAGGCGCTGCTCAAGCGAAAACACCCCTGATCATCGCCCACCGGGGCGCGAGCGGCGAGCGGCCGGAGCACACCCTTGCCGCCTATCGCCTGGCGATCACTCAAGGGGCGGATTACGTCGAGCCGGACCTGGTGGCCTCCAGCGACGGCATCCTGATCTGCCGGCACGAGACCAATCTGGCCGGCACCACCAATGTCGCGGCCGTGCCGCGCTACGCCGCCCGCAGCCGGGGGACGGTGGTCGAGGGCCGGGAGGTCGTGGGCTGGTACGCCGAGGACTTCACCTCCGCCGAGATCGCCACCTTAAGGGCCCGCGAGCGCCTGCCCGACCTTAGGCCCGCAAGCGCGCGGTTCGACGGCCAGGAGCCGCCGCCGACCTTCCAGCAGGTGGTCGAGCTGGTGAAATTCCAGGCGGGCCTGGCCGGCCGGCCTGTGGGCCTCTATCCGGAACTGAAGTCGCCGGGCGAGCTGCTGGCAAAGGGGCTGGATATCGGCGGCCTGCTGGTCGACGCCCTGAACCGCGCGGGCCTGCCCAACGCCGAGGTCCCGGTCTTCATACAGTCCTTCGAGCAACCGGCGCTGCGGCGGCTGAAGAACCGCACCAAGGCCAAGCTGATCCAGCTCGTGCAGCTTCGCACCCTTTTGACCTACCAGGGGCTGGCGGACATCGCGACCTATGCGGCCGGCGTCGGGATCGAGAAATCCCTGCTCACCCCCACGGTGGTCGCCAACGCCCACGCCGCGGGCCTGATGGTTCACGCCTGGACGTTTAGGCCCGAGAACGCGTTCCTGCCCGAGGACCTGCGCAAGGGATCAGACCGCGCCGCCCACGGCGACATGACCGCCGAGATCAAACGCTACCTCGCCATGGGGGTGGACGGGGTCTTCTCGGACTTCCCGGGACTGGCGCGGGCGGCGGTAGGGTAGGCCTCCCACACAAGCGCTTCCGTCTGCTTCGGCCAAGGACACCCTCTCCGCACGCGGGAGAGGGTCGCGAGGTCGCGCGAGCGACCGATGCGGGGTGAGGGGGCGCGCCGACGCCTAGAGATCAGCGGGCCAAAGGGCAAGCGCGAACCTTTGTGAGTTCGGCGCGCCCCCTCACCCGGCTTGGCGCGCTTGCCGCGCGCGCCTCGCCACCCTCTCCCGCGTGCGGAGAGGGTGGGCGCTAAAGCCTCAAAGGGCGGCTAAGTCTCGAACTGCAGTTTGGCCAGGTGCGCGTAGAGGCCGCCCTTGGCGGTGAGCTGCGCGTGGGTGCCTTCCTCGACGACCTTGCCTTCGTCCATGACGACGATGCGGTCGGCTTTCAGGATGGTGGCCAGGCGGTGGGCGATGACCAGGGTGGTGCGGCCGTCCATGGCGCGGGCCAGCGCCGCCTGAACCAGGCGCTCGTTTTCGGCGTCGAGGGCGCTGGTCGCCTCGTCCAGCAACAGGATCGGAGCGTTGCGCACCAGGGCCCTGGCGATGGCCAGACGTTGGCGTTGGCCGCCGGAGAGGGTCTTGGCCCGCTCGCCCATGGGGGTGGCGAAGCCTTCCGGCAGGGCGTTGATGAAGCCCTCGGCTTCAGCCGCATCGGCGGCGGCGCGGACCTCGTCGTCATTGGCCTCAGCCCGGCCAAAGCGGATGTTTTCCGCTGCAGAGACCGAGAACAGCGAGGCGTCCTGGGCGACCAGGGCCATCCGTTCGCGCACCGCCTTGGGATCAGCCTTCGTCAGGTCGACGCCATCGACGCGGACCAGGCCCGTCTGCGGATCGTAAAAGCGCAGGATCAGGCGGAAGACGGTGCTCTTGCCGGCGCCGGAGGGGCCCACCAGGGCGACGGTCTCGCCAGGCTTCACGGCCAGGGTGAAGCCGCGCAGGGCCGGCGTCTCCTCGCGGCCCGGATAGGCGAAAGTAACGTCCTCGAAAGCGATCTCGCCCCTGGACGGGACCGGCAGAGGTTCGGGGTTGGCGGGCGCGGAGATAGCAGGCTTGGCCTCGAGGATCTCGGCAATCCGCGACATGGCGCCCGACGCCTTCTGCACATCGCCCCAGACCTCGCCGAGCGCACCCACCGAAGAGGCGGCGATCACGGCCAGGAAGACGAACTGCACCAGTTCCCCGCCGCTCATGGTTCCGGCGACGACACTGCGCGCGCCGACCCACAGGACCGCGGTGATGCCGCCGAACACCAGGCTGATGACCACGGCGGTGAGGACGGCGCGGACTTTCATTCGCGAAAGGGAAGTCCGGAACACCTGCTCGACCCCGGTCTCGAACTGGTCGGCGGCGGTCGTCTCCCGCCCGAAGGCCTGGATGGTGTCCAGGGCGTCGAGGCTTTCCCCCGCCCCGGCGATGGCCTGGGCGAACTGTTCCTGGGTGGCGACGGTGCGCTTGCGCAGCGACTTGCCGAAGAACCGCATCGGCAGAATGACCACGGGCGCGAGGATCAGGACGTAGAGGGTCAGGCGTGGGCTGACCACCGCGGTCATGATCAGGGCCCCGATCAGCATCAGGGTGTTGCGCAGGGCCACCGAGGCCGTGGTGGCCAGCAGGCTCTCCACGATGGTGATGTCGGTGGTCAGCCTGGCCAGCACCTCGCCGGTGCGGGTCTTCATGAAGAAGGCGGGGTCGAGGGTGAGGATATGGCGGTAGAGGGCGGCGCGAAGATCCGCCACCACCCGCTCGCCGATCTTGGTGACGTAGAAATAGCGCAGCGCCGAAGAGGCCGCGAGCGCCACCGCCACCCCGACCAGCATCAGGAAATAGCCGTTGAGCGCCGCCGGGGTCCCGCCGGCAAAGCCCTGGTCGACCACCACCCTGGAGGCGGCGGTTAGGCCCAGCGTCGAGACCGTCGCCATGACCAGGAAGAACAGCGCCATGGCGGTATCGGCCTTGTGCCGCGCCACGTAGGGGACGAGCCGGCCGAGGGTCTTTACGTTCTTGGACTTCTCTCGCCTTTGCCGGTCTTCGGTGATGGAGGCGGCGAGCGCCGCGCCCGCGCCGGGCCGGCCCTCAGGGACGGCGATCGTAGGGGCGCTTTGCTCGGTCACTCGAAGGTCTCTTCCCGCCGCTTGCTAAAAAGGCGGGCTTTGGCTATAGCCGCCCATCCTTTTTCCGGGGCCTTCGCCGGCCCCTTTGATGTCTTAAGTCGGCTGGAACACAAGATGAAACAAGAAGGCCACCCCGAATATCACTTCATCACCGTGGTGATGACCGACGGCACGACCTATCAGACCCGTTCGACCTACGGCAAGGAAGGCGCGACGCTGAACCTGGATATCGACCCCAAGACCCACCCGGCCTGGACCGGCGGGTCGGCCCACCTGATGGACCGTGGCGGCCGCGTCTCGCGCTTCAACGCCAAGTTCGCGGGCTTCACGGCGAAGAAAGAGGGCTAAGCGCCCCGGGGACATGTACCTTCGGTACGTGTCCCCTCACCTAAGCGGGACGTCCCGCGGGCCGGTAAGACGTCCAAGACCATGGGGGGACACGTACCGAAGGTGCATGTCCCCTTTTTCATGCCCCGTTCTTGACCAGGTTGAGCTGCATCACCGAGCCCTGGGCGAAATCGGTCGGGTTGCGGTTCGCGCTCTGCGGGTCCAGCCAACGGGTGGACGAGCTGGCGACGTTAATGACGCCCCTGGCCCCATTTCCGGTAGGCGTCACGGTGGCGGGACCGGCGAACGTCACCACCCGCGCCCCGTCATTGTAGGTTCCCTCACTCGAGCAGGCGAAGACCGGACCCTGCGAGGCGCAACGGGTGAGGTTGATCGTCATGCCCGCGCCGCCTTCAAGCGCGCCTTGCACGCGCAGGCTATCGCTCCCCTGGACGGTCACCCGATAGCCCATGATGCCGTCTGAATAGCGGCCGGCGAAGCTGTCCAGCCTGGGGCCCTGCGGCGCGGGCGGAGGAACCGGGACCTGAGGCGGCGGCGCGTTCGGCGGGACATAGCCCTGCGGAGGATAATTCGGCGGCGGGGGTGGAGGGGCAGGCGGCCGGTTCCCGGGCAGAAAAGCCCCCGTGAACGCATCAAGCGTGGCTGCGCCGGCGGACTCTCCATAGGGAAAGCTGAACGGCGCCGGCTGGCTGCCCATCTGGGCCAGGCGCGCCCGGCAGCGGTCTCGCGAGGCGTCGGCGTCGTTGACGGACTCGCTCAGGGCCGCCACCTGCGCGTCGAGGCGGGGAAGCCGGGCGAGGGCGTCGGTGCGGGCCCGGGTCAGCCAACTGTCGCCGGGATTGTCCGGCAGGCCCTGGGCGCGGCGCCGGATCAGGTCGTCATAGAACTGGTTGTTGGCGGCCAGCAGCCGGACATTGAGCTGCATGCGGGACTTGACCTCGGGGATCGGCCCGCGCTGGTCGACCGGGGTGTTGATGATGGCGTTAAGGGCGTTGATCTGGTTGACGTTCTGGCGGATCAGCCCCTGCAGCTCAGCCGAACTGCGCTGATAGACCCCGGCCGCCGCGGCCTGGTTGATCTGGGTCAGGCTGCGGTAATAGTTCGCCTCGCCCTGGGCCTGCATGAGCCTTTGATAATCCCGCGAGGCCTGGCCGGCGAGCCGGTCGCACTCTTCCTGCAGGACGTTGTAACCCGGCGGCTGGGCCGCGGCTGCTGAGATCGCCAGCAGGGCGAGAAGGCCCGTGCCGGCGGTCAACAAGACGATGCGCGGAAGCCGGAAGCGCTTCACGCGGCCGCCCTAGTCGATGCGGAAGCGGACGCGGGCGTAGACACCACGGCCGTTGACGATGCGGGCTTCGTAGTCGCCGGGCGCCAGCCGCTCGCGCATCATCTGTTGGAACGGCCCGGAATAGGAGTTGGTGTAGGCCCAGTTGGGATGAAACACCCCCTCAGGCGCCCCCGCCTTGACGACCTGGACGATGTCGCCGGACTGCATGCCCGGGATGTTTGTCCATTTCACAAGGACGTTTTTGTCGGCCTGGACGACGACCGACAGCGGGTTGTTGGGATCGACCGGGATCGGATCGCGGCGGCCATCGCCGCCACCGCCCCCCGCGACGATGCCGGGATTGGTGGTCGTTCCCGAAATGCAGCAGGCGTCGGCGAAGGCGGTCGTCTGCGAACCCTTCAGCCAGCAGCGGGCGCCCGGTCCCTGGACCCCCGGCTTGACGTAGGTGTAGGCGACGCAGCGCTGGTCGCCCTGGCAGGCGATCTTGCACTGGTTGGGATCGGCCACGGAGAGATCGAAGTTGGCGTAGTCCCCGCCGCGGCGGTTCATGTCCATTTCCATGCCGGCGGTGAGACCGGCGCCCGAGCCCTTCACCCCGGAGACGCAGCAGCCATCCCCAGAGGCGGGCGGGGCGACGTTCTTCAACCAGCAGTGGGGCGCCTGACCGCCGACATAGGTGAAGGCGGCGCAGCGGTTGTCGCGGGCGCAGGCCTGGCGGCAGAGCTCGGGATTGGCCGCGGCCAGGGGAAAGTTCGAATAGTCGTTCCCCCGCCGGTTGGTGTTTGGCTCCAGACTGACCGACTGCGAGGCGGCCGGCAGGGCGAGGAGGCCCAAGGCAATGGTAAACAACGCCACGCGTACGACGGTGAACAGCTTCATGATCAGCCCCGTTTGTTCAGTCGAACAGTCTCCCTTAAGCGCACCTTACGCGTGTACACTCTGAACGCCAACTGAACGGCGAACGCCGTTCTGCGGTTTAGACCCTCACCGGGCGCGAACGCAGGCCGTTCTTGGCGAAATGGTCGAGCATCCGGGCCCAGCCGTCGGTGGCCGCCGCCTGATCGTAGCTGGCCCGGTAGTCGGCGTGGAAGCCGTGCTGGGCGGTGTCATAGACCACGATGTCGGAGCCGCGCTTCTTGGCCGCGACCAGCGCCTGGCGCATCTCGGTGACGTCTGCCACGGGAATGCCCTGGTCCTGGCCGGCGTAGAGGCCAAGGGTTGGGGCGCGGATCGTGCCGGCGACGTCGATCGGCCAGGGGCGGTTTTCATCGCCCAGGAAGGCGCCGGGCGCCGGGCGCTTGATGCGCCCGTACCAGGCGACGCCGGCCTTGAAGTCGGGCAGGCGCTGCATGGCCATCCACACCACTGCGCCTCCCCAGCAGAAACCGGTGATGCCGATCTTGCCCTTGTCGGCCGAGGGCTGCTGTTTGGCCCAGAACAGGGTGGCCATGATATCGTTCATCACCTGCTCGTTGGTGGCGCTGGTGACGATCCGCTGGATGGCGTTGGTGTCGGTGAGCGGGGCGGGATCGCCGACGCGATAGAAGAAGGCGGGGGCGATGACGAAATAGCCCTGCTTGGCGAGCCGGCGGGCCGTGTCGCGGATATATTCGTGCACCCCGAACACCTCGGAGATGAGGATGATCACCGGGAAGCGGCCGCGGGCCGCCGGATAGGCCACATAGGCCGGCATCGGGGCGCCGCCGCCCTGGACGGGAATGTTGAATGTCGCCGTGGTCAGGCCCGCCTCGTCGGTCCGGATGGCCTGGGCGGGGCTCTGGGCGTTGGCGGCCATACCGGCAACGGCGTAGCCTGCGAAGAACATGGCGCCGAGACCCCGGCGGGTGGCGTAGAGGTCCTCCGGGGGCGTTCCTTCGGGGCGCGTGAGCTTGAGCATGTCTTTCCTCCGACTTCACCCATAATCGAAAACCGGTGTTCTTCGCACCGTCAATCTGATCTTGCCGCCATTTGATCAGGAACAAACCCCCCAAATGGGCGATTGGCTAAGGTACATGAGCCTCTTGCGCCCCGGCGCACCTATCCCATATGCGGCTCTGCAATTGAGAGTATAGGGGACGCATCCGGGCCAAGTGGCGCTTTATCCGTAAGGCCAGACCGGGCGTTCGCCGCATTGAAGGAGCATATAGCCAATATGAGCAAGATCATCGGCATCGACCTGGGGACGACCAACAGCTGCGTCGCCATCATGGACGGCGGGTCTCCCAAGGTCCTCGAAAACGCCGAAGGCGCCCGCACCACCCCCTCGGTGGTGGCCATCGCGGATGACGCCGGCCGCCTCGTCGGCCAGCCGGCCCGCCGGCAGGCGGTGACCAACCCGGAAAACACCTTCTTCGCCATCAAGCGCCTGGTCGGCCGCAAATGGGACGATCCCGTGGTGGCCAAGGACAAGGACATGGTCCCCTACAAGATCGTCAAGGGACCCAATGGCGACGCCTGGGTGCACGCCCACGGCAAGGACTATAGCCCCCAAGAAATTTCCGCCTTCATCCTGATCAAGCTGAAGGAGGACGCCGAGGCGAGCCTCGGCCAGAAGATCGACAAGGCGGTCATCACCGTTCCCGCCTACTTCAACGACGCCCAGCGTCAGGCGACCAAGGACGCGGGCAAGATCGCGGGCCTCGAAGTCCTGCGCATCATCAACGAGCCCACCGCGGCGGCCCTGGCCTATGGCCTGGACAAGAACGACGGCAAGAAGATCGCGGTCTACGACTTGGGCGGCGGCACCTTCGACGTGTCCGTGCTTGAAATCGGCGACGGCGTCTTTGAGGTGAAGGCCACCAACGGCGACACCTTCCTGGGCGGTGAGGACTTCGACCTTCGCGTCGTCGACTTCCTGGCCGACGAGTTCAAGAAGGAAACCGGCGTCGACCTGCGCAAGGACAAGCT
>DGYN01000136.1:0-29630 GCA_002398405.1 Caulobacteraceae bacterium UBA5005
GCCGTCGACCTCCTTCTGCTCGACCTCGAGGTCGGAGATGGCGGTCTGGAACTGCGGGTCCCAATTGACCAGGCGCTTGTCACGATAGATCAGCCCCTGTTTGTGGAGGGTGACGAACACCTTGCGCACCGCGGCCGACAGGCCCTCATCCAGGGTGAAGCGCTCACGGCTCCAGTCGCAGGAAGCGCCCAGACGCCGCAGCTGTTTGACGATGGTCCCGCCGCTCTGCGCTTTCCATTCCCAGATCTTGTCGACGAAGGCGTCGCGGCCCATGTCGCGGCGGGTGATGTTGGCGCCGTTCTCGGCCAGCTGGCGCTCGACCACCATTTGCGTGGCGATGCCCGCATGGTCGGTGCCGGGGAGCCACAGGGCCCGCTTGCCGCGCATCCGCTCGAAGCGGATCAGGATGTCCTGCAGGGTGTTGTTCAGGGCATGACCGATATGCAGCGAACCAGTGACGTTCGGCGGCGGGATGACCATGGAGAAGGGCTCGCCGTCGCCGGACGGCTTAAAGGCCCCGGCGTCTTCCCAAAGCTTGTAGAGGCGCGGTTCGGCCGACGCCGGATCGAAGGACTTTTCGAGCATGGCGGGTGGTTACACGGGTGCGGCGGAGAGAGGAAGGGGGCGAGGCTTTTCTGAGGTCCCTTGCCAAATTCCTCCCCCGTAGGGGGAGGGGGACCATCGAAGATGGTGGAGGGGGTTCTCAGAGCCTGAGACAGTGAGAATCCCATCTCGGAATCTGCCAACCAGGCGCACTTGCCTTAGGACCCCCTCCACCGCTGCGCGGTCCCCCTCCCCCTACGGGGGAGGATTTAGGAAAGCGCCTCGCCCTCGTGAGAAGCTAGCTCAGGTGCCTTCTGGCCAGGCGTTCGATCTCTTCTTCGACCTTGGCCTGGACGATGGCGGGCAGGTGGCGGTCGAGCCAGTCCTTGAGCAGGGGCTTGAGAAGCTCGCGCACCACTTCGTCCAGACTGTTGCTCGCGGACGGCATGGAGATGCGCTGCGAAAGCGCGCCGAAGGCAGACGCCGTGGCGGCGGCGGCCGGTTCGCTGACCAGGCGCTCGGGCGCGGGTTCCGCCGGGAAGGCGGCGACCGGGGCGGGGCCAGGCTCCGGCTCGTCGAAGGTGATAACCGGTTCGGGAGCAGGCGCCTCGAAGACATCGAGATCGCCGATGCTTTCAGGCTCGGGCGCCGGTTCGGTCAGCTCGAGCACGTCTTCCTCGACCGCGGCGACCGGTTCAGGCGCGGGCGCGGGCGCCGGTTCCGGCGCGGGTTCAGGCGTGGCGGCGGCTTCCGGTGCGGGCGCGGCCTCATCGGCGGGCGCTTCGTCCTCAGAGATGATCCGGCGGATAGAGGCCAGGATCTCCTCCATGGTCGGTTCTTGAGAAGCCTGTTCGGACATGTCGCCCCCAACTACCGGATAAGAATCATAGGTATCCGCGCCACGTTAGGCGCGAGCCGTCCATCGTGCAATTTCCGGCGGGCTCCGCAAGGGCGCAAATTCGCCCAGCAGGCGAATCTCCCTTCTGGTGGGGTATCTAGGCTCCGGACCCAAGCCGGGCAACGGGTTGGGCGTACAGATTTGGCGTTCCCTCTCCCGAGGGGAGAAGGGACGCCGAAGGCGGCCAGTTAGAAGGCTTGTTTGAGTCCGGAACCTAGCGCAGCGGCTCTTGGTTCGGCACGTTCTCGCCGGCGATCGGTTCACGCTGCGGGATCGGCGCCGCGCCCATCTGATCAATGGTGAGGATCAGCCCCTCCCAGGGCAGGCCGAAGTCGTTGACCTCCTCGAAGTGCTTCTTGGGATCGTACTTCTCGACCTGGGCGCCGAACACTTCGGGGGTCAGCTGGCCCATGGCGTTGAGGAGCGCCACCTGGGAGGTGTATTCGGTGAAGCGGGCGTTGATTTCGTTCTGCTGCACCCCGCGCAGTTCCTGTTCGGCGTTTAGCAGTTCCAGGGTGGTGCGCAGGCCGACCTGCTGCTCTTCGCGGGTGCCTTCGACGGCCAGGCGCGAGGCGCGGACGGCCTCTTCCTGCGAGATGACCGTGGCGCGGGCCGCGACGAGCGCGTTCCAGGATTCGGTCACCGTCTGGTTCAGGGTCCGGCGCTGGCTTTCGATGGCGATGTTGTCGCTGCGGTTGGTTTCCTGCGCCGAGCGGATCGTCGAGGAGGTGGTCAGGCCGGTGTAGAGCGGAATCGACAGGCGGGCGCTCGTCCCGAAGCCGGAGCCGAAATCGAAGCCTGATTGCCTGGCAAACGCGCTGTTGGTCTCATTGGCGCTGAGATTGGCGCCGACCGTGATCTGCGGACGGCGCGCGGCCTTGGCCGAAACCACGCCCGCGGCGGACTGCCGCTCGCGCAGGTAGGCGGTGCGCAGGGTCGGATTGTTCTGTTCGGCGGTCTGGAACGCCAGGGCCTGGCTGGCGGGCAGATAGGACGTCAGGACCGGCTCGGGTTGCAGCTGCTCGGGCATCCGGCCAACCACAGTGCGGTACTGGGCGCGGGCGTTGTCCAGGGTGTTTTGGGCGCTGGTCAGCGAGCTGCGCGCCTGAGCGAGGCGCGACTCGGCCTGGGCGACGTCGGTGCGCGTCTGGTTGCCGACCTCGAACCGCGCCTGGGCTTCTTCCCGCTGCCGCTGCAGAACGGCGACGTTTTCGCGGGTGATGGCCAGTTGCTGTTCGGCGCGGCGCACGGCGGTATAGACCTGAACCACGTTCTGGATGACCGACATTTCCACGCGGCGCAGATCCTCGCGCGCCGCCTGCAGGGCCGCTTCCTGAGCCTTGAGGTTGGCGCTGATGCGGCCGCCGGTATAGACCGGCTGGCTGACGTTGAGACCGGCGGTGACAGCGGCGCTGGATGATCCCTTGAAGCTGTCATTGAGGTCGTTGTCGGTGTCGCCGGTGACCACGATGTCAGCGGTGACCGTCGGGCCAATGCCCCGGGCGACGCGGTAGTAGGCCTCGTCCTGGTTACGCAGGGCGCTGCGCTGGGTGAGCAGTTGAGGATTGGTCGAGTAGGCGAGCGCGATGGCCTCGGCCAGGGTCTCGGCGCTGACAGGGCTCGCGCCAAGGGCGAGCAGTCCCGCGCTGAACACGGCGGCCATCAGACTTGCCCTGCGGCGCTTACCCATCAATTCCACCCCTGCACCCGTTCGTCCCTTTGCGGATGGCGCTGCTTCTTTCATCCGCGTGTTTCCTTGGTGTTGCAACAATTTGGCGGCTTAAAGTGCGAAAACCGGGGCCTTTTCAAACCCCGGCAACAATGGCGGATGGGCGTCGAAAACGATGCGTCCGCCGACGCCCTCCTCGGTCCGAAGGTAGAGTTTCGCCTTGCCCGCCGCACCGTTGCGCTCGATGACCGCGAGCCTGCCGCCCAGCGAGAGTGCAGTCTTCCAGTTGTCCGGCGCCTCGCTGACAGCGCCCTCGGTTACGATGACGTCATATTCGCCGGTGACCGGCGCAATCCCGTCGTGCTCATCGACGGAAAGACCGATGGTCCTCAGCACCGCCGCGGCGTAGGGCGCGTGGATAGCCAGCGCCCGTTCCCCGGCCCTGGGCCGAATCGCCTGCAGAAGTTTGGCCACATCCCGGGGCCGCAACAGGGCGTAGCCCGGCGCGTAGGGCACCGGCGCATCGGCGTAGGCGAGATGGGTGTTGGGGCCGCAGCAGGCCTCGCGCGGCGTCGCGCGCATGGCTGACTGGACAAAGGGATCGGTGACGTCCGCGACCCGCACCTGGGTGTCGACCATGGTCTGCCGTGCCGCGGCGAAGTCTGGGGTCATGGGACGCGCTCCGGGAGGATGAGCTTGAACGATAAACGATATGACGCCGGTTATAGGCGCGGGATTAAGACAAGTGCAATGCGACCGAATGCATTGAACCTTCCGTGCGGGTCTGTTAGCCGGAGCCCGCGCTAAAAACGCAACGTTTGAACTGATCGATCCGTCGAAAGTTTCAGCGGCCTGGTGGCGGAGTGGTGACGCAACGGACTGCAAATCCGTGAACCCGAGTTCGATTCTCGGCCAGGCCTCCAAATTTCCTTTCATTCCCAAGTAGAGGCGGCGGGAGCCCCCGGCGGATGCGTGTTGTACGAAATGGCGTAGGGCGAACAGCCGGACATGGCCCGAAGCGCCTCGGCCTCCGCCGCGCCGTTGGGCGAGCCGGCCCCCCGGTTGATCACCGGCCGCCCGATCAGGGCGCCGCGGGCATCCAGGACCACCACCATGCGGACCGGCAGCCGCCGCTCGGGCTTTTGCCAGCAGGGCAGCACGCTTCCATCCCCGTCGAACCGCACCGGCCGGGGCGTCGAGGCCTGAGCCCTGGGATCGCCGAGCCGCCCCGCCGCCATCTGCGCCAGGCCCTTGATGGAGGCGTCATCGCCCTTGTCCCCCGTCTCGCGCGGCGGACCCTCGGACTCGCCGAACAGCTCAGTCAAGCTGGTCGCCTTCGAGCGCGGCTTTTCCTGGGGCGGCGGCGTCACGCTCTGCGCCATCTCCCGCCGGATTTCCTGAGCCAAGCTTTCCTCGATCGCCGGCGGCTCGGGCGGTGGCGGAGGCGGCGCACCGCCTCCGGCGAAGCCGCGTCCCATCAGATCGACGCTCATGGCGCCGGGATAGGCCACCGGCGGATAGTCGCTGCCGGGCGTGGCGATCAGGGCCCAGAACATCACGCCATGCACCGCCGCCGCGACCAGCGTGGCGATGGTTCGGTCACGAAGGGTGCGGGACAAGGAGCGGCGCGACATCGCCAGGGATTTTGCAGCCTAAGGCTGTGCGCCGCCAGACGGCGCGCGCCGGTGGGGCCGGATGATCCACATGAAAAATGTCCCGCCCGTCATAGACAGCACAGTCGATCCCGTGGCCGCCGGCGGTGCGCGATAGAGGGTGTTCGAGGATGTCCGCCGATGATCTGGCCCGCCGGGTTGCGGGTGAAGGTCTGCGCCAGATCGTTGGTGGTCGTCGTCCAGTCGAGGTCGAGGTTGAACCTCGAGAGGCTCCCCCTGTCCGACTGCGAGGCGGTCTGGCAAAGCGAACGAAGGGACAGGCGCTAGGCGCCCAGACTTTTCGCGGCGATGCTTGAGGGGTGGCTGGGGCGAACGCTGAAGCGCCGGACGCCCGGACCAAAGGTGTGGCGCTGGGAAAATAAGTATAGGCTTGCCGAAATTCGAATTTTGGGACTCCGGACCATCAGAAACAATCAGTGCGTAACAATACAGCTTCCAGAAATACAACTAATGTATGTTGGAATATTGAGAATTAACATTAATAGCACAGGTATATGAATCAACAGCCATATTTTTTTACATTGAATACATCGTAGTGAAAGCAAAATAGAAATCGCCCAAATTCCAGATATAATAAATACTGAATATATGAGGGTTAATCCAATTGGGGTCCAAAGTATATAGGCTATTATCGCGGAAAAAATAAATGAAGCAATGAACGAGGCTTTGAATATTGGGGGCATCTTTTCACCAGTTAACAGGAGGGCAGGTTTCCAGCGGTGGGCATAGCTCCGCCACCCATCCCATTTGCTCTAACAAAGCCACAAGCCCAAGTCCGATCACGAGATCCATGGAAGAATGTATTCTCCAAAATACCACCGAACTTTGTCAAAGCCTGATGTGAAAATGCTTCATGTGCTATTATGCGCGCCAACATTGAAGGTTCAGAGTAGTAGTTGCCATTCTCTCGCTGCCAGTTGCTCGTAAATTGGATATAACGATCGTCGGAAACCTTGGTCCAGGGTACGGGCCCAGAACCAGCTGGATACTTAGCAAGATTTCTCCAAGCCTCTCTTACTTCGATAAATTTAATGGCATTCCAGCGCTCAAGCGTTTCCCCCCAGTCGCCTTAGCTGCGCGGCCAATGAATTGCGAAGCTACTCGCACCATGGCTTTATCGGAATCATCTCCTTTGCCCCACACGAGCTTCCCATCATGGCTCAAATCCCTACCCGCGTGAGTTCGAATAAAGTCCTTAAACTGGTCTCTGAACAAGTCGGCCTGACCTTTGTCGAGATCGTTCTCATTGGATTTTCCGTCACCATCCCCATCGACTAAGACGCAAGATTCGGGAGATTTCTTATCATCCTCATCTTTCTTAAGGCAGATTTTCTCTCGGCCCGATGGGTCGGATAGATTCATCGGATCGTTCCCCACATAGGCATACATATTCGGCCCGTCATCGTACCCCAGCGGATCGGCGCTCATGAACCGTCCCAGCGTCGGCGAGTACCACCTGGCCTTGTAGTAGTTCAGCCCCGCCTGCGGGAACCAGGTCTGGCCGGTGAAGCCGAACCGGCCGACGCCGCTCGAGCCCGAGGTCTGGAAGGCCCGGCCGTATTCGTCATAGGCCTGGACGCCCTGCACGCCCGAGGGGTTGCTCAACGCCACGATCGAGCCGCGCTCGTCAGCCACGAAGTAGCTAGTCACCCCGTTCTGGATGGCCATGAGCGGCTCGTCCGCCCCCGGGCCGTGGACATAGCGCGCCACGATGCCGCCCCCCTGGTACTCGCCGATCAGGTTGGGGCCGTCGTAGAGGAAGGCGCGCGTCTCGCTGCCCGCGACCTGGGCAAGGCGCCCCGCCGGGTCGTAGGTGAAGCTGTTGCCGTCCACCGCGGTCAGGCGGTTTTCCAGGTCGAAGCTGTATTCGGCCAGGGTCGAGGCGCCGCTGGTCAGTTTGTCGAAGTTGCCGCGGCCGTCATAGACGGCGGTATTGGTCGCCGTGGGGGTGGTGATCGTCGTCAGCTGGTTGAGCTTGTTGGCCGCCGCATAGAGCAGGGTCGAGCCCGTGGCCTGCGGCGGCGCGCGGTAGAGGGTGTTGGACGAGGTCCTCCCGGTGATCTGGCCCGCCGGGTTGCGGGTGAAGGTCCGCGAAAGGTCGTTGGTGGCCGCCGCCAGGTCGAGGTTGAAGGTGGAGAGGTTGCCCCTGGCGTCATAGCCATAGGTGGTGGTCCCCATGCCGCTGCCGTCTGTCCCCCGGGTCAGGGTCGCGCGCCGGCCCCTCTGGTCATAGGTGAAGGAGGCGATGTCGCCGACGTACGGGTCCGATAGTTTGGTGAGGCCGCCGGCCGCGTCCCACTGGTAGTCGACGAAATAGCCGTCGGAGAAAGTTGGCGGGAGAATTTCAGCACAACTGGCGAGCAGTTGGTCTTCCGTTCGAGCCCAATCAGCTTAGCATTGGCTCATGCAAGCGCTCTTCATCGGACACGCCTATATCGACGTCGCCTTCCTGGCGGATTCCATTCCGACAGGAGATGAGAAGGCGATCGCGCGCGACTATTCGGTATCGTTCGGGGGCAACGCGGTGACCGCGGCGTTCTGCTGCGCCAAGCTTGGCATCACGCCGGACCTGTTGTGCTCGGTGGCGGACGACTGGCTGGGCCGGATGTTCAGCGACATGGCCCAGCAGCACCGGATTCCCATCCATGCGCGCAAGGTGCGGCGCTCTTCGCTGTCCTTCGTCATGCCCAAGGGTGACAAGCGGGCGATCCTTAGGATGAGGGACGACGACTATCTGCACCCCTTCCCGCCCCTGAACATCGCCGGCTGCCGGGCCCTGCATCTGGACGGCCACCAGGCCGATGCGGCCCTGCACTACGCCAAGGTCTGCCGCGAGGCGGGGATCCTGACCTCTCTGGACGGCGGGGCGGTGCGGGAGGGCACGGAGGAGCTGCTGCCTTTCGTCGATGTGGCGGTGGTGTCGGAGCGGTTCTGCGAGCAGCTGGGGCTGTCGCCCGAGGAGACGCTGACCTATCTGCGCGGCAAGGGCTGCAAGGTCTCGGCGGTGACCCAGGGCGAGCGCGGGATCACCTGGTGCGAGGCGGACGGGGTGGTGCGCCACACCCCTGCCCTGCCCGTTCCCAAGGAGGCGGTGATCGACACCAACGGGGCCGGCGATATTTTCCACGGGGCCTATGTCTATGCCTATATGGCCAACCCGAAGGGAAGCTGGGAGGACCATTTCCGCTTTGCCAGGGCCGCCTCGGCTCACGCGGTTCAGCGGCTGGGCAATGAGGCGAAGCTGCCGACCCTCGAGGACGTCACCAACGCGGAGCTGGCCTTCGGAGCCCCCTAAGCCGCCTGCTTCCGCGGGAAGACCGCGTCAGCGAAAAATTCGCGGGGCGAAGTCGGCGAGGAAATTGCGCCACAGGAACCAGTAGTGGTTGCCTGGAATCTCCTTGTAGGCCGTAGGGACCTTGGCGGCCTCAAGGGCCTGATGCAGACCCTTTGTGCCGTCCTTGGCGAAGTCGGTGTCTCCCACGCCCGTCCAATACAGCTTGACGTTGCCGCCGCCGAGCTTGGCCAGCTGAGCCAGCGCCGCCGGGTCGTTGCGGTTAAACCCCGCGCTGAACACACCGATGTAGTCGAAGGTGTCGGGGTTGTTATTGGTCGCCGCCACCGTGTGACCGCCGCCCATGGAGAGACCCGCCACCGCCCGGTGCGCCGGATCGGCCTGAACGCGATAGGTGCGCTCCACGAAGGGGATGACGTCCTTCACCAGGCTTTCCGGATAGGAGCCCGCATAGGGCTGCGGGGGACGCGGGGCCGGCGCCGCAGGCGCCGCGCCGGTAGGCCGCGGCGCTGGATTGGGCGCGGGCGCATTGACCTGCTGCAGGGAGGGCGTCGGGCCAAAGCCGAAGCCCTGGGACACCGTCTGAGTGGCGTTGCCGTTGGGCATGACCACGATCATCGGCGTCGCCTTGCCGGCCGCGATCAGGTTATCCATGATGATGGTGGCCCGGCCCATGGTGGTCCAGGCGTCCTCGTCACCGCCGCCGCCGTGCAACAGATAGAGGACGGGGTAGCGGGTTCCGGGGTTCGCCTCGTAGCCCGGCGGCAGATAGACATACATCCGCCTCTGCCCCTGTTTGAGGGTCGGCGAGGGATACCAGACCTGCTGCACCGTGCCGTGCGGCACGTCCTTGAAGGTCCACGGGTCGGAGTCCGGCCCGCTGACCATCACCAGGCTGAGGAAGCGATTGCCGTCCCGTTCGGTCTCGGCGTTGTTCGGATCGAGCGCCCGCACCCCGTCGACCATGAACCAGTAGCCGTAGAGCTCCGGCTTCAGGGGCCCGATGGTGGTGCTCCAGACCCCGTCCGCGCCCCTGGTCATGGGAAGGTCGGTGGCCCCGATCCAGTCGCCGTTCAGGGTGACCTTGGCGGCGGCGGGCGCCATGAGGCGGAAGGTGACGCGACCATCCGCCGTGGTCTCCGGGGACCGCACGCGGGCCTGCGCCTGAACGGGGTTCGGCGTCGGCTGGGCCTGGGCGGGCGCCAGGGGCAGGGCCGCCAGGGCGAGGGCGATCGCGGCGGCGCGCGGCAGGTGTTGTCCGATCATGTCGTGTGCTCCCGTATTTGCGTTAGACCGAGGCCGCCGGCGCATCCTTGGGCGCCAGGTCGACGTCCCGGGCCGGGCGGCGGGCGTAGATCCCGTAGGCCAGGATCACGGCGTAGCAGAGGGCGGGAACGATGAGGCTCACCTTCAGACCCGCCAGGTCGGCGGCGTAGCCGGTGAGCAGCGGCACGAAGGCGCCGCCGACAATGGCCACGCAGATAATCCCCGACCCGTCCGCCGCGCGGCGGCCAAGCTTCTCCGACGCCAGGGAGAAGATGGTCGGGAACATGATGGAGTTGAAAAGGCCGATGGACAGGAGCGACCAGCCCGACACGGCGCCTGAGGTGTTGGCTGAGATCAGGAGCAGGGCGATCACTCCGGTGGCGAAGACCGCCAGGAGCTTGCCGGGGGAAACCATGCGCAGCAGGAAGGCCCCGATGAACCGGCCCACCAGGGCGCCGCCCCAGTAGTAGGGCACGTGCTTGCCGGCCGCCTGTTCGGTGAGACCAAGGACGTTGGCCTCCATCAGATAATTGACAATTAGAGAGCCAATCGCGACCTCGCCGCCGACGTAGAGGAAGATGCACAGGGCGCCCCAGGCGAAGCGCTTGCGGCGCAAAAGATCAAAGGATTGCAGGAAGTTGGTGGGTTCCGGCGGGGTCTCGGTCAGCTTCTTGCGGCTAAACCAGACGACGATGGCCACCAGGGTGATGGCGGCCGCGAGGCCAAGATAGGCATGCGAAATGACCTGGGTCTCTTGCGTCCGGAAGGCGTCGAGGGCCGGGCCGGCGAGGGTCGTGGGATCGACGGTGGCGAGCGAGCCCAGGATGATGGCTGAGCCGACATAGGGGAATATCGTCGTGCCCAGCGAGTTGAACGCCTGGGCGAAGGTCAGACGGCTGTGGGCGCTGGAGGGCTTGCCCAGCATGGTGATCAGGGGATTGGCGACCACCTGGACGGTGGTGATGCCGGCCGCCAGCACGAACAGGGCCAGCAGGAACATGCCGAACACCCCCGAAGACGAGGCCGGCACGAAAAGCAGGCAGCCCGCCGTCATGGTCATCAGGCCGATGGCGGCGGTGCGCATATAGCCGACGCGCTTGAGGATCGCCGTGGCGGGCAGGGAAATGATGGCGTAGGCGGCGAAGAAGGCGAACTGGATCAGCATCGCCTCGAAGTAGTTGAGGGTGAACAACCCCTTCAACTTGGGCACCAGCACATCGTTGAGGCTGGTGATGCCCCCGAAGATGAAGAACAGGCCGAAGACGAAATAGGCCAGGTACGCCGGGTTCTCAGGAACTCCGGAGTCGTCCACGGATCCGCGCGCGGCGGTCAGGTTGGCGTCCACTTTGTTTCCCCACTTCATTGGTGACAGGCTCTTGGCGGCCGTCAGCCTATAAGCTGAGGGAGCAATGGCCCCGCTCCTAATTCAGTCTCGTGATCAGGGGCATGAAAACTTGTGATGGGCCCCTTGCGCCGCCTTGTGATTTCGTCGCGGCGCTATTTTTGACGGGGAAGATAAACCGATGGCCGGGAACGATCGAAAGGCGGGATTGAAGCATGGCGCCCTGGCCCTCGCGGCCGTTTGCGCGGCCGCCTGCGCGGCGACGCCGGCCATCCCCGCGCCGCGCCAGCCGCTGATCGGCGTCCGCACCGCGCCGGTGATCACCATCAACGGGCTGCGTTTCAAGGATCTGAACCGCAATGGCCGGCTGGACCGGTATGAGGACTGGCGGCTGGCCGCTCCGATCCGGGCCGCCGACCTGGTCTCGCAGATGACGCCCGAGGAAAAGGCGGCGGCCATGCTGCACGGGACCGCGCCGCAAGCCGGCGGCAGTTTCAGCGGCGCGCGGGTCTACGACCAGGCGGCGGCGAAAGCCCTGATCGGGAAAGGCCTGAACAGCCTGATCACCCGCCTGGCCGGCGATCCAGCCGAGCTGGCGGACCAGAACAACCAGCTGCAAGCGATCGCGGAAATGAGCCGTCTTGGCATTCCCCTGACCATCAGCACCGACCCGCGGAACCACTTTCAGGCGACGGCGGGCGCGAGCGAGGCGGCCGGCCAGTTCTCGCAATGGCCGGAGACGCTGGGCCTGGCGGCCATCGGCGATCCGGCGGTCACGCGGCGGATGGCCGACACCGCACGACGGGAATACCGCGCCGTGGGCATCCACATGGCGCTGTCGCCCGTGGCGGACCTGGCCACCGAGCCGCGCTGGCCCCGGGTCACCGGCACCTTCGGCGAGGATGTGATCCAGGTATCGCGCCAGGCCGGCGCCTATGTGGCCGGCTTCCAGGGCGGGACGGCGGGGGTGAGGCCGGACGGCGTCGTCGCCGTCGTCAAGCACTGGGCGGGCTATGGCGCGGCCAAGGACGGCTGGGACAGCCACAACGCCTATGGGCGCTATGCGAGCCTCTCCGAAGCCGGCCTCAAGACCCACATGGACGCCTTCAAGGGCGCCTTCGCCGCCCGGGTCTCCGGCGTCATGCCGACCTATTCGATCCTTCAAGGCGCCATGCTGGACGGCAAGCCCGTCGAGCAGGTCGGCGCCGGCTACAGCCGCCAGATGCTGCAGGAGCAGCTGCGCGAGCGGTACGGGTTTAAGGGCTTCGTGATCTCCGACTGGGGGATCACCAACGACTGCCCGGAGGTCTGCCTCAACGGCGCCACCCGGCCCGGCCCGCCGGTCATCGGCATGCCCTGGGGCGTGGAAAACCTTTCGCAGGCGGACCGGGTTGCCAAGGCGGTCAACGCCGGCGTCGACCAGATCGGCGGGGCGGACGATCCCGCACCCCTGATCGAGGCCATCCGCGCGGGCAAGATCAGCCCGGCGCGCATCGACCTGGCGGTAAGCCGGATTCTCACCGCGAAATTCCAGCTGGGGCTGTTCGAAGACCCCTATGTCGACCAGGACGCGGCCCGGGCCATTGTCGGCTCCAAGGCCTTCCAGGCCGCGGCGGACGAAGCCCAGCGCAAGTCCCTGGTGCTGCTGCAGAACAAGAACAAGGTCCTGCCCCTGAAGCGTGGGACAAAGGTGTTCGCGCAGGGCGCCTTGGCCGACGCCGCCCGCGCTGCGGGCCTGACGGTGGCGTCCTCACAGGCCGAGGCCGATGTCGTCCTGCTGCGCATGAGCACGCCCTTCACCCTGCTGCATCCGAACCACTTCTTCGGCCAGCGCCAGCACGAGGGCGACCTCGATTTCAAGGCGGGCAATCCGCAGTTCGAGGCGCTGAAGAGCGCCAGTGGCAAGCCGGTGGTCGCGGTTGTCAGCCTCGACCGCCCGGCGGTCCTGACCAATGTCGCGCCGCTCGCAGCGGGACTGGTCGCCGATTTCGGGGTGAGCGATGCGGCGCTGATGGATGTCCTGACCGGCAAGGCGCGGCCCGGAGGCAAGCTGCCCTTCGAGCTTCCCTCGTCGATGGAGGCGGTGCGGGCCCAGGCGCCCGAGAAGCCGCGCGACTCGGCTCGCCCGCTGTTCCCCTACGGCTTCGGCCTCCGCTACTAGCCGGCCCGCTCTTTCAGCAGGATCAGGAAGCCCGCCGGATCGCGGATCAGGATTTCGCGACTGGCGGCCACCGGAACGGGGGGAGAAGCATTGTCCCGGGGATTGATCGGACCGGGTATCATGGTCGCGCCCCGTTGAGCCCTCACCAGCACGGGACTGCCGCCCGGCGTGACGATCTCCAGCTTGGCGGCGGCGATCTTCGCAAGAAGGCCGTCCAGGTCGTTGACCCACATGGAAAGATAGGCGGCGCCCGGATCCTGCATGCGCGGGCGAAAGGCCGTCCTTGGCGCGTCCTTGAATTCAAACATCTCGCAGCGCGCATAGGCGCAGTGCCCCGAAACACCGGTCCAATTGGCCGTCGCCGGTACGCCGATGGCCCCGGCGATGCCTTTGGCGGAGGCGAACTTCCCGGCCTCCACCATGGGCGGAAAGCCGTCATAGAGATCGAAGCCCAAAAGGTCGCGATAGAAGCTCAAGGCATCGAGATGATCCTCCATCGTCATGCCGAAATGGCTTCGATAGAGGTTCCCTTCGCAATGAAGGGCATCACTGGAGCGAATGCCGGGGTGCTATCCCTTGCGACGAGCGGGGCGCAGCCTGCGGCGCCTGAACGCCACCCTGACCGCCCCCGCATCCCGGCCGACGCGCATGAAGCTGAGCCAGGTCCCGGTGATGCAGAGCGCGGTGACGCCAAGCAGCAGCGGAACAACCACCAGGTCCCAGATCGGGCGCTTGCGTAAGCCCGGCCAGTCGAAGTCGTGCAGGGCGGTTTCCAGCCAGCGGGCCTTCTTGCGGTTGGCGTCGACGATGCGCAGGATCTTGCCGCTGGCGGCGTCGATGTAGATGCGGGTCTTCCCCTGGTCAGCCAGGACGGCCCGGTAGACCGGCAGGGTCACCTCGCCGTGGTGGCCGTAATAGTAGGCGTCCTCTTTCTCCAGCAGCTCGAAACTGCCGGTCGGCTGGCCGGCCAGGACCAGGCGCACCTCCGATTCCTGCAGGGGTGAGACATTGCCGCCGACGTCATGGCGGGCGATCTCGCCGGCCGCGCCGGTGGTCAGGAAATAGGGCGTCGCGCCGAGGATGGCGGCGGAGAGCTGGACCGTATGGCCGTCCTCGATTTTGGGGGCGACGGCGATGATGCGTTTGACATCGCCGCCGGTGATGGTTCCCACCACCTCCTTGCGCAGGGTGTTGGGGGCCGCTTCGAAAATGCCCCAGGGGCTCATGGTCAGAAGGCCGCTGAACACCCAGGTCAGGGTCAGGATACCGAACACCAGGCCGATCATGTGGTGCCAGAACCACCACCCCTTGAACGGTGACCAGCGGCCGCTGGGCAGGCGCCGCAAGCGCATGATCCCGACATAGAGGCCGGTGACGGTCAGAAAGACGCCGATGAGCGAACTGTAGATGACGATTTTGGACCACAGCTCGCCGTCCTGGCGAAGGACGGTGGGGTAGAGCCAGTGGGGGATGGCGCCGAGCCAAGAGAGCACGCGTTCCCGCCTTGTCGTATCCTGGATGATCTCGCCGGTGACGCCGGAGACATAGACCTCGGTGGCGCGGCTGTCGGGGAAGCGGAAATGGCGGACCGGTTGGTGGCGGCGCGCTGTCTGGATGGTCCACTGGTCGATGGCGACCTCGCCCAGATAGGCGGGCGGCGCGTCGATGCCGCGGCTCTTGCCAAAGCGCGCGGCGGTGGTGGTGGCCTCGAAGCGGCTGATTGCGGTCTTGGGCTGGCCGGTGGTCAGGTCGATGAGTTGGGGGAAGCGACCCTCGGCGGAAGACAGATTCAGAACCGGTCTTCCGCCGAGCATCTCGATACGGAAGTCCGACACTTCCATATCGTCAGCCAGCCCCGCCACAGGGACGTTGCAGCAGCCGGCGAGGCTTAAGGGTTGCAGGGCCGCCAGGCGCTCCTTGGGCTCGAGCGCCGGATAGCTCTGGTACATCATCACAAAGCCCGAGAGGCACCACAGCGTCATCAGGACGCCGAGGACGACCCCGGCGTAGCGATGGATGACGATAAGGGCGCGCAACATGGGGGGCTCGTCCGCTAGGGCTACTCTCCGAAGCTGTAGGTGTAGCGCAGGTGGAAGGTCCGGGGCACGCCGCGGTTTTCCGGATGGAAGCGGCCGATGGCGGGCGGGTCCACGGCCGTGCGAGCGATGCCCGTGGCGTAGGGTTCGTCCAAGGCGTTCTGCAGACGGGCCACGATCTTATGCTTCTGGTCCTCGTCCAGGTAGAGGTGGGCGGCCAGATCCAGCACATAGTAGTCCCCGAAGTTGACCTGTTCGCGCGGGAGCGACGGCACGCCTGAACCGGCCGGGGCGTTGAAGGCCCCCAAGGTGCGGAAGTTGTCGCCAACCCAAAGGCCCGTTCCTGACGCGCCCCATTTGCCGGACGGCGCCTCGTAGGAGAGGCCCGCCTTGGTGAAGGTCCTGGGGATGCGGTCGAGCTGCGGCGAGAAGCCGGCCGGCGGCGTGACGCCAACCGATTCGGCGTTGGTCGAGGTGAAGCTGACGTTCCAGCGCCAGTTGTCCGCCAGCTTGCCGGCGCCGAGTACTTCGAACCCGGTGAACTCGGCCTCGCCGAGATTGACGTAGGCCTCGCCGCTGTAATCCGGCAGGGCTTCGACCGCGTCAGGGACCAGCGCCGGATCGTCGGAGAAGGTGATCAGGTCTTTTATGTTGCGCTTGAAGCCGGTGACCATCCATTCGAGGGAGTCATTGACCCGGCCGCCCAGCGAGACGTTGAAGTTCGTCCCCTCTTCCGGCCGCAGCGCCGGATTGCCGAAGGTTGAAAAGGGGTCGATGGCGAACAGGTTTTCGGCGGTCGGCAGGGTGAAGCTTGAGCCGATATTGCCCTGAACAAAGACGCTGCCCGTGATGTCGAATCGGCCGTTGATGTTCCAGACCGTGGCGGTGTTCTCACCCGTCTGATTGTAGCGCACGCCCGCCGCGATGCGGTAGCGGTCCGAGAGGTCGTTGTTGGTGGCGACCTGGGCGAAGAAGGCGTGCACCTCTTCGGCGGTGGTGTCGATGATCAGGACCTCGTCGCGGGCCTCGTATTCCTGGAAGTCGTAGCCGGCCAGGAGGTCAAAACCGCCGACGGGGTATTTGGCGAGCGCGTTGATCCCCTGGTCCTTGTAGCCCCAGTAGAGGTTGTCGTCGGTGGTGGTCTGGATGACCGGGCTCGTCAGGCTGTTGACGATGGTCGTGTAGCGGCTGTCCCAATCGTGGTGATAGGCCTTGATGAAGAACTGCAGGCCTTCGTCCGGGGCGTAGTCGAGCTTCAGGCCGATGGTGTCCTCTTCCCGGGAGTTCTGAGAGAAGGCCACCCGGGTCGGCGAGGGATAGTCGAGATCGGCGTCGGTCCGGATCCACGAGGCGTTGAGGCTGAGGTTTTCGGACAGATCGATCCCGTATTTCAGGCCGCCAGACAGGACGTCATAGCCGCGATCGCGCATCGTAGCGCTGGGCTGGTAGGCGCTGAAGGACTCGAAACCGTCCGCCTCATCCTTGGTGGCGAAGGCGACGAACCGGTGCGGCCCGGACGAGCCGCGCACCAGGCCGTCGATGTGCAGGCTGTCGTTGGTGTCCCCGCCGAGGGTGACCTGGCCGTTGAAGGTGTCGGAGAAATCCCTGGTCACCACATTGATGACGCCGGCGACCCCCTGAGTGCCGTAGAACAGGCCCTCGCCGCCTTTGAGGACCTCGATGCGCTCGATCATCGACGAAGGCAGGGTGTCGGACGGGGCGGTGGTCGAATAGAGGCGGTTGTTGATGCGGATGCCGTCGATGGTCCACAGCACATCCTGGGTGCGCGAGCCCTGCAGCGACAGATAGGAATAGCTGAACGGCCCCGCCGTCGAGGCGATGTAGAGGCCGGGGACCTCCATCTGCAGGGCGGCGGCGACATCGGGATAGGATTTGTTCTGGATGACCTCCTCGCCGACAATGACGAGGTCGTGGCCCTGACGGGAGAGCTCCAGGGGGACGGTCTGTTCGAGACTCCTGGTCGCGACCAGCAGTTCATCGACGCTGGTCGTCTGCTCGTCCTGAGCCTGGGCGGCGCCGGCGAACGACAGGCAAGCGAAAGCGGTCCCGCACAGGGCGAGATTTTTGATCGACATTGAAGATCCCCTGTTTTGATCCGCCGCGATCACCTCGGGCGGTTTGGTCTGGCCCTATTTCGGCGGTTCGGCCGGCACTTTCATGAGGGTCGCGCCCTTGTCCTTCGGCGCCACTTCCGGCAGGGGCGCGAAGGTCGCGTCCCGTTCCTCCGGCGGAAGCTTGGGCAGCAGATATTTGGCGTGGCAGGCGACGCAGGCCTCGTACATCTTGCCGCCGGTATCGAACATCTTCTGCTCGTCCCGGTCGATGACCGCCTGACGGGACTCCATGCTGGCGTCATAGAGCTGCTTGGCGATCTTCATCCAGTCGCCGTCATCCTCGCGGCGGCCCGGCAACATCAGAAGATTCGCGCCCTCGGCCACGGTGACCGCGCCGGTTTCCGCCGCCAGCCAGCCTTCCTCGGTGGTCGGCAGGCGGTTGTGGGTGCCCGTTTCATCGTCCACCCAGCCGGTTGTCCGCCAGAAGGTCCAGGCCGCCGGGTCGATCACGTGACCCATCAGCTCCTTCATCGGCAGATCGATCTGGTAGGGCTGTTCCTTGGTGCATGCGCCAAGCGCCAGGGTGGCGGCGGCGGCGAGAGCGATGGTGAAGGTGCGATTACGCAAGGCGAACCCCTTTTCGATGCTTAAGTCCAAATAGGCCCCCCACGCGGGCCGCGTCTTGTTATTTACCGTTTCTGTGGGGAGTTACGAAACGTTACGTTTGCGAATGCACCGGCGCGGCCGCGTCCCGTTCACACTTGGTTAACCACGATGGCGCAAGTTGGCGGCGTCTTCTCTGAAGACACCCCACCATCACCGACTCTTAAAGGCCCGGCCTTCTTGCCGGGCTCTTTTTTTGTGTGTTGGCAAAGGCGGCCATACCATCGTATAGCCGCCCTCCTTCGAGCGACCTGATCCGCGGTAGCTCAGTGGTAGAGCAGCCGGCTGTTAACCGGCTGGTCGTAGGTTCGAATCCTACCCGCGGAGCCACTCGCCCCACCTTTCGGTGATGCAGGGGCGTCGATGACCGGAATCATCCATCGCGAAAAGATCGGCGACCACGTTCAGGTCCTGACGATCGACAATCCCCCCATGAACCCCATGGGCCAGGCGATGCGCGAGCAGTTCATCGCCGCGCTGGACGAGGTTGAGGCCGATCCTGCGCTTCGCGTCATCCTGTTGACCGGCAAAGGCAAGGCCTTCTGCGCGGGCGATGATCTCAAGGACGAGCCGGCCAAGGGCGGGCCCGCCGGGTTCGCGGCCATGCTGGAGCGGCTGGACGCCACCAAGGCGCCGATCGTGGCGGCCATCAACGGCTGGTGCATCGGCGGCGGGTTCGAGCTGGCCTTGGCCTGCGATATCCGCGTGGCGTCGACGCAGGCGAGATTCACCGCCGCCGGGGTCAATATGGGCCTGATGGCCAGCGCCTATCGCCTGCCCCGCCTGATCGGCGTATCGCGGGCCAAGGCCATGCTGCTGACCGGCGAGCCGGTGGATGCGGCCACCGCCGAGCGCTACGGCCTAGTCACCGGCCTGCATGAACCGGACGCATTGATGGACGCGGCGGTGGCGCTGTCGGTCCGGATCGCCTCGCGCGCGCCGCTGTCGGTCGAAGCGACCAAGCTGGTGGCGGGCCGGGCGGTGGACATGGGGCCGGGCGAGGCCGCCGTGGTGCAGGGCCAAATCCTGCCCAAGCTCCGCGCCAGCGCAGACCACGCCGAAGCCGTCGCCGCTTTCCGCGAGAAGCGCGACCCGGTGTTCACGAGGCGCTGAGACGTGCGCCGCCTTGCCCTGATCACCGTGCTGGTCCCGGACTATGACGAGGCGATCGCCTATTTCACCGGCGTGCTCGGCTTTTCGCTGGTCGAGGACACGCCGCAGTCGGAAACCAAGCGCTGGGTGGTGGTGAGCCCGGGCGAGGGCTGCGGCCTGCTGATCGCCAAAGCGACGACGCCCGCGCAGACGGCGGCGATCGGCCGGCAGGCGGGGGACCGGGTCGCGCTTTTCCTGCACACCGGCGACATCGTTCGCGACCACGCGGCCTTTAGCGAAAAGGGCGTGGTGTTCGAGGGGCCGCTGCGGGAGGAGGACTACGGCAGGGTGACGGTGTTTCGTGACCTCTATGGCAACCGCTGGGACCTGATAGAACCACGGCCATGAGCGGCAATCTCTACGACCTCCTCGCCTCGCGGTTTCCGGCGGACCGCTGCCAGCCGGCCTTCATCGAGGCCCATCGCACGGTCAGCTACGGCGACTTTGAAGCGGGCATCGGGCGGATCGCCGCTCTGCTGCGCTCGCGCGGCGTCGGGTTTGGCGACCGGGTCTGTGTTCAGGCCCCCAAGACCGTGGAGATGATCGAGCTCTATCTGGCGACGCTGAAGATCGGGGCGGTCTTCGTGCCGCTGAACAACGCCTACACCAAGAGCGAGATCGAGTATTTCCTGGGGGATGCGGAGCCCTCCCTGTTCGTCGAGGACTGCGTGGCCCTGGCCGCCGAGGCGGCGGAGCTTGAGCCGCTGAGCGAGACCGCGCCAACCAAGGCGAGCGACCTTGCTTCCCTGATCTATACCTCCGGCACCACGGGCCGCTCGAAGGGGGCGATGCTGAGCCACGGGGCGCTGGCGGCCAATGCGCTGGCCCTGCACAAGGCCTGGGGATTCCGGGAGGGCGACGTTTTGCTGCACGCCCTGCCGATCTTCCATGTGCATGGGCTGTTCATTTCCCTGCATTGCATCCTTTTGAACGGCGGGCCGTCGATCTGGCATGCGAAGTTCGACGATGCGGCGGTGCTGGCCGACCTGCCGCGCGCCACGGTGCTGATGGGGGTGCCGACGTTTTACACGCGGCTGCTGGCCAATCCGGGTTTCACGAAAGACGCGACGAAATCGATCCGCGTTTTCATCTGCGGCTCGGCGCCCCTGCTGCCGTCGACCTTCGCCGAGTTCGAGGAGCGCACCGGCCAGCGCATCCTGGAGCGCTATGGGATGAGCGAGGCGGCGATCATCACCTCCAATCCTCTGGAGGGGGAGCGCATCGCCGGCAGCGTCGGCTATCCCCTGCCCGGCGTCGACTTAAGGATCGAGGATGGCGGCGTCATCGCCATCAAGGGGCCGAGCGTGTTTTCCGGCTATTGGCGCAATCCAGCCAAGACCGCCGAGGACTTCACCGCCGAGGGCTATTTCCTGACCGGCGATGTCGGCCGCACCGATCCGGACGGGCGGGTTTGGATCAGCGGCCGGGCCAAGGACCTGATCATTTCCGGCGGTTTCAACGTCTATCCCAAGGAGATTGAGCTCCTGATCGACGAAATGCCCGGCGTCACCGAAAGCGCGGTGATCGGCGTGCCGCATCCCGACTTTGGCGAAGCGGTGGTGGCGGTGATCACCGGCGATGCGGACGCCGACGCCATCATCGCCGCCGCCAAGGCCAATCTCGCCGCCTTCAAGGCCCCCAAGCGGGTGTTCGTGGTCGACGATCTGCCGCGCAACGCCATGGGCAAGGTGATGAAGAACAAGCTTCGCGACACCTACGCCGGGACCTTTGCGTGAGCCTGCCGCTCGCCCGCTTCAAGGTCCTGGACCTGACGCGGGTCAGGGCCGGTCCGACAGCGGTGAGGCAGTTCGCCGACTGGGGCGCGGACGTTGTCATGGTCGAAAGCCGCGACGGCAAGGGAGCGGTGGGACAGCGCGACCGGTCGGACTTCCAGAACCTGCACCGCAACAAGCGCAGCATCTGCCTTGATTTGAAATCAGCGGCGGGGCGTGAGGTGTTCCTGCGTATGGCGGCGACAGCCGATGTGGTGTTCGAAAACTACCGGCCGGACGTGAAGCGGCGGTTGAAGATCGACTATCCGGCCTTAAAGGCGATCAATCCGCGCCTGGTCTATGTGTCGATCTCAGGGTTCGGCGATGATGGTCCCTATGCGGACCGGCCGGGACTGGACCAGATCGCCCAGGGCATGGGCGGACTGATGTCGGTGACCGGCCTCCCGGGCCAGGGCCCGATGCGGGCCGGGATCGCGGTGGCGGACCTGTCGGCGGGCCTGTTCGCGGCGCTGGGGGCGATGACGGCGCTTCTGGAGCGCGAGGTCACCGGCGAGGGGCGCTGGATCAAGACCTCCCTCCTCCAGGCCCAGGTGGCCATGCTCGACTTCCAGGCGGCCCGCTGGCTGATGGAGGGGGAGATCCCCGGCCAGACCGGCAACGACCATCCTACCGCCGCGCCCATGGGACTGGTGGCGACCTCCGACGGGGTCATTAACCTGGCCGCGGTCGGCCAGCCGATGTTCGAGGACCTGTGCGCGGCGCTGGGCCTATCGCACCTGGTGGAGGACGAGCGGTTCACGCCCAAGGTCCGGCACAGGAACCGGGCGGCCTTGAACGCTGAAATCGAGGCCGTCACCAAAACCAAGTCCACGCAGCATTGGGTGGACCTCTTCAACGACGCGGGCGTCCCCTGCGGGCCAGTCAACCGCATCGACCAGGTCTTCGCCGACCCGCAGGTCGAGCACCTGAACATGGCCCGCGACGTGGTTCACCCGCGAATGGGGACGATCACCCTGGTCGGCCAGGCGATCGACATCGACGGGGTGGACGGCGCCTTGCGCAGCGCAGCGCCGGAGCCGGGACAGCACAAGCGGGAGGTGCTGGCGGATTATGGGTTTTCGGACGATGAGATCGAGGCGTTGATAGCGGACGGCGTCCTCTAGGCCGGATGGCGCTCCAGGCGGATGTCGCGGGCTCCAGTCCAGACGCCTTGTGGGGTGCGAGTCAGTCGGACGATGCCGCTGCCGCCGCGCAGATCCTGCTTGCGGAGGTAGCTGGCGTCGACCATCGCCTCACCCTGGAACACGACGTTGTCGATCCAGTAGGGGCGGCGGCCGGGTTCGAAGACGGTCATGTGGATGTGGGCCGCCTCGGCGCGCGACGGGTATATGCCGGGCTTGATGGTGTGGAAGGCGTAGCGGCCCTCCCGGTCGGTAGTGACCGAGCCGCGCAGGCGGATGCGCTGGACGCCCTCAGGATCGGCGACGCGCTCATAGATTCCCCCAGCATTGGTCTGGTAGGCGGCGATCATCACGCCTGCGACCGGGACGCCCCGATCCCAGGAGAGAACGCGGCCGGTCAGGATGAAGCGCTCGCCGGGTTCATTTTCCGGGGCCATGCGGCCGCTGGCGGGAAGGCCGGCGGCGGTGAATTCGGGGACGGGGTCCCTGCCCCCTTCCCAGCCATAGAGGTCAGGGCGGATGTGGCCGGGTTTGGCGAAGGCCGGGCGGGCGAGCATGACGGCGCCGGCGGCGGTGAGGCTTCGACGGGTGAGCATGGCGGATCTCCGAGGATTTATTACGCGCGTAATTTTTCTAGAGCGCCCGGTCCGCGTTGACAAGATTTTATTACGTCCGTAAATTTGTTTGCATGCAAATCACCTCGGCCGAGAGTCTGATCATGGACGCCCTGTGGGACGAGGGTCCGATGGGGTCGGAGGATCTGGTCGCCCATGTCCTCGCGCGGCAGCCCTGGGGCGCGGCCACGGTCAAGACCCTGATCAACCGGCTCTTGAAAAAGGGCGCCGTCGAGAGCCGGCGGGCCAACGCCCGCCTCACCTACCATCCGCTGATCGCGCGGTCGGACTATGTGGAAGCCGAAAGCCAGGGCCTGCTCGACCGGCTGTTCGGCGGCCAGCTGACGCCGATGGTCACCCACTTCGCCGAACGCCAGAAGCTCAACAACGAGGACATCGCCAAGCTCAGGGCCCTGATCGACCGGCTCGAGGACGGCTAGCCCGCCACACCCCAGTCACGGAATTTGGGCTTAGTTCGCCACTTTGGCGCTGACCAAAAGGTTGCGGCCTCCCACCCTGATCTTGCGGGGTTCGCCCTGCTCCAGCATTACCGTCGTGCGGCGCACGACCTGACCGTCCTTTTCGATATCGGCGGCGATGCTGACCATTCCCGAGCGTTGCAGGGTCGGGGTCAAGGTGACCGAATAATACTCCCCCTCCGCCACCTCGAGGAAGCGGGTGATAGTCTCGCCCGACTGAACGACCTTTGGCGGAACATGACTCATGAAGGCCGGGTCGTCCTTGAGCCCTGCCCAGAAATGCAGAGTGTTCACCGGCATGGCAAACAGCGGCGCGGGCTCCGCGGCCCAGGAAAGGGCTGAGGCGAAGAGTGCAAGGCCCGCGACCAACCCGCCGCCGAGAAGCTTGCGCCGCTTTCCTTGCACCGGTGCGGAAAGGAGCGCGATGCACTGCTCCAGGGGGTTTTCACCCTTCGCCGGCCACTGGCAACCGAAGGGCGGTACGGACCCGGCGAGCTGGGTCTTGAGCAGGGCCTCGGCATAGGTGCGGCGGGCCTTAGGGTATTGGGCGAGGACGGCGGCGTCGCAGGCCAGCTCCTGGTCGATGCGGAAGAGATGCGCGCAAAGGTGCGCCAGGGGGTTGAACCAGTTCAGACAGCGCAGCAGGGCCGACAGGGTGATCGCCTGGGCGTCGTGGCCGAACAGATGGTTGCGTTCGTGGGCCAGGACCATGGCCCGCTCGGTCTCGGAGTAGCGGCCCTCGAAGTTTGCTGGCAGGACGATCTTGGCGCTGATCACCCCGACCACGGCCGGGCCGACCGCCTTGTCGTCGCGGGCCCGAAGGATCGGAAGGCCGCCACCGTCGAGGGAGGGTTTACCCAGCGCCCACAGGAACCGGCCGTGGACCGCCGCCAGGGCCGCGGCCAGGAGGGCCGCGCCCGCCAGCCAGAAGATCAGGACCGGTCCGCCGATCTCCCGCGCCAGGGACGGCAGGACCTGGGGAAGCGGCAAGGCCAGGGCGGCGGGGGTGGGGATGAGGCTCGCGGCGGCCATCAAGGGCGCCAGAATCCAAAGGCTGTAGGCGGTTCGTGCGCCGAAAAACCACCGCACCGGAACGCGCAGGATCAACACCAGAACGGCGCCCAGGCTGCCGGCCAGGCTGGCGCGGATCAGGGCGTCGAGGACCTCTGGCAACATGAATTTATTACGCGCGTAAATTTCTTCCCTGTCAATCGCAGGCAACCTTATGGCCGCCCAGCCCTTTTCGCGGGGATGCCGCGCCCCTCTCGCCTTGCCGCCCTAACCCTGCTTGCCCTGGCCGCGGGTTGCGCGACCCCTCCCCCGCCTCCGCCAGCGCCCGCGCCCATCGCCTATGTTCCGCCGCCGCCTGAGCCGCCGCCGCCGATCATTGTCCTGCCCAAGCAAAGGGCGTTGGCCCGCAACCTCGCCGAGGAGGCCGCCGCCTTCCGCCAGGCCATGGCGTCCGCAGCCGCGATATCGGCCAATTTCGGCGATGAGGCCCAGGTCTCGGCCGCCCTTCGCGCCGGCGCGGCCTTTGAGCCAAAACAGATGCAGCGTGGGGCGGTAGCCTTTGTCGCCATCGCCGCGCTCGGCCATCCCGAATTCGCCGACGCCTTCCGCGAGTATTCCATCGACGATGCGGCGAGGACCGACCTCGCCAGGCGCCTGATCGAACGGCCCGACTATGCGGCGAGCTTCCCCGGATCAGCCTCGGCGGCGGGCCTGGCCATCGCCTCCCTGGATTCCATCGGGGCCAAGGCCTGGGTGCAGGGGCGCGCGGTGCAGCAGTCGGCCTATGACGTCCAGCGCCAGCCCTGGTCGAAGATCCTGCCGGTCAATCCGCAGGTCCGGCTGGAGGAGGCCAGGACCCTTTCCCTGCGCCGGCTGATCCCTGCCTCCACCGAGGTCGACCTTCTGCACAGGACCGCCCTGGCCGAGCCGCCGATCAGCCTGATCTCCACCCCCGTCCCCGGCCCCTATACCGGCGTCGTCAACCGGGGCCTGGCGCTGGCCGCCCTGGTCGCCCTGGGGGAAGCGGGGGAGGACAGGGCCGCGGCGATCGACGGCCTGCTGGACGAGCCGCAGACGCTGGACTGCCTCAAGAGCTCAAAGCTGATGCTCTACCAGTGCCTGGCGAGCGCCGACCGCGGACCCTATGAGGACATCTTCTGCCTGGGCCTGCATGGGATGGCCGATCCCGGCCGTTGCATGGTCAATGCGGCGGGTTCTCCGACCCCCGCCTTCGTGCCCCCCGTCCCGCCGCCGCCTCCCGAACCGAAGGTCAAGGCGAAGGCGAAGGCTCCCGCCCGCAAGTCCCGCTAGCGCGGCTCGCGGATCGGCAGGCCGACGTTGCAGACATCGATGCCGCCGGCGGAGACGTGGAAGAAGTCGTCCTTGCGGTTACGGCGCGCCTCGGTCACCCGGGCGAAGGTGTCGGTATTGGTGCGAAGCGCCTCCATCGGGATGCGCTGGTTCTCCGGCAGTTCAGCGGCGAAGCGGACGCGGTTGATCGGCGTCCTCTGCTCAGGCAGCGAATAGAAGCCGAGATTGCCCGTGCCGCGCGGCAGGGAGGCGAGAATATCCATCCCCGCCACCACCCGGCCGACCACCGTCATGTTGCGGTCCAGATGCCGCGGCGCATGGCCGTTGATGGCGTAGAGCTGGCTGCCGCTGCCGCTGTCCGCCGGATTGCCCCTGGCTACCGCCACCATGCCGTAGCAGTGCAGGAGCCAGGTCTCGCCGGAGTCGGGATCACGGCCGGCGGGAAATCCGTCGGCGAACCCCACCTGCCGGGCATAGGCGTCGCGGTCGGGGATCGGCGTCCAGACGACGCCAGTGATGTCGCGCCTGGTGAATTCGGGCGCCAGCTTGCTCGCCGCCCCACCCAGCGGCCTTGCGGTCGGTTCCTCGTCGTTGGGGTCGCCCCATTGAACGACGTAATTGTCCTGCGACCTCAGGATGGCCAGGCCGTCGAAATAGCGGTCGCTCACCAGTCTGCGCAGGTTATCGACGTGCCTTGGCGCGAAACTCGGGGCCAATTCGATGATCACCCGGCCGCGGTCGAGGTCCATATAGAGGGTGTTCATCGGGTTGAGCTCGCGCCAGTCCGACTTCGGCGAGGCGGCGAGGATCTGCGCCGCACTGGGCGCCTGGGCCGTGGCCGCGGGGGCGGCGATGAGGGCCGCCAGAACAATGGGGACGATCTTGCGCAGCATCACCAGGCTCCGGTGTTGGGCATGGAAACCCAAGGCTCGACAGGCGACAGCGCCCCGCCCTTTTGCAGAAGCTCAATCGATATGCCGTCCGGCGAGCGGACGAAGGCCATGCGCCCGTCGCGGGGCGGGCGGTTGATCACGACGCCGCCGTCGGCGAGCCGCTGGCAAGCCGCGTAGATATCTTCCACCTCGTAGGCCAGATGGCCGAAGTTTCGTCCGCCCTGATAGTCCTCGGCATCATAGTTGAAGGTCAGTTCGACCTGGGGCGCGTCAGGATTGTGCGCGTCTTCGGGAGCCGCCAGGAACACCAGGGTGAAGCGCCCGGCGGGAACATCCTTGCGGCGCACCTCCACCAAACCCAGGAGGTCGCGGTAGAAGTGCAGGGCGGCGTCGAGGTCCCTCACCCGGACCATGGTGTGCAGATAGCGCATCGAAAAGGCCCCTGTTTAAGGGCCTAGACTTCCATCACGTCGCGCAGATTGGTGCAACTCATCGAGATGATGGTCGGCTCGACATTGAGCCGTTCGACCACGGCGTTGTTCACGGTCATCACATAGCGGGCTGAGCGCGCGCCCATGAAGAACTCGTCCTCGTGGCTGGTCAGGCCCGTCGCCTTGATGAAATCGAGATTGCCGTCCGACAGGAAACGCAGCTTCCGCTGCGGATCGATGCTCTGGGCGAACTTCTGGGTCACCCAGGGATCGTTAGGCATGATGCAGGCTATGAGGTCGTAGCCCGCGGCTCTGAGGCTGTCGGCGGCCATTACGAACTGCGGCACGTGCCGTTCGGAACAGGTGGGCGTGAAGGCCCCCGGAATGCCGATCAGGATGGCCCGCCGGCCAGCCAGCAAGGCGTCGGTTTCGACGGTTTTCAGGTCCATGCCGACAATTTCGGCCAGCTTGATGTTGGGCAATCTCTGGCCCGCGCGCGCTTCGCCCACGGATTGGCTCCTTTAATCGAGCCGTAAGCCTAGGACTCGGAAGGCAAGCGATCGGTTAATCGCGGCCGATTTCTCGTCTGCCTGCGCCACAAGGACGCGTATTCCCCCTGTGCTTCCAACAGGGCCTCATGGGTCCCGCGTTCGACGATGCGGCCCTTTTTCAGAACCAGGATCAGGTCGGCGTCGGCGATGGTCGACAGGCGATGGGCGATGACCAGGGTGGTGCGGCCTTGGCGAGCCTTGCGCAGGGTCTGCTGGATCGCCTCCTCGGTGCGGCTGTCCAGCGCGCTGGTGGCCTCGTCCAGGATGAGGAGCCGCGGATTGGCCAGCAGGGCGCGGGCGATGCCGACCCGTTGCCGCTCGCCGCCGGAAAGCTTCAGCCCCCGTTCGCCCACCGGGGTCTCGAGACCCTTGGGCAGACCGTCGATAAAGGGCCCCAGTTCCGCCGCGTCCGCCGCCTCGCGGATCTCGGCCAGCGTGGCGCCGGGCCGGGAAAAGCCTATGTTGGCCGCCAGGCTGTTGTTGAACAGGGCGACGTCCTGCGGAACCAGGGCCACGGCGCCGTGCAGGGACACCGACCGCGCTTTGCGAAGATCGACGCCGTCAAGACTGACGCTGCCGCCCTCCGGATCGATGAGCCGCATGGCCAGGCGCACGAGGGTGGTCTTGCCCGATCCCGACGGTCCCACCAGGGCGACGGTCTTGCCGGGCTCGGCCTTGAAGGTGATCTCTTCCACCCCCTGGCTTCGCGCGCCGTGGCGGAAGGCAACCCGGTCGAAGAAAAGCACTCCCCCCTTGGCCTTGCCCGGCGGCAGGTCGACGGCGTCGGGGGCGTCGGCGATCTCCGCGCTCTGGGCGCGCAGCTCGAGCATCTTCTCCATGTCGACGAAGGCCTGGCGGATTTCGCGGTAGGTGAAGCCCAGGAAATTCAGCGGCACGAAGAGGTTCATGAGAATCTGGATGGCGGCGGTGACATCGCCCGGTCCAAGCTTTCCCTGGGTCGCATCCAGGCCCGCCATGATGGCGGTGACGCCGAGCGCGATGGCCATCAACACCGTCTGGATCGCATTGAGCAGGGCCATGGAGGCGTTGGCCTTGATCGCCGCGCGGGTGTAGGTCGCCAGCGCCCCCTCGTAGGCCGCCGAGGCCCGGCCTTCCGAGCCGAAGGACTTCACCGTCTCGTAGTTGATCAGGGCGTCCACCGCGATGCCGGCGGCGGCTGAGTCGGCCTCATTCATCTCGCGGCGGTGATGGATGCGCCAGTCCGAGATCGCGAAGGTGATCCAGGCATAGATGGCCACGGTGACCAGGGCGCAGACCGCGTAACGCCAATCGAAATAGGCGATGAACACCACCGCCGCCAGGATCAGCTCCACCACCGTGGGGCCGAGGTTGAAGACAAAGGCGCGCAGCAGGAAATCCATGGCCCTGGCGCCGCGGTCGATGGTCCGGGCGAGCGAGCCCGTCTGTTTGGACTGGTGGAATTCGACGGAGAGCGAAAGGGCGTGAGCGAAGGTTTCCGCGGCGGCCCTGGCCTGAGCCGCCTGGCTGATCGGCATGAAGATCAGGTCGCGGATCTGTGGCGCCAGGGACGAGACCAGCCGGATCAGGATCCAGCCGACAATCAGGCCGACAAAGCCGATGCCGGCCTGCTGCGGCAGGGAGCGCCCCTCGGCCAGGAGGTTGATCGCCTGGCCCAGCATCAGCGGCGCCCAGACGCCCAGGGCCTTGCCGGCCAGGACCAGCAGCAGGGCCGCGGCCAGCCGGATGCGCAGCTGGGGGGCCTTGGAGCGCAGCTGCAGTTCGAACAGATGCTTCAGCGAGGCGAAGGCGTCGATCTTGACGTCGCGCGGCGCGACCGCGTCAGGCGCCCTCGCGCTTCTCGCGACACGCAGGGTCAATATCGGGGTCCGGCGTACTGTCGCATGGTCTCGTCAGGGTTTCATGCGTTATGTAGCGACAAATGAGCAAAGCGAAACCTATCGACTCCGTCTGCGTCTATTGCGGCGCCTCCAACGCCGCCGATCCCGAATTCATCGCGGCCGCCACGCAGTTTGGCAAAACCCTCGCCGAAGGCGGCGTGCGCATGATCTATGGCGGCGGCGGCGTCGGCCTGATGGGCGCCTGCGCCCGGGCGGCCCACGAGGCGGGCGGCAAGGTCCTGGGCGTCATGCCTGAATTCCTGCGCAGCCGTGAGGTGCTCTATGACGAGGTGGAGACCATCGTCGTCGAGTCCATGCATGAGCGCAAAAAGATCATGTACGACGAGGCCGACGCCTTTGCCGTCCTGCCGGGCGGCATCGGCACCCTGGAAGAAGTCATCGAACTGATGAGCTGGGCGCGGCTGTCGCTGCACAAGAAGCCCATCGTTTTCCTGAACCAGAAGGACTTCTGGATCCCGCTGTTCGACCTTCTGACCCACACGGTGGAAGCCAAGATGACGCCGCTGTCCTTCATGGACGTCTGGCGCTCGGTCGACACCGTCGAGGAACTCCTGCCCCGGATACAGGAGATGGCGGTGGACGAAGAAGACGCGCCGGCCATGCCGGACATCACCTAACTACCTCTCCCGCGAAGCGGCGGGAGGGGGACCGCGCCCGCAGGGCGTGGTGGAGGGGGCGAGCCCCATCCACCGGCGCTTGCCGCTCGCCCCCTCCACCCCGCTTCGCTGACGCTACGCGCGGTCCCCCTCCCGCCG
>DGYN01000136.1:29869-43193 GCA_002398405.1 Caulobacteraceae bacterium UBA5005
TTCCCTTCGGTCACGGGGGAGGTGGGTCAATACCGATCAAACGCGATCGCGATGCCGCCGCCCTCTTCGGTCTTGGGAAGGGCGGCCTTGAAGCTGGCCTTGCCGAAGGTGACCGGCATGGTGCGGTAGGTGTGCTTGCCCTTCTCGCGGCTGGTCTCGACGTGGAGGATGTAGTCGCCAAGCGCCACGGGCTTTCCGTCGTCATCCACCCCGTCCCAGAAGACGTTGTACTGGCCTGACAGGCTGGTGGACATGGAGCGCACGTCGACCAGGCGGGTGTTGCGGGTCTTGTAGAGCGCCCACCAGATGTAGTTGTCGCGCTGCCAGTCGGGCTTGCGGCCGACTAGGATCAGGGTGCGGACCGGCTTGTTGTTCTTGTCGGTGACCCACATGGCGACATAGGGGCTGCGGAAATCGGGGTCGCGCTCCAGGACCCGCCTGGGCGCGGTGAAGGTGGTGAGCGCCTGCCAGTTGGCCCAGGGCTTCGATGCCTCGCGCTTGGGCGGCAGGGTGTTCTGGGCGAGACGCAACCAGCCGCTGGTGGTGGTGACCGCGCCATCAGCGCCGGTGATCTGGGCTTCGATGCCGGGCGTGCGGTCGGCGAGGGCTGCGCCCTCCTCTGGATCAAGCACCAGGAGCGCCGTCGCGAAGGCGTCCGCCTGCATTGCTGTTGCGGCGACCACGGTGGCGGAGAAGTTGGTCGGCGGAAGGCCAGTACGGGGGTCGGTGGTCTGCTGGCCGCGGGGGCCAAGGCCGGAGGTGGCGATGGCCTGGTCCTGCAGGGCGACTTCACAGACAAGCGGCGCATTGTCGTAGGGAAGCTGGGGGTCCGTCAGGCCGACGATCCAGGCGCCGTCGGGGGCGATCCCCTTACAGGCCATGTCGCCGCCGATATCGACCAGCATCCCCTTGACCGGCGCGGCGGCAAGGCCGGCGGCCAGGGCGCGGTCGACGATGTAACCCTTGGCGATCCCGTTCAGGCCCAGCCGCGCATCGAAGGCGCCGTTCGAGGCAGTGCGCATCGCCTCCGCCGCCGCCATTACCTCATCGAGTTCCGGCGAGGCCGTCGGGGCAGGATGGAACAGCGCGCCCAGCCGGGCGATCTCCGCCAAAGCCGCGCCATAGGCCGCGAGCGCATCGGGGCCGTTCAGGGCGGACAGCACGAAGTTGGCGCGGGTCCCCAGGACGTCGGCTTCGAAGTGGTAGGCCAGGGCTGCCTGCGGGGCGAAAACCGCCGCCACGGCCGCCAGCAGGGTCTTCACGGCACCAGGACGACGAAGAGGCCGATCATCAAGGCGAGGCTCAAACCGGTGACGATCAGGGCGGTGCGGATGCGGAAACGCAGGCTGAAGAACAGGATGTAGCCCAGGATCGACATGACGATCAGCAGGCCGCCGATGACGTCGATCCAAAACCGCCAGGCCGCGCCGGCCAGCTCGCCACGATGCAGGCCGTTCAGGACCTCGACGGCGGTGAGCCGCTCGACGGTGACGGTGGTGAGGCCCGTCTCGATATTGCCCCGCAGATCGGTGGAGCCCTTGGCCCCCTGCATCCGCACGAACACGTCCGCGCCGGACATCTCGCCGTTCTGGTAGTCGCCGCTGAGGGTTTCCGTTTCCGCCACGATTTCCGAAAGCGCCCTCCCCGGCTCCTTGGCCGCCTTCACCTTGGCGATCTGGTCGGGTGACAGCGTCAGGGTCTTTTCGACCAGGGGCTTGCCCTCGCCGCTCAGGAGGCCCGGGTGGTTCAGCAGGATGCCGGTGGCGGCGAAGAACAGCAGGGCGATGAACGAGGCGGCCGACAGATAGCCGTGCCAGTCACGCAAAAGGCGGTAGAAACCGCCGGCGCCCGACGGTTTGGCGACAGGTTTTTTGGCCATTAGTCGCGCTTGCCGTAGGTCAGCTGCATGCCGCCACCCTCGGCGCTCTTGGGCACCACGGTCTTGAAGCCGTCCTTGCCGAGCGTGATCTTGACGGTGCGGTAGGTGTGCTGGCCGCGCTCACGGCTGGTTTCAATGTGCAGGATGTACTCGCCCTGCGGAATGAACTTCCAGTCGTCGTTGTAGCCGGGCCAGTAGGTCGGATAGGTGCCATCCAGCTGGGTGGCGGTGGAGCGCAGGTCGACGAGCTTGGGCGCCCGGTCCTTGTACATGCCCCACCAGATGTAGTTGTCCTTCTGCCAGCGCTCGTCGCGGCCGACGAGGACCAGGGTGCGGACCGGGCGGTTCTGCCCGTCAGTGATCCACATGGCCATGTAGGGCGGACGGAAGTCGGCGTCGCGGCGGTTAATCGCGCGGTCCGGGGCGGTATAGACGATCTCGACCGCCCAGTCAGCGTTCCACTTGGCCGGGGCGGCGGCGGACGGCGCCTGGCAGGTCAGGGCGGCGGCAGGCTCGGCGGCGAGGCCCGCCCAGCCGCTGGTGCGGTGGACCAGGCCGTCGAGGCTGGTAATCCGCGCCTGGCCGCCCATGCGTTCGACGAAGCTGAGACCCTGGGCCGGCGGCATGACCAGCGCCGCGGTGGCCAGAGCGTCGGCCTCCATGGCCGACTTGGCGATCACCGTGGCGGAGATGTTCTGCCGGGCAGCCTGGCCCGTCATGGGCGACAGGGTGGCGGAATAGGGCTTACCGCCGATGACGCGGTCGCGGGGGCCGCGGCCGGAGGTGGCGATGGCGGCGTCGCGCAGCTGGCCTTGGGCGAGGACCGGGGCGATGGCCGCGGGCTGGGTCGGATCGGGAACGCCGACCTTCCAGGAAAGGCCGTCCGGGGCCAGGCCCTGGCAGGCCACCTCGCCGCCGATATCAACCGCCATACCCTTGACCGGCGCGGCGGCCAGGCCCGCGCACAGGGCCTTGTCGACGATGTAGCCCTTGGCGATGCCGTCGAGGGCGAAAAGGACGCCGCTCGGCCGGGTGACGGTGCGGGTCGCGGGGTCCAGACCCACGGGCGCGGTGGCCGCGTCGGCCGCGGCCTGCAGCAGGGCCGCGTCAGGGGCGCTGTGTTCCGCGTCCCGCCAAAGCCGCAGGGCTTCGCCCAGACCGCCGTTGTAGGCGCCGCCAGACGCGATGCGCATCGCCTCGGCCCGCTCGATCACTTCAAAGAGTTCAGGCGAGACCACCATCGACGAGGCGGCGTTGAGGGCCACCAGTTCGGAACCCAGCCGGCGGCTGTTGAAAATGCTTTCCAGGCGGTCGATTTCGGCCCGCGCGGCAGAGACGGCGGCGGCGGCGGCGGCTTCGTCCAATCCGGTGACAATGAACTTGGCCGGAGCGCCCAGGACGTTCGGTTCGCTGAGCGTCCATACGCCCGCGCGGTCAGCCGCCGGCGCGATGACCGGTATCAAGGCCGCGCCCAAGGCGCCTGTGAAGACAAGCGGCGTCATACGCAGTACGATTCCCTCTTACCCTTTGAGCTTTAGTTCGCCCATTTTTCAGCTCTATTTCAATCCCTATCAGCGATAGGGGGCGTGATCTTGTCCCGGAACCCGTTGACCAGCGGATAGCGCCGGTCGCGGCCGAAAGCCTTGAGCCCGATCTTGACCCCCGGCGGCGCCTGGCGGCGCTTGTACTCCGAACCATAGAGCAAGCGCTGCACGCGTTCGACATCGGCGGCGGGCAGCCCGCGGGAGACGATTTCGTCCAGGGTCGCCTCTTCCTCGACCAGGCCATGCAGGATGGCGTCCAGCACCTCGTAGGGCGGCAGGCTGTCCTGGTCCTTCTGGCCGGGGCGAAGCTCGGCCGACGGGGCCTTGGTGAGGATGCGCGCCGGGATCGGAGCCTTCGCCACATCGAAGGGGTCATTGGCGTTGCGCCATTCGGCCAGGCGGTAGACGTCGGTCTTGTAGACGTCCTTCAGGCAATTGTAGCCGCCGCACATGTCGCCGTAGAGGGTGGCGTAGCCGACCGCCATCTCGGACTTGTTGCCGGTCGTCAGGACCATGGGGCCGAACTTGTTGGAAATGGCCATCAGAGTGACGCCCCGGACCCGGCTCTGGATGTTTTCTTCGGTGAGGTCCGGGCCCTTTCCGGCGAAGACGGGACCCAGCATCTGCGAAAAAGCCGCAACCGCCGGCTCAATGGAAATGGTCTCATAGGCGCACCCGATGTTTTCGGCACAAGCCTTTGCATCTTCGAGACTATCCTGGCTGGTATAGCGTGAAGGCAGCATGACGCAGCGAACCTTGCCCGCCCCCAGGGCGTCGGCGGCGATGACGGCGGTGATGGCAGAGTCGATGCCGCCGGACATCCCCAGGACGACACCCGGAAAACCCGACTTGCCGACATAGTCGCGAAGGCCCAGCACCATGGCGCGGTACATGGCCTCCAGCTGGCCGGGCCAATCGGCCATGCCCGCCTCAACCAGGCGCCAACCGTCCAAGCCGCGCCCCCAGACCGAAAGACCGAGGGCCTGCTGAAAGAGCGGCAGGCGCTGGGCGATCTCTCCGTCGGGCTGCAGGCAGAAGGAGCCGCCGTCGAACACCAGTTCGTCCTGGCCGCCCACCTGGTTGACATAGACCATCGGCACGCCGGTCTCGGCGACCCGGGCCTTGGCGATATCGCAGCGCTCGTCCAGCGCCGTGTAGCGGAAGGGTGACCCATTGGGGACGAGCAGGATCTCCGCCCCGAGCGCCTTCAGGGCGCCGCACACGCCGCCCGACCAGATGTCCTCGCAGACCGGAACGCCCAGTTTCACGCCCTTGACCTCGAAGACCTTAGGGGCCGCGCCGGGTTCGAACACGCGGCGCTCATCGAAGACGCCGTAGTTGGGCAGGTCGACCTTGAACGTCACGTCCTTGATCTCGCCGTCGCACAGCAGGGCCAGGGCATTGCGCGGCAGGGCGCCGGCTCCCGGCCAGGGCGCGCCCATCAGGACGGCGATCTGGCCGCCGGAGGTTTCTTCCGCCAGGCGCTTGAGCGACGCCTGGCACGCGGCGACGGCGGCTGGCTTGAGGACCAGGTCTTCCGGCGGATACCCCATCAGGAACAGTTCCGAGAACAGGACGACGTCCGCGCCAAGCACCCGGGCCTCGCGGATCCGGTCACGGGCCAGCGCCTCATTATGCTCGATGGCCCCCAGCGTGGGGTTGGCCTGGACGGAGGCGATGCACAGACGGTCAGTCATGAGGCACTCTAACCCCTAATCCCGCCATCGTGTTCAAGCTTTGCCTAGTCGTCGCGGTGAACGCGTTCTCTCCGCTCGTGCCGTTCCTGCGCCTCGAGGCTCAGGGTGGCGATGGGGCGGGCTTCGAGACGGAGAAGGGTGATGGGCTCGCCCGTCTCTTCGCAATAGCCGTAGGAGCCATCTTCGATGCGGCGTAGAGCGTCGTCGATCTTGGAGATCAGCTTGCGCTGGCGGTCGCGGGTCCGCAGCTCGAGCGAGCGGTCGGTTTCCGACGACGCCCGGTCGGCGATATCGGGATGGTTCTCTGTCTCGGCCTGCAGATGCGATACGGTTTCGCGGGACTCCTTGAGGATGTCCTCTTTCCACCGCAGAAGCTTCTGCCGGAAATATTCGAGCTGACGCTCGTTCATGAACTCTTCGGCGTCGGACGGGCGGTATTCCGCGCTGCCCTCAGCCTTTACCGTGGCCGCCTTCATTGACGCCCTCACGCTGAACTTCCCCCGCCCCAGGGTTCTGGAGCGAGGCGCTTATACCAAAGAGTTTGGAGTGCACAACGGGGGTCGCGCGATGCGTGAGTTCACGCCCCAGTGTTAGGAGCGGCCAAGCTTTGCGAGTTCGACGGCGGCGCGGGTCTCGATCTCGTTCAGCACGCCCTCCAGGCGAGCATCGTCGGTCTGGTCGCGCTGGTCGCGTACGGCGGTCATCAGCCGGTCCAGGGCAGCGGGAGAGACCGCCCCTTCGAGCAGGGAAACCTTTACCTCATCCAGGACATCAAGGATTTTCGTGGCCCGGCCAACGGCCCGGCGCTTGCGCTCGGTGGGATCGCCAACCGCTTGCAGGGCAAGGAGCGCATCGATCGAGGAGACGCCGGTAACCGAGGCGCTGGGGGCCGTGGGCGCAGCTTCCTGGGCGCCGCCGATTGGCCCCAGCGTGAACTGCCCGCCCGCGCGTTGAGGGCCCTTGGCGCCGCCCACGACGCCCACACGGCCTGTCGCATTCACTTTCATGTTCATGAGGTCTGACGCGGCGTAGCCAAGCACATGGGACGGATTTTCCGCCCTTCAACCTTTCCGACCTCTTAAGACTCGGCAGAAATTGCCTGCGACCAAACAGGCTTTGTGTTAACCTTTTAAGTTGTTGATTTTTCCTGTGTTTTCAGCGCGCCAAACTGGCACGAATCGCGCATGGCCGGGCGAGGCCGCTTATGGGCCCCACCGCCGGATCAAACCATGCGCCGTTTGCTTGTCGTCATCGCCCTTCTGCTCACCGCCTTCGCCGGGTCGGCTCCCGCTCTGGCCAAGTCCCGGATCAAGGACATCGTCGAGTTCGAGGGCAACCGCACCAACGCCCTGGTGGGCTATGGCCTGGTCGTCGGCCTGAACGGCACGGGGGACAACCTGCGCAACGCGCCGATGACCCGGCAGAGCATCGAGAACATGCTGGAGCGCCTGGGCGTCAACGTCCGCGACACCAACCTCAACACCAAGAACATCGCCACTGTCATGGTCACCGCAAACCTGCCGGCCTTCGCGGCGGCGGGGTCGAAGATCGACGTCACCGTATCGGCCATGGGCGATTCCAAGAGCCTGTTGGGCGGCACCCTCCTGGTCACACCGCTGATCGGCGCGGACGGCGAGGCCTATGCCGTGGCCCAGGGCACGGTCCAGACCGGTGCGGTTTCAGCCGGCGGCGCGTCCGGCTCAGTGGTGCTCAAGGGGGTCCCGACCGCGGGCCGTATCGCGTCGGGCGCCATCGTCGAACGCGAGATCGGCTTCTCCATGGCCTCCATGAAGGAACTGCGCCTCACCCTTCGCAATCCCGACTTCACCACCGCCCAGCGCGTCGCCGCCGTGGTCAACGGCCGCTATGCCGGAACCGCCGTCGCCAACAGCCCGACCATCGTGACCCTCACCCCCCCGCCCGGCGTCAGGGCCAACGACTTCGCCACCTCGATCGAGGCCCTGGAGGTCGAGCCCGACAGCGCCGCCAAGGTGGTGATCGACGAAGTCGCCGGCGTCATTGTCATCGGCGAGGCGGTGCGGATTTCCACCGTCGCCATCCAGCAGGGCAACCTCACCATTTCCGTTCAGGAATCTCCGGCCGTCAGCCAGCCCAACGCCCTTTCCCGGGGCGGAGAGACCACGGTGGTGCCGCAGAGCACCGTCTCGGTCGAAGAGGAAACCGGCAAACAGTTCATCACCTTGAAGAACGGCACCTCGCTTCAGAACCTGGTCACGGGCCTCAATGCCCTGGGGGTCACGCCCCGCGACATGATCTCCATCCTGCAGACCCTGAAGACCCAGGGCGCCCTGCAGGCCGAAATCGAGGTGATGTAGTGCAAACCGCCGTCTCGGTTTCCCCCGACATTCTTAAAGGCGCGCCCGTCGCCCCCCAGGGCGGGACGCGCGAGAGGATCGCCGCGACCGCCAAGGACTTCGAAGCCTCGTTCCTGGCCATCATGTTCGGCCAGATGTTCAAGGACGTCGGCGGTGGTGAGTTCTCCGGCGGCGAGGGCGAGGAAATGTTCAAATCGTTCCTGATGGACGCCTTTTCCAAACAGGTTGTGCGCGGCGGAGGCATCGGCCTGGCCGACTCCGTTCAGCGCGAAATGTTGAAACTGCAAGGACTTGAGTCATGAGTGAAGCTGCGACCAAGCGTGTCGAGAACCTGATCACCCTCACCGAGAGCCTGACCTCTCTGATCAGTCAGGAATGCCGCGCCTTCGAGGAGCGCCGTCCGCACGAGGCGGCCCGCACCCTGGAGGAGACTTCGCGCCTGGCCAACATCTACCGGCATGAATCCCTCAAGATTCGCGGCGACCGCAGCCTGATCGAGGGTGCGCCGGTCAAGCTGCGCACCGCCCTGATGCGGGCCACCGAAGCCTTTGACGCCGTCCTCGCCCGCCACGGCCGCGCGCTGGAGGCGGCCAAGGTGGTCACCGAGGGCATCGTCCGCGCCGTCGCCGACGAGGTTGTTTCCCGCCGCTCTACCGGCGCGGGCTATGGGTCAGCCGGAACCGCCGTCGCGGCGCCGGGCACAGCGATCACGCTGAACAAGCGGGCCTGACCGGCCCATCGGACGCCGGGGGCGGCCATGCACATGATGATGCTTTCACGCTACGCCACGTTGCAGCTGGTGCTGTGGACGACGATCGCCTGCGTCCTCCTGGGCTATCTGGTGTCGGCCTATTGGTATTTTGGCCTGATCGTCCTGGGACCCCTGGCGCTGGTCGGCATCCACGACCTGATCCAGAAACCGCGCGCCATCCTGCGCAACTATCCGATCATCGGCCACCTGCGGTTCCTGCTCGAACACATCCGGCCCGAGATCCGCCAGTACATCATCGAGGATGACCGCGACCCGGTCCCCTTCAGCCGCGAACAGCGCAACCTCGTTTATCGCAGGGCCAAGAATGTGCAGGACGTGCATCCCTTCGGTACGGTGGCCAATGTCGGAGGCCCCGGCTACGGCTGGATCGACCACTCGATGCAGCCCCTGCACCTGACCTATCACGACTTCCGGGTGACCATCGGCGGGAAGGATTGCAAGCAGCCCTATGAGGCATCAATCCTCAACATCTCCGGCACCAGTTTCGGCGCGGTCAGCGCCAACGCCATCATGGCCCTCAACTGGGGCGCAAAGCTTGGCGAATTCGCCCACAACACCGGCGAGGGCTCGATCAGCCCGTACCACCGCAAGTACGGCGGCGACCTGATCTGGCAGATCGCCACGGGCTATTTCGGCGCCCGCACGGCCGACGGCCGGCTCGATCCGGAAAAGTTCGCCAAACAGGCGGCCGATCCTCAGGTCAAGATGATCGAGGTCAAACTCAGCCAAGGGGCCAAACCCGGCCACGGCGGGGTCTTGCCCAAGGCCAAGATCAGCGCCGAGATCGCCGCCACCCGGGGCATCGAAATGGGCCGCGACTGCATCTCGCCCCCGAGCCACCCGGAGTTCTCGACGCCGCTGGAATACTGCGCCTTCATCGGCCGCCTGCGGGAGCTTTCCGGCGGCAAGCCTGTCGGGACCAAGCTCGCCATCGGCCAGAAGCACGAGTTCATGGCCCTGGTCAAAGCCATGCTGAAGACGGGGATCAAGCCGGACTTCATCGTCGTCGACGGCGGCGAGGGCGGCACGGGCGCGGCGCCCATGGAGCTGTCTGACCATATGGGCGCGCCCCTGGTGGAGGCCCTATCCTTCGTGCGCAATGTGCTGGTCGGGGCGGGCTTGCGCGACGACATCAAGATCGGCGCCTCGGGCAAGATCGTAAGCGCCTACGACATGGTCCGCACCTTCGCGCTGGGCGCCGATTTCGTCATGGCGGCGCGGGGCTTCATGTTCGCGGTGGGCTGCATCCAGTCCCGCTCCTGCCACAGCAACAAGTGCCCGACCGGCGTCGCCACTCAGGACAAGTCCCGCCAGTCCGCCCTGGTGGTCGAGGACAAGGCCCCCCGGGTCGCCAGCTTCCACAAGAACACCCTGCGGGCCCTCGCCGAGGTGCTGGGCGCGGCCGGCGTCACCCACCCGCAGGACCTGACCCCCGATCACCTGCATATCCGCCATCAGAACGGCGCGGTGATCCGGGGCGATGAGGCCTATCCGCCGCTGGCGGAGGAATCGCTGCTGCGCGGCAAGGCGCGCCCTGATCTGCAGATCGAGTGGGACATGGCCCAGGCGGAGACCTTCGCGCCGAAACGGCGCCGGGCCGCTTAGGGCCGGACCAGCCGCGCCGTCAGGACGACCGTTCCGGTATTGACGCCACTCTGGATTCCCGACCGGCAGACAAAGTTCCGGGCTGAGAAGTTGGTGGCGTCGCCCTGGTCAGTGCGAACCTCGGCGGCTGCGGTCGCGCCACGGCGGGCAGCCTCTTCCACCAGCTTGTCGAAGGCTTCCTGGATACTCCGGTTGCAGGGTCCGTAGTCCGACCGAACCTCAATCACGCCAAGATCCTCGCTGACCGGCGCCTTGGCATAGATCAGGCGCAGGCCGCGGTAGTGGCTGCGCGTCAGGAGGCCGGGCAGGGGCAGCTCTATCGCTGAAGCGATCCGCGTCGGCACAGGCGCCCGGACAAGCGGTAGCGGTGGGGGCGGCGGTTGGGGCGGCTGAATCATCACCGCGAGAACAAGCGACAGTAGGGTCATGGCTCTGGCCTTCTGCTCCCGGCCGGAGACTAGACCAGATCGTCCGCCTCGTCAGGCCGCGATCGGCTTGCCGTCGAGTTCGAAGGCCCGATCCAGATTGGCGATCTTGTCCTCCACCAGCTTGAAGCGCTTGAGCGCCACGTGGGCGGCCCACAGGGCGGCGCGGGCGGCTTTGGGGGTCTTGTCCATGGCGGCGACGGGCAGCTTCGCGCGGCGCATCAGGCCGTTGGCGTAGTGGGCGCCGTTGATGATCCGGCTCTCCCAGGTCTGATAGTCCACCGACAGGGAGCAGTTGAATTCGCCAAGGTTTTCAATGCGATGCGGGCAATGCAGCGGCCATGAGGCGGCCTCGCCCGGATTAAGGTCGAACACCTGGGCCGCCGCGTCCATGGCGCGGTTGTAGGGCAAATCCTCGGTCTGTTGCTTGAGGACGATGTTCTCCATGCCAACCTGAGGCATGTGGGCTTCGTCGTTCGGATAGATCCAAATTCGCTTCCTGCCTCGCATATGGAACAGGACAACGCCAGGAGCATCGGCGTGATAGGCGACCTTGGCCTGCGGCGCGGAGATGATCAGCTGAGCGTTGAGGTTTTCGGCCCGAAAACCCTTCACCTGCGCCGAGATGCCGTCGAAGGCGGCGCGCATGACCTCACCCAGGCCCTCATAGCCTTGGTCGGCGCGGCGCAGCTGAACCCAGGCGCGGCCGCCCTTGATGCCCTCGAGGACCTGTTCGCCCGGGGTGCGGCCCCGGGTTCCGGTCCGCAGGATAGTGTTACCCTCGTCGTCGAAGTCGAACAGGTTGATGTCGTAAAGCTCGTGCGGCCAGCGATCGAGCAGCTTCACCAGGTTCTCGTCGGTGAACAGCCCCGTGTCGGCCAGGCCGTGGGAAAAGGTGATCGGCGCTTTCAAAAAGCCGGTCTTCTGGGCGTCGGTCCAGGGGGCGATGAGCGCAGTCATTTTCGTTTCCTATTCAACAGCGAAGGCGAGACCTAAGCCCAGGCCGAGGGCGGCGGTCGTGGCGGCGGCGGCGGCCGTGAGGCCGGTGTGGCGGCGGGCAATGACGCCCGCATATTTCGAGGCGGCGACGACCTGGCCGGTCAGCTGCGGCTCGCAGGCCAGGATGCGGTCGATCCGCCGCCCAAGCTTCAGGCGCTGGGCGCGGAAGCCCAGGGCCGTGGAAACCGCGGCCACCATGGGGCTTGAGAGGATGTCGCCCTCATAGACGGTCTCGCCGGCGTCGGCGAAGGCGCGCTTGTAGGTCTCGCCCGCCGGGCCGAAATCGACGGATGCGACGCCCAGCTCGGAAGCCGCGCGGAGGGTTTCCAGGGTCATCAGCTGGCCCGGAGAATAGCGGGCGTAGGCGGGGTCATAGACCGGGAACCACAGGTGATAGGCGCCGCCGGAGATCAGGCCGATCTCGGCCGCGACAATGGCGTCGCCCGCGCGCAGCACCGCGATGCGGGCCCCAAAATCGGGGTCGGGGTGGTCGAGCAGGGTGCGGAGCAGGCGCTCTGTCCAGCCGCAATCAAAGACATCGTGCTGGCCGTCGCGGCGCAGCTGATCGCGTTTCAGCTCAAGGATGAAGTCCAGGGCCGCGTGATCGCCGCCGCCGAACGAGAAGGCCACAGGGGCGTGATCCCGCTCCAGATTCTTCAGCCGGCGGCGCTTGTCCTTGAAGAAGTCCCCGTGACCGGCCGCCCGGCGGGCCTCGACATAGGCGTCAAAGCCGTTTGAGAGGTCAGCGACCACGGCCTGGTGCGCGGCAGCGCCCTTCGGGGCGGCGCCGGTCTTCAATCCATTGAAGCGGAACCGCGCGGCGCCGAGATCGCGCACCACTTCGGCGAGGTCGATTTCGACGCCCGGCCGGCCGATGATCCCGTGATAGTCGGTGAGCGGCGCGCCAAGCGGCTGGATCAGCCCGCCGCGGCGCTGGAACGGCAGGAACCCGTCGATGCGGTCGCCGCTATAGAGCACGGCCACCTGAGCTCCGGGGCAGATCCTCCCCGCGGTCAGGGCGTAGCGGATGTCGAAATAGGGATTGGCGAGCGAGGGGCTCGCGGCGCGGAACGAGGCCCACAGCGCCTGCTCGGCCGGGCCGAGGGCGGAGGGCTCAATCACCTCGATGTGTATGGAGCGACCCATACTGAAACGTCTCCCTGTGTTCCGGCAGACGGACCGCAAATCGCGTGCCAGGAGAGACGGACCTAAGGCCAAGCCCCAAAAGATGAGGTGAATGGAGAGGGTTAGCGGAAGGTTAGAGCGAGACCTCGACGGCCGCCCCGCCGCGGATGACGACGCGCCGCATGAAGGCGAGCTGGGCCCCCGACGGCGAGGGCATGCCGGAGGTGATCAGGTACCAGGCGCCGTCGGGAAGGCCTCCGAAGCTGAAGCGGCCTTGGGCGTCGCAGGGCGAGCGACGAACATAGGCGTCATAGTTGGGGCTGCCCGCCGGCATCCGCTGGCGAACGGCGGCGACTGGCTCGACGGCCTTTTCGGTCGATCCGTAAAGGGACTGCATTCGCCGCCGGACCCAGGGCGTCTCTGGCGTCAGCACCGCGCCCGCCCCCTGGCAGCTGTAGGTCACGCCGCGCGCCGTATGCACCAGTCGTCCGTTGATCTGGCCCCTGCCCCGCGCCGTGGACCAGGTGAAGGCGGCGGCGTTGAAGGCCGGTTCGGCGGAGGGAGCCGGCGTCGTCTCGCAGGCGGCGAGCGTCAGCGTCAGGCCGACAGCGGCCAGGACGCGAGCGGGTGAAGCCATGTCGATCAACCTTTGCCGTAACCCCGATGAGCATAGAACGCAGCAAGGCGAGAATATGTTTCGCGCGCTTCATTTTCCCTCACCTTCCGTGAGGTGGCGAGGCGAAGCCGAGGCGGGTGGGGAAGGCCCTTGGGTCAGAGCGCTCGGAACGATGGGGCTCTCCCACCCGCTTCGCCTGGGGCGAAGCCCCCTCCCCGCGCTTGCAGCGCACGGTGAGGGAAAAAGAAAAGGCCCCCCGGATTGCTCCGGAGGGCCCCTGTTGGTTTCGAGCGGCGTGAACCTTACTCGATGATCTTGGAGACGAC
>DGYN01000026.1:0-2712 GCA_002398405.1 Caulobacteraceae bacterium UBA5005
GGAGCGCCGGGGCTGGCGACATCACCCCTGCCAGATTCGGCCCCGGCGGCGCGACCGGCCGCGCCGCTGCCCACCGTCCCCGCCCGCAGCGGCGCGGACGCGCGTATCGAAGCCCAGCTGCAGCCCCTGCCCGCTTCGCCTCCGAGGGTGGAGCGCCGGGCCGCGCCGCGTCCGCCGCTTGATCCAGACGCCGCGCCGCCGCCGCCGGTGAAGGGTGCGCCGCCTCAGGCGCAGAAGGCCGCTCAGCCGCACCTTCCGGCAGGGGCGGACCCGGCGACGGTGATGCACCACCTGGAGCGCGCGACCAGCGGGGCCATCGCCCGGCAGGAGCTGTTCCAGCTCGCCTCCCTGCCGGACGCGCCGCGCGCCGATGGGGAAACGCAGGTCAGGACCTCGTCCTGGCTGTTCGAGGTCCCCATGGCGACGCCGCAGGGTGCCGCCGTCGCTCAGTTCGAGATCGAGAAGGACGGGTCGAGCGCCGCATCGCTGCGCGAAGGCCCGGTCTGGCGGACGCGGTTTTCGGTGGATGTGGAGCCGCTGGGCCTGGTTCACGCCCTGCTGGTGCTGGCCGGCGGCAAAACGACTGTCACCCTGTGGGCCGAGCGGCGCGAGACCGTGACGCGGCTTTCGAAGGCTCAGGCGGAACTGGCGGGGACGCTGGACGCCGAGGTGGCGGTCTATCCGGGCCAGCCGCTCATGCCCCGCGCGGCGTCCGGCCGTTTCGTGGACTCCGAGTCATGAGCGAGAAACAGACCCTCGCCGTCGCGGTCCAGTACGACGCCCCGGACGTGCCCAGGGTCGTGGCCATGGGCCGGGGCGACCTTGGCCAGCGGATCATCGACCTGGCCAAGGAACACGGCGTTCCCCTGGAGCAGAATCCGGTGCTGGCCCAGGCGCTGTCGGCCGTCGAGATCGATGAGGAAATCCCCGAGGCGCTGTATCTGGCGGTGGCCGAGGTGCTTGCCTTTATCCTGAGGGCCTCTGCTAAGGTGGCCTGATGGCCCTCTCCCCTTTTCACCTCGCCTTCCCTGTCGACGACCTTGCCGCCGCGCGCCGCTTCTATGGGACGGTGCTGGGCTGTCCGGAGGGGCGCAGCAGCGAGGCGTGGATCGACTTTGACCTGTACGGGCACCAGATCGTGGCGCATTTGGCGCCTGATCAGGCGCGGCCCAAGAGCCACAACGCTGTAGACGGCCACGACGTGCCGGTGCCGCACTTTGGCGTCGTTCTTCCCATGGATCAGTGGGAGGCGCTGGCGGCCCGTCTGAAGGCGGCCGGAACGCCCTTCGTCATCGAGCCGCACATCCGCTTCAAGGGCGAGGTGGGCGAGCAGGCGACGATGTTCTTCCTCGACCCGGCGGGGACGGCGTTGGAGTTCAAGGCTTTCGCGGACCTCTCACAACTGTTCTCGAAATAGAGGAACCAACCCCGCGCCCACGCATATCTCAGCTATGAACGCTGGAGATAAACCCATGCTGATCAAGACCCTGGCTTGCGCCGCGGCGGCCGTTGGCTTCCTGGCCGGCGCGGCCTACGCCCAAAAGACCCCCGACAAACACGTCGACATGCCGATCGACGCCCAGACCGGGAAGGCCCTGCAGACCGTGCTCAACAGCGCGCCCGCCCTTTCGGCGGCGGACGCCGGGACTGAGGTTTCGGCCACCGAGCTTTCAATTTTCAACAAGCCTGAGACGCCCTATGTCACCGACAGCGTTTCGGGTCCGCTCTCCGATCCCAATGTCGTGGTTACCAACGGACCGGTGCCGGACACGGCGGAAAACCGTATGAAGTACAGGCCCTTGAGCAATGCCGGGCGCCGCTCAGCGACCATCGGCAATTAAGCCTCTCGTCGAACCGGCCGTTAGGCGTGATGCGCGCATGATGATCCCTCGATCAGTCGGGGGACTTTCATCATGGTCGTCGAATGGGGCAGCGCGCGGGCGCGCGGTTGGCGCAAGGACCGGTATAGGCCTTTAAAGCTCCTGTTCTGGACGGGTTGCGCCGTCGCCATCCTGTGGTCGGCGAGCGTCGTCGCCGGAACCCAGCCGGCGGGCGGACCACCCCAGGCCATCGCCGCCCAGAACGTGGAAGCGGTGGCGTCAAGATAAGCAAGCCCGACTGTCTTTTCCCCTCCCTATGGGAGGGGTCAGGGGTGGGCTTACGGCGCCTGAGATTGAGGCGCCGATCGACTGTCAGCCGGCCGTTTGTAAGACCGTAAGCCCTCCCCCTGCCCCTCCGATAGGGAGGGGAGAAAGTAGGCTTACGGAGCTTGATGGTTGCTCACTCATCGATCGCCTTACCGCGCACGATTGCGAGAGACTCAAGTATGGCAAGCACAACGCCGTCAGGTTCGCCAAGCACCGCGCGGTTCGTGAAGCGCAGAACGAGATACCCGCACCTCTCGATCACCTCTGTCCGTTCGGTGTCGTAGGCTTGCCGATCCATGTGTCCACCGCCGTCGAGTTCGATGACGATCCTCGCCTCCATGCAGACGAAGTCGGCGATGTACCGGTCTATCGGGACCTGGCGCCGGAACTTGTAGCCTTCCAATTGCCGGTTCCGCACGATCGACCAGAGCTTGCGCTCGGCGTCCGTCATGTCGCGGCGCAGGCGTCGGGCGTTGGCGATCCGTGCGTCCGGCATCCGGTCAGATTAGTGGGCCATTCCGTAGAACCGTAAGCCCACCCCTAACCCCTCCCGTAGGGAGGGGAA
>DGYN01000026.1:2920-3359 GCA_002398405.1 Caulobacteraceae bacterium UBA5005
AACCCCTCCCGTAGGGAGGGGAAAGGTTAGGCGTCCTGCCGTAGGATCAATACCGCTGGTAGAAGCCCTTCAGCGCCACCTTGCCGACGGGGGTCTTGGTGAAGTCGCAGACCCCTTGGGGGAAGACGCGGCGAAGTTTTGCCTGCTGTTCGGGGGTGAAGCGGACCTTGTAGTCGGCCATGGTCACCGGCTTGAGCTGGCACTTCATGACATCGTTGGTCACCGGGGCGCCCGCCACCATGCGGGGTTCGAGATTGACCGGGTACATCTTGTTCCAGGCCGTGTTCGGATCCCAGCTGGCCTTTTCCGCGAACTTACGGCCATTGGCGTCGAAGTAGGCGTCGGTGGCTTCCGCCGGCTTATGGCGCACCACCTTGGCCGTGTTGAGCGGGGCCGGGTCGGCCGTGATCGCGTCCAGCCACTTGGTCATGGCGGTCAG
>DGYN01000063.1:0-120 GCA_002398405.1 Caulobacteraceae bacterium UBA5005
GGACGGCGTCGTCCTGGCCGATCCCTCATCGGCCCAGGACCTGACCGACCTGGAGCGCGTTGAAATCCTCCGGGGCCCGCAGGGCATGCTGTTCGGAAAGAACGCCTCGGCCGGCGTCAT
>DGYN01000063.1:408-17919 GCA_002398405.1 Caulobacteraceae bacterium UBA5005
CTTACGGCGAGCGTGAGGATTACCAGGCGCAGGCCGTTCTGAATGCGCCGCTCTCGGACAGCCTGGCGCTCCGCGTCACCGGCTCCTTCCGCCATTTGAAAGAAAGCGTCGTCAACCAAGTCAACGGCCAGCCGGTCGATCCGGTCAACATCAAGTCCGCCCGGATGAAGCTGCTCTGGCGGCCGAACGACGATCTGAAGGCGGTGTTCGCCGCCAACTATTCCTGGTCGAAGCACTTCTGCTGCGCCCCGGTCTGGCTCAACGCCACGCCAGGCTACATCGTCGCGCTGTCGAACAGCATCTACGGTGTGGAGACGGGGCTCGGTAGCAAGACCGCAGCCTATGACTTCCAGCCGACCGGCAAGGCGAAGATCTATGGTGCCTCCCTGAGCGTCGACTACAACCTCGGGGACTACACGCTGACCTCGGTGACCGGTTACCAGGAATCTCACCGGCTGGGTCACTTCGACGCCGACCAGCACGCCTTCGACTACCTGAGCTTCGGCGGCGCGCCGATCTCGTACCGGAACTACTCCGAGGAATTGCGGATCGCATCGCCAACCGGCGGTCGCTTCGACTACGTGGCCGGCGTCTATTATTTCCGCAGCTGGCTGACCAATACGGGGACGCTGGCGGGCTACCTGCAGAACCTCACGCCGCCCGCCACGCAGCCGACACCGAAACGTCTGCTAGTGAGCCTGTCCAGCTACACGAACAACCGCAACGAAAGCATCGCGGCCTTCGCACAGGGCAACCTCCATCTCACGGACCAGCTCTCCATCGTCGTGGGCGCGCGCTACACACGCGACGACCTCGAGCTGCTCTTCGACACCGGACCGCTCATCCCCGGCAGCATCCCCTTCAACCCGCCGCGCACCTTCAGGAGCGCGCTGGACGAGGACAACATCTCCTGGCGCGTCGGACCGCAGTTCCAGGTCACGCCGGAGGTGATGCTCTATGCGAGCATCGCGCGGGGCTACAAGGGGCCGGGGACGAGCACCACCACCGGCGTCGTGATCGAGCCCGAGATCCCCATGACCTATGAGGCCGGCGTCAAAGGCACGGCCTTCGATCGGCGCATGCAATTTGCGCTGAACCTCTACCACAGTGATTTCAAGAACTTCCAGGCACAGGTCTTCGACCCGAACGTCCTGGCCACGGTTCTGCGCAACGCCGGCCGTCTGGAGACCCAAGGGGTGGAACTGCAGGTGCAGGGACGGCTGACGCCGGACCTGACGCTTTCGTTCGCCGGCGCCTTCACCGACGCCCACTACAAGGACTTCGCCGGCGTCGCCTGCTATGCTGGCCAGCCCGAGCCGCCCTGCGGTCCGCCGACCCCGGGGTCGCCACAGCGCGTCTTTAACGCCAAGGGCCTCAGGCTCAACGGCACGCCGAAGTGGACGTATTCGGTGACGGCGGACTACCGCCGACCTAACCTCATCGAAGGCTTTGACGGCTTCGCCCAGGCGTCCTGGAACTGGCAGGACGACGTCGTCTACGCCGCGAACGGCGACCCGGGCACCCGGCAGAAAGCGTTCGGTCTGTTCGACGGCGAAATCGGCATCGAACCGCACGATGGGCCGTGGCGCGTTTCGATCTGGGCCAAGAACCTGTTCGACAAGCGCTGGGCTTCGCAGATCGGCGAGGCGCCGATCCGCGTCAACAACCCGGGCGGCTACACCGCCTATCGCAGCCCCGACTCGTTCCGTCGGGTCGGCGCCCAGATCGACCTTCGCTTCTAGCGCTAAGGACCAGGCCCACCGGCTGCGGTGGGCCTGGCGCGGCCCGCTTACCGCCGATTTTCGGACTGGTCCCGGCCGTTGGGGACTTGTTGGCGGCGCGCATTGCGCCGCATCGATGGTTGGATAGACGCCGCGGCCGGCGTCGGCCCGGACGCACGCAATGGCCCAGAGCCAAGGTCGTAACCCTGATGTGCCGCCATCGACGGCGGGAAGCGGGGTTCTGAATATCGGGCCCACGAGGGATGCGCCCTTTTCGCGGGGATACCTGCGATACGCCCTCATGGTCCTGTTCCTGCTCAACGTCGTGAACATGGCGGACAGGTCCATCATGGGCGTGCTGCTGGAGTCGATCCGGCAGGACATGCACCTCACCGACACCCAGATCGGCGTCCTCACGGGCTTTGCGTTCGCCCTGTTCTATGCGGTGGCGGGCGTGTTCATCGCGCGGCTCTCGGATCTCTACGACCGCAAGTTCGTGCTCGCCGCCTCGCTCCTGGCCTGGAGCGCCATGACCGCGGCGACAGGGGCGTCGCATGGCTTCTGGCAGTTCTTCCTCGCCCGCATGGGCGTAGGCGTGGGCGAGTGCAGCGCCATTCCGACCTCGAACGCCATGATCGGCGACTACTTCCCGGCGGCGCAACGTCCGCTCGCGTTGGCCGTCTTCACCGCCGGATCCTTCCTCGGTGTCCTCCTGGGATCGCTGATCGGCGGCTACGTGGGCGCCCAGTTCGGCTGGCGCTGGGCCTTCGTCGCCGCAGGGCTGCTGGGCCTTCCCCTGGTCCTGCTGACCCTGACGCTCCGCGACCCGCCACGCGGCCGCTCGGATGGGGCCGCGGTCGGAGAGGCTGCGACGTTCCGCACGACCCTGAAGACCTTAGCCGGCAACGAGGCCTTCCTGCTCCTCATCCTGGCGTCGGGGTTCATTACGTTCCTCTTGTTCGGGGTCATCGGCTGGTTCCCCGCCTACCTCATGCGTAAGCATGGTCTGGACCAGACGACCGTGGGTCTGTTTTTCGGGGTCGCCCTGAGCCTCGGCATGGCGGTCGGGGCGGTCGTGGGCGGCATTGCGGCCAACCGCCTGGCGGCCGGCTCCCTGCGGTGGCTTACGCGCATGCCCCTACTCGCGTCGCTTCTGTTTGTGCCGCTCTACGAACTTGCCATCTTCGCGCCCGATCCCCGGCTGGCGCTAGTATTCATCGGGCTGGCGAGCGCCGTCGGCGGCGCGACCCTCGGTCCGGTGCTGGCGGCCATTCAAACTGTTCTTCCGCCGCAGATGCGAGCTACCGGGTCGGGCTTCACCGGATTCTCGGGCAGTCTGATCGGGCTGGGCGGCGCGCCGCTCGTCGTGGGGATCCTTAGCGACCGGTTCGCGCGGGTGATGGACGCGGGCGATGCGCTGCAGCGAGCGCTGGCGATCGCCGTGCTCATGGGCGTGTTCGCCTCGCTGTTCCTCTGGGCCGCGGACCGTGCTTTTGGCCGAAGGCCCGCAGTGGCCGCCACGGCCCCAACATTCACACGGCGCCGGGCCTGGTAGCGGCGCAAAGAACAACCGGTGCGGCGGCCGAGTCCGTTGCGTCGCGAGCGTGACGAAGGAGAGCGTCGATGGCGTTGGAGCAGCAGACCGACTATGGAGCGCGACTGGACCTCGCAGGCCGCGGTTTCGTGGTTCTGGGGACAGGCGCAGGCATTGGCGGGGAGGTCTGCCGCGCTCTGACCCAGGCCGGGGCCCGGGTGCTTTGCGTCGATCAAGCGCTCGCCGCGGCGCAACGGGCAGCCGACGAAGTCGGCGGGATCGCCATGGCGGCAGACATCACCCGCCGTCCCGACATGGAAGCGGTCTTCGCCAGGGCTCAGTCGGAGTGGGGCGACGACTTCCAGGGGGTGGTCGACGTGGTCGGCGTACCCGTTCCCGGTAAGCTCGCCGAGACCGACGATGCAACTTACGACCGGCAATTCGATCTGGTCCTGCGCCATGCGTGGCTGACGATTTCGATCGCGGGGCCGATGTTGGCGAAGACGGGGTCGGGCTCGCTCATCTTCATCGGCTCGCTCGGCGGCCTGCGCTACCATCCCGGGGTCGCGCTCTACTGCACAGCCAAGGCGGCGCTGACGATGCTGGTGCAGGCGGCGGCGGACGAATTCGGTCCATCGGGCGTCCGCGTGAATGTCGTCGCGCCCGGCCGCATCCGCGACTCTGGCGTCTCGCGGCCGTCGGAGGACCAATGGGCGCGGATCTCGTCGGCGACGCCGTTGAAGCGGCCGGGCGAGCCCAAGGAAGTGGCCGGAGCGGTCCTCTTCCTGGCATCCGATCTCTCGAGCTACGTCACAGGCGAGACGCTGGTCGTCGATGGCGGGGTGCGCGGCATGATCGCCACGCCGGCGTCGTGACCTAGGCGACCCCGCCGGACGGTCAACTTCCGGCCGGCTGCTCGCCGGCCGCGACGGCCCATGCTGTCTTCTGCTGCTCCACGGCCGCGATCCGCCGGCCCACCTGCCAGAGAACGATCAGGGCGATCACCGGTGCGATCAACATGGCGAAGACCCCGGTCTGCAGCGATCCGGTCACGGTCGAGACCTTGCCGCTGACATACGGCCCCAGGGAGATCGCGACCATGGTGTTGCCGACCAGGTAGAGGGCCCCGACTGTGCCGTACATTCGCGGCAGGACGAGGTCCTGCAGCGCGGTGACCGCGCCGCCCACGATGGTGCTGGCGAAGAAGTAGATCAGGGGCGCGACGAGCAGATAGCTCTGTAGATCCTGTCGGGTGAACATGAAGAGCACGAGCGGGATGGGCACGGCCGCGGCGATCATGCAGACAAACAGGCGGCCACGGTGATCACGCTGGCGCCAGCGATCCGCGAGGAAGCCGCCGAAGATCGACCCGACGACGGCCGCGACCGCGCCGGGCAGGCCGATGAGCGGGCCGATCTCGGAGGCGCTGACGCCAAAGGTGCGGATGGCGTAGGGGGACGCCCACAGAAGGGAAACGTTCCAGGTCATCCCCGCGCAACCGAGCCCGAACACGCACCAGGGGAAGACGCGACGCTTCCACATGAGTTCATAGGCCGGCGGGTCCAGATGGCGGAGCGTTTGCACCCACGAGACAATGGCGTAGAGGCCGAAGCCGTAGGTCACCCATTGGCCGACGTCTCCGGTCAACCGGATCAGCAGGGCGGCGGCGGCCGCGATCAGGCCTAGCGCGACCAGGTTGCGGATAAGCCCCCCTTTGAACCGGGCCGCCGAGATGAGGGTGAACGGCGGAAGGATCGACATCAGGTCGGCCAGGAACAGCCGCCAGACGCCGGGGCGCACGACCGGCTGCGGTGTCCCGTCAGCCGCGAAGCGACCCGGTTCGCGCAGACTCAGCACCCAGAGCGCCAACAGCACGCCCGGTGCGCCCACTGCGAGGAACGCCACCTGCCATCCATGTAGAGCAAAGGGCGCCGCGCCGGCTCCATGCGCGTTGTTCCAGCTGTCCGACAGCCAGCCGCCCAGAGGAAGGCTGATCCCGGTTCCGAAGTAAGATCCGGCCGAGTAGATCGCGATCGCCAGGGCGCGTCGGTTCTTGGGAAACGTAGAGCCCAGGATCGAATAGGCGGCGGGCGAGGCGCTCGCCTCGCCGACGCCGACCCCGATCCGGGCCGCCGCGAGCTGGGGGAAAGAACTGGCCAGGCCGGAGAGCATGGTCATGGCCGACCACAGCCCAAGCCCCGCGGCCATGAGGCGGGTCCTCACCCAATTGTCGGCCAAGCGGCCCAGGGGGATCCCGAACACGGTGTAGAAGATCGCGAACGCCGTGCCGAACAGATAGCCCAGCTGGGCGTCGGTCAGCCCGAGGTCGCCTTTGATGTCCTCGGCCAGAATGGACAGGATCTGGCGATCGATGAGGCTGCAGGCATAGACCAGCACCATGATGCCCAGCACGTACCAGGCGTAGCGCCCCGCACGTTCCGGACCCGCTGCGCGGAGCGGGGTCGAGTCCTGAGACGCCGGGTCCTGGGCGCTCACGCCGGCGCCTTCAGCGAGTCCATGTCGATGACAAAGCGATAGCGGACATCGCCCTTGGCCAGGCGAGCGAAGGCCTCGTCGACTTGGTCCATCCGGATCATCTCGACGTCCGCGGCGATCCCGGCGCCGGCCGCGAAGTCCAGCATGTCCTGGGTTTCAGCCAGGCCGCCGATCATCGAGCCGGTGACCACCCGGCGCCCCATGGCCAGAAGCATTGGCGACACCAACGGCATGGTGGTCGGCATCCCCACCAGGCAAACGGTCCCGTTGAGCTTCAAGAGCTCGATATAGGGATTGAGTTCGTGGGTCCCCGAGACGGTATCGATGATGAAGTCGAACGACCCCCGGTGGGCGGCCATCGCCTCGGCGTCGGTCGAAAGCACGGCCGCCTCGGCGCCGAGCCGCTTGGCGTCTTCTGCCTTGCCGGGCGAGGTTGAGAAGACCACGACCTTGGCGCCCAGGGCCGCAGCGAACTTTACGGCGACATGCCCAAGCCCTCCGAGGCCGATGACGCCCACCTTGTGTCCAGGGCCGACGCCAGCGCGTCGGAGCGGGGAGAAGGTGGTGATGCCGGCGCAGAGCAGCGGCGCGGCGCCGGCGGGATCAAGCCCTTCGGGGACCACCAGCGCGAAGTGTTCGTCCACCACATAGTTGTTGGCGTAGCCGCCGAACGTCATGCGACCCTGGCGATCCGGCGCGCCGTAGGTGGGCGTCATGCCTTCTTCGCAATGCGGCTCAAGACCCTGACAGCAGGGCCCGCACTTGCGGCAGCTGTCCACAATGGTGCCGACGCCAGCCCAATCTCCCGGCTTCAGCTTTTTCACCTGATCGCCAACAGCGACCACCTTTCCGACGATCTCGTGTCCCGGCACCACCGGGTAGGCCTGCCAACCGTAGGCGTCTTCCACGGCGTTCAGGTCGGTGTGGCAGATGCCGCAGTACTTGATCTCGAGCACGACATCATGCGGGCCCGGATCGCGACGCTCAAAGCTGAACGGGGCGAGCCGCCCCTTCGCAGACATCGCCGCATAGCCATAGGATCGAACCACGATCAGCCTCCCAGAATCCTACGGGCCGCCTCCAAAGCGGAGCCCGCTTTCGCGCGCGGCGCGGCAGGATCCGGCCAGGAAGCAGCCAGCCATTGGGCTGCATGGTAGGGGTTGGGATTGCGATTGATGTCCCCCGGGCGAGGGACCGGACGATGGGCGCCGCCCCTGCGGGGACGGTGTTCCAGGATCGGTCCGCGGTGAGGGCCAGACGCCGGTCGGCATTTCCGCGACGAGACGTCTGCGCTTCGTTAGTCTCACGAGGCCGCGGGGCAGAGGGGACGTTTTGGCCAGGAAGGCGAAGACCTATCAGCGACGACGGAGCCGGGGTGAGCTCTCCCAGACCATCATGTCGGCGGCGACACAGCTCTTCGCGGACAAGGGGTACGCCGAGCCGTCGATACGCGAGATCGCCGATGCGGCCGGTGTGGCCCTGCCGACGCTCTACCGGCTCTTCGTCGACAAGCGGGACCTCTATGTTCAATGCGTGCTCTCGGCGGCGCGCAGCATCGGCCAGGAACAGCTTCGCGTCCGCGAGCTGGGGGGCGAGAGCGAGGTGGTCCTCTATCGGTACCTCCGACAATCGATGGAACGGCCGGAGGGGGATCGAGCGGCCCACCTCGCATTGGTCAACCGCGTGTTCCTGGACGGCGACGACAGCATTCTGTCCGGCCAGTTCGAAGCCTATCGCGCGTCCGCCTGGTACATCGACATGACGGCGCTCGCCGCTCGGGCCTCCGGGGGCAGGACACCCAACCTCAGAATGCTCATCCTGACGACCTTCATCTCCCAGCTCCGCACCACCGTGCGGATGTGGCCAGAGGCCGCCCGCGACCTGGGCACCCTGGATCAGGTGCTGCAGGAGGCGCTGGCGATCCTCCTGCCCGGCGTCGATTGGGCGGCTGTCGCCGTGCAGGCAGGCCGCGCTCCAGAGCCCGACGCACGCGCTTCTACGACGTCCCTTTCTCTGCGCTGAAGCGGACCTAATCAGACCAGACCCTCCGTCCCCCACGGCCGGCGGCGCGCGTCCCTTTGGAAGGGGACTTGTTCGCTTCGGCTCACATGACAACGCTCGTTGATATCAATCGATAACAACAAGCGTTCCTAAATTAGGGGGTGATCATGAGTCTGCGCCATCCGCGCCTGCGCGGCCTGCGGCATGTTTGGCTCGCCACGACGGCGACAGTCGCGATCCATAGCGGCGCCCACGCGGCCGAGACGGCGCCGGAAGCGGACAAGGCCGAAGTCATTGAGGAGGTGGTGGTCACGGGGTCGCGCATCCAGCGCGACGGCTACGCCACGCCCACGCCCGTCGCGTCGCTCCCCGCAGAGCAGCTTCTGAAGGCTGCGCCCGGGACGATCTTCGAGGCCCTGGCCACACTCCCGCAAATGGCCAACACCTCGACGTCGATCAACACAACCCACCAGAACATCGGCCTTGTCCCGGGCACGGTGTTCAATCTGCGGGGGCTCGGCAGAACCCGCACCCTGGTCCTGATGGACGGGACGCGCTTCGCGCCGACCTACCAGGACGGCACAGTCGACGTGGACATCATCCCGCAGATGCTGGTGCAGCGGGTCGAGACTGTGACCGGCGGCGCGTCGGCCGTCTACGGGTCCGACGCCGTCGCCGGGGTGGTCAACTTCATCCTCGACAAGACCTTCACCGGAACCAAGATCACCGCCCAGGGCGGGGTTTCGAGCCGGGGGGACTACGAGAACTACAATCTCGGGCTGACCCATGGCCGCGATCTCGGGGAGCGCACCCACATCCTGGCGAGCGCCAACTACGTGGAGAACTGGGGCTTTCGCGCCAATGAGCGACCCCAGTACTACCTCTATGGTTTCCAGGCCGGCCAGGTCGTCGGCTCGACCGCGGCGGCCGGAACAGCGGCCAATCCGCGTGTCACGGTGCTCAATTCGGTCTGGAACGTCGTCCCGTGGCAAGCGATCGCCACGTCGGGCCCGTTCCGCGGCGCGGTCATCTTCGGGAATGGCGAGTACCACCTCCCGGCGATCAGCGGCCTTCCCACCGGTTCAGCCGCCGTCTTTGTCGTGCCGCCGACGCAGCAAGGTGGCCGCTATCCCCTGCCGGGCGGTGGCACGTCCGACCTGACGACTGTGCCGGACGACTGGACCCAGGCGCCGCATACGCGCAACGCGACGGTGTTCGCGCGGATCAATCATGATTTCGGCGGCGATCTGACTGGGTTTGTCCAAGCCGGCGGCGCCAAGTTCTCGCTCGACAACCTAGGCCATGCTCCGTTCACGACCGGGACGCGGATCTTCAGCGGCAATCCCTATCTGCCGGCGGCGCTGCAGGGGATGCTCACGACCTCGAACACGCCGTTCTTCACCTTCTCCCGTCAGTACACGGGTATCGGAAGCCAGGAGTCCGGCACCGACCTAACACACTTCAACCTCGGGGCCGGGCTGGACGGAAAGATAGACCGGTTCGCCTGGCGGCTGCGCTATCAGCACGGCCAGTCGGATCTGCGGGGCTTCTACAACAAGATGATCGTCGCCACGAACTTCGCGGCGGCGTCCGACGCTGTGCGGGACTCCAGCGGCAGGATCGTCTGCGCGCCCACGCTGAGTCCGGATCCCGCCGTCCGCGCCCGCTACGCCGGTTGCGTGCCATTTTCGGTGTTCGGCGACGAAATCTCGCCGGCCGCCTTCGACTACATCACCGGCAACTCCGTCTATAAGACGAAGAACCGTAGCGACATCATCACGGCCGACATTTCCGGAGACCTGTTCGACCTATGGGCGGGTCCGGTCTCGGCCGCCGCCGGGTTTGAGTTCCGTCGCAACACGCTGGATCTGCGCAGCAACTCAGACCCGAGCATCCTCTACGACATCACCGGCCTGAGAGCGATCACCGCCCAGCCGGCGCGGTTCTTCTTCAACAATGTCGGTGTCGCCGACGGGTCCGTGAACGTGAAGGAAGGCTTCGCTGAGATCGCCATCCCTCTCGCCAAGGACATGGCGTTTGCAAAGGCGCTCGAGCTCAACGGCGCCGTGCGCTACACCGACTACAGCACGAGCGGTCCCGTGACGACCTGGAAGGGCGGCTTCACCTGGTCGCCGATCGAGGATGTGCGCTTCCGCCTGACACGTTCGCGCGACATCCGCGCGCCGAACCTTCAGGAACTGTTCCTGGGGCCAACGCAGAACCAGGCGGGCTTCACCGACCAACACACCGCGGCCACGTCCGGCCTACTGACCATCATCGGTGGCGGCAACCCGGACCTGCGTCCAGAAAAGGCTGACACGCTGACCTACGGCGTCGTGCTGCAGCCCCGGTTCCTTCCGGGCTTCCGCCTGTCGGTGGACTACTATGACATCAAGATCAATGACGCGATCTTCTCGCTGACGACGGCCAACATCGTCGCCACCTGCGAGCTGAGCGGGGGAACATCCTCGGTCTGCGACCTGATCAAGCGTCCGCTGCCGTTCGCCGATCGGACGCCCGCCAACTTCCCGCTCAGCATCCGAACGGTGCCGATCAATCTCTCGAAGTTCCAGACGCGTGGCATCGACATCGCCTCGAGCTACCGAACCGAGATTGGCGAGGGCGTCCTGAACGCCTCGCTGGCGGTGACCTATCTGAAGAGCTTCAAGACCCAGGACTCCCCCACGACGCCAAGTATTCAATACGCGGGAAAGACAGACACTCATTTCCTCCCGAAAGTGCGGGGCAATCTGGCGCTCGACTATCAGATTGGCGATTGGTCGCTGTTTCTGCAGGAAGAGTTGATCGGAAAGGTCTCGTGGGGCCCGCTGTTCGTCTATGCGAACCGTGATCTTCCCAAGGTGCTCTACACCCATGTCACGGTCTCACGGCATATGAAGGTGGGCGACGCCGACGCGGAGCTCTTCCTCAATGTGCGCAACCTCTTCGACAAGGACGCGCCGATCTACACCGGCGACAGTCCTGCGCCGGCCTCGATCCTCGACACGCAGACGCGAGTCTACGACGTCGTGGGACGCACGTTCACGGGCGGGGTGCGTCTCCGGTTCTAGCGGGGAGGGCGCGCGGCGCCGAAGGGGTCATCAAGGTGTCCAGCCAGAGCCGGGCAGCGGCTTTGGCTGGGCACTATGGCAGGGGCCGCGCGCGAAGCCTTACGCGACAACGATGACCTTTCCGTTGCGGCCAGGCGCCTGCGCGCGCGCCATGGCCTCGCGTAGGCGGCTCAAAGGGAACTCCGAGTCGACGGGCGCGACGAGGGCCCCCTCCGCCACGAGCGCGCCGATGTCCCCATAGAGCTGGGCAAGGGTCTCGTGCGCCTCCCTCTCGACGTGGCGGGTCAACCAGAACCCCCGCAGGCGAACATCTCGGAAGATGAACTGGTCGGGGCGCAGGCGGCACGGCTCGCCGGAAAGCCCGCCATAAACCACCACCGAGCCACCCTCGGCGGTCGCGTCGGCCAGCGCTTCCGTCCCCCGACCGGCCACGGCGTCAAGGCTGAGCTTGGGATCCACGCCGCCGGTGATCTCAAGCAAACGGGACCGGAAATCGGCGTCGCCTGTTAACAACGCCTCCGTCCCGGTCGGCGTCAGCGCGTGCACCGCGTTGGGGTCACGCAGGAGGCTCACAATTCGCACGCCCCTGCGGGCGGCAAGCTGCGCGGTCAGCCGACCCACGGCCGAGCCGCCTGCGTTCTGGAGCACCCAATCCCCGGGCTGCAGCCGGTGAAACCGTTCCAGTAGCAGCCATGCCGTCGCGGGATTGACCTTCAGCATGGCCAGCTGGACGAGCGGCGCCCCAGCAGGGGCCTTGATCACCAGCCTCTGGTCGAGGCGACGGCGTTGGCGCCAATTGTTGCCGCTGAGCAGGATCACGCGGTCGCCCACGGCGAGCCCCGACACAAGGTCACCGACAGCCGCCACTTCGCCGATCGCCTCGGCCCCCAAAGTCGCCGGCAGCTCTGGCGAGCCGGCATAGAGGCCCTGGAGGGTCAGCAGATCCGCGGGATTGATTGGGAAGGCGCGGATATCGACCAGAACCTCGCCTGGACCCGGATCGCCGGGGTCCGCCGCCTCGGCGATCCTGGCGACCTCGGCCGGAGCACCGTGGCGTTCGAATTCGACTCGCCACATGCCGCTCACTCGCGCTGAAGGCTGTGGCCAGGCCCGAGAAAGTCGGCGATCAGGGCGTTCACGAGATCGGGGCGCTCGAGATGCAGAAAGTGCCCGGCCTCGGGCACGATCTCATGACGCAAGCCGGCGCTGAACAGGGGACGAAGATCGCCCGCGACCTCCGGTCCGATGCAGCCGTCTTGCGCACCATGCAGATAGAGGGTGGGAACTTGGATCGGCTCCGCGCCGATGCGCGCCTGCTGCGCCGCCAGCCCGGGATCCTGCCGCCCCGGCATGAAGGTCTGGCGATAGTAGTCGAGGCTGGCCTTCGCCACGCCCGGGAGGCGGAACGTCGCCTTCAGCGCCGCCATCTGTTCCGGCTCCGGCCGCCAGCCGGGCGACCACTCCGCCCATATCCGCTCCAGGAATGCGAAGTCGTCGTGGGCGAGCGCCGCTTCGGCAAACGGAGCTAGGAAGAAGAACATGTACCAGGAGCGGCGTTGTTGTTCGGGATTGCCGACCAAGGCCTGCCCGAGCGCCGGGCCGTAGGGCACGGCAAGTGTTACGAGCTTTGAAATCTTCTCCGGCGCTAGAACGGCCGCAGCGTAGGCGCCCAACGCGCCCCAATCGTGCCCCACCACCGCCGCCCGCCCGCCCCCCAGAGCATCGATGAGCCCGATGACGTCGCCGGCAAGCGCAGCGGTCTGATAGGGACCGTCGGGGGGACACGTCGAGGGCGCATACCCGCGCATGTAAGGGGCGACGACGCGATAGCCCTGGCCCGCGAACGTCTCCAGCTGATGGCGAAATGAAGGCGCATGGTCGGGGAAGCCGTGAAGACAGAGGAGGAGGGGACCGTCGCCGGCCTCGACGTAGGCGAGCTCAACGCCATTGACGACGACTGAGCCTGTAGGCGTTCGGAACGACGTCATTGCCCATTCCTCGTTGGACGGGGGGTTGCACCGGCGTCGGCCGCGGCGATGGCGCGCGCGCCCCACGCATTCAGAGCGGCGTCGTCCTCCAGGATCTCGGTCGGCGCGGCGTAGAACGCTTCGACGGACACCTCCCCGTGGGCGCCGCTGTAGGTGAAGGGGGCGGAACCGAGGCCGCGCCACGCGCGCCGCCCCACCTCGTCCACGCGCAAGTACAGCACGCCCTTCATGACGAAGCCGAAGAGGCGCCCTTCGGCGCGCAGACCTGCGCCCCCGAAATAGCGGCCAACGGTGATCGTCCCCAAGCCTCCGATGCGCTCTGCAATCTCAGCGGCGAGGGACGAGGCGCTGACGGCGGGCGTGATCCGCCGAGCCTGCGACCGGTTCACAGCGGGGCCTTCAGGTCGTCGAACTCCCGCTCGAGCATCCGGGCCAGGGCCCCCCGATCCTGCCTGGCGCGCACTAGAACGAGCACACCCTGGTAGAGGGCGAGCAGGCGCGTCGCGGCGAGAGCTGGCTCAACGTGTCCCGCCAACCGCCCTCTCTCCGCCTCGCGTCGAAGCCGCTCCTCGAAGAGCGTCTCGAGGAGCGCGAACGCTGCCGGAACCGCGGCGTGCGGCGCTTGTCCTCCGCCGGTTTCCACGGCGGTGTTGGTGACCAGGCAGCCCAACGTCTCCCCATCACGTTCGTGAAGCACCGAGACGAAAAGGGCGCGCAGGCCATCGAGACCCGCCTCCGGCGGCGCATGCCGGTCAACTCTCGCCTGCAGAACCGCGCGGCCATAGTGATCGATCGCCGCGTCGAACAGGCCCTGCTTGTCGCCATAGCTGTTGTAGATGCTGCCGGACTTCAGGCCGGTGGCCGCTTCCAAGGCGCGGACTGACGCGCCGTCGTAGCCGTCGCGGCGGAACACATGCATGGCGGCGCGCAGGACGGCATCCTCGTTGAACTCCCGCGTCCGCGCCATCGGAGCCTCATTCTTGATTGCTCATTCTAGAATGTACGATCAACAATGGCTGTCAATGCGCCGATGACTACTGCAGCCGACCGAAGGAGAAGGGACGGCGGCGCTCAGGCCGCCGCAGACGCCGAGGCGGCTTCGCTCAGGATGGCGCCGATGGTCCCGTACAGCTTCGCGGCGTCGATCGGCTTGGCCACGAAGCCGTTCATGCCAGCCTCGCGATAGCCCTCAACCTGGTGGGACATGGCGTCCGCTGTCAGGGCGATGATCGGAACCGCCGCGCGGCCCAGGGCCTGCTCTTCGGCGCGGATCAAGCCGGTGGCGGTCGGCCCGTCCATTACCGGCATCTGGATGTCCATCAGGATGACGTCCCATACTCCCGTCTTCGCCGCCTCAACAGCCTCGAGTCCATTGTCCACGAGGGTCAGGTCGACGCCAACCTGCGCCAGGAGCATCCGAAGGACGAGCTGGTTCACCTGATTGTCCTCGGCCGCCAGAATACGCAGGGGACGCTCCGCGATGGGGGCAGGGGCCGCCGGGTTCCGCACGCGGCGCTTGGGACGCTTCCGGTGAAGCCGCTGAAGCGGCAGGACGGCGCTGAACGTCGTGCCTTGCCCGGGAGCGCTTTTGACCGCGATTTCGCCACCCATGAGCTCGACTAGGTCGCGGCAGATCGACAGACCCAGTCCCGTTCCGCCGAAGCGCCGCCCGGTGGAGGCCTCCGCCTGGGTGTACTTGCCGAACACATCGTCGAGCTTGTCGGCCGCGATGCCGATTCCGCTATCCGTCACGGACAAGGACAGGCCCCGGCTTCCGCGGCCGAGACGAACGCAGACGCCGCCCTTGTCTGTGAACTTGAGCCCGTTGGAGACAAGGTTGAGCAGGATCTGACGCAAACGAACTGGATCGCCGAGATAGGTTCCCCGCGCCGACCGCTCGACCATGATCTCGAGGGCCAGGCCCTTGCCCTCAGCCGTCGCCCCGAACGTCGCACCGACTTCATGGCTCAGCTCCTCGAGGTCGAACTCCACAACCTCGAGCTCCAGCTTGCCGGCCTCGATCTTCGACAGGTCCAGGATGTCGTTCAGTATGCTGAGCAGGCTTTCACCCGAGCGCCGAATGACGTCGAACCGTCGGTGTCGTGACCTGGCGATGTTCAACTGTGCGATCCCGTCCTTGGCATCTGTCCAGGAAGTGGACACTGGCCCGACGTGCGCATGTCCGGTTCCTGGAGCGATCTCAAGGACTGCTGTAGGCAACCACTCTTTCCGAGGGACCGGCATCACCACCAGCCATCGACGTCTCGAGGACCGCCGCGGTGTTTTGGTCGGACGACGCGTCCCAGGCCGGGAATGACTGAACGGCGCTCCGCTCCATGAGCCAAACAGCCAAGGCGACCAGCGGTGAGCCGACCAGCACGCACATCAGAAAAGGCAAGAAGGCAGCCATGCAGAGCCTGGAGTGGAGACGCACCACATCTCGCACCTTGCTTTCCCGCGAAGCAACACACAGCATTGTGCAGGGCCAACCTGAGACTCTCGGTGAATCTCATAAACCAGAAGCACAAGTTGCTGCGAGTTGATGAGAACGGTTTTGCGGCCGTGAGAATCTCAAAAACTTCAAGAACCGACATCAGGGCGCACCGCGCCGCGCGAGTGTCGGTGCTCGAATTGACTGCGACTGGGCGGGCTCAGTAAGCCTCTGAAATTCCACACCCCGGCGTTCGCAGTCATTGCGTCTGTTCGGATTGAACGGCCTTTCCGGATCGCAATCGATGCGACTGCAGGGCCGTCGCGGGCTCGACATCGAATTGGGCAAGCTCGGGGCGGACGCGGCTGGAACAGGCAGCCGCGGAGGCTAGGAGCACCGGGATCGCGAACGTCGGAGAGCGGGTGACGCGTGCGTTCTGGGCCGGACTCTCCGTCGCCCCGTCGGACGCCGGGGCGATGGCGCAAGGCGGCGAGGCCTTCGACCTGATGTGTACTAACAGCCAGTCGGCGGGAGCCGCGGCTCCGCATAGAGAGCGTCAATCAGGGGGCAGCCGGGATCCTGTCCGGCGTCGCAGGCCCGCACGGAGTCGGCCAGTACCCGCTCCATCCGCTTGAGATCGGCGATACGAGCTCTCACATCCCCGAGATGCGCCGACGCCAGGACGCGCACCTCGGCGCACGAAGCCTCGCCACCGGCCGCAAGCCCGAGCAACGCACGGACCTCATCGAGGGTGAAACCCAACTCGCGGGCGCGTCGCACGAAGCCCAGCCGGCCCACGTCGCCAGCGCCATAGCTTCGGTAGCGGCCCCGCCGCGGCGGCGCGGGCATTAGGCCGATCCGCTCGTAGTAGCGGATCGTCTCTATGTTGCAGCCCGTGCGCCGGGACAGTTCGCCGATCTGGATCGCGGTATCCGCCATGCTGCTCTGCGCCTCTCAAATTTAGGGCTTGAGTCTGTAGTCGCTACAGATCGTATCTAACGATCCTCAGCCCTCAGGGGCAAGCTGTGGACATGACCACAGCTTCGCTCCGACGGTTCCACCGAAGTCGCCGAGGCCATGCCGATGCCCATCCAGAATCCTCTCACCCGCGCGGCCGACAAGGCGGGCGTCATCGGCTCGATTGTCACCGCCATGGGGTGTGCGGCGTGCTTCCCGGCTCTCGCGAGTCTCGGCGCCGCGCTGGGTCTCGGTTTTCTGAGCCAGTACGAAGGCGTCTTCATTCGCTATCTCCTGCCGCTGTTCGCCGTGATCGCCCTCATCGCCAACACGGTCGCCGGGCTTCGCCATCGCCGGTGGGCGCGAATGGCGTTGAGCGTCATCGGTCCGATCTTGGTGCTTGCGGCGGCGGTGCTCATGGCGACCCGCGGTTGGCCGACGGCGTGGCTCCTCTATCCCGGCCTGACCTTGATGGTGGCCGTCGCGATCTGGGATCTGGCGGCGCCGCCGCGCAACGCGCCCGCTCCGCACCGCGACGGGGCGGTTTCCTAGCGTCATGGCGAGGTTGTTCGGAAGGAGAATCTACTTGTCAGAATCCAAAGACAGCCGGGGCGCGTTGGCGCTCGGAGGCCTGGCCGCCATCCTGGCCTCGACCTGTTGCCTCGGCCCGCTGATCCTGGTCGGCCTCGGTTTCAGCGGTGCCTGGATCGGCAACCTGACCGTGCTGGAACCGTACCGGCCGCTGTTCATCGGCGCGGCGCTGGTCGCCATGGTCTTCGCCTACCGCCGCATCTTCCGCCCGGCCCGGGCTTGCGAGCCGGGCGAGGTCTGCGCCGTGCCCAGGGTCAGGACCACCTACAAGGTCATTTTCTGGGCCGTCGCGGCGCTCGTCCTGGTCGCGCTGGCGTTCCCCTACGTCCTGCCCCTGTTCTACTGAAAGGAAGTCCCCATGAAGAAGCTCGTCTCCCTGATCGCCCTGACGGGCGCGCTCAGCACGCCCGCCTGGGCCGCGACCAGGACGGTCACCCTGGCGGTGCCCGGCATGACCTGCGCGGCCTGTCCGATCACCGTCAAGACGGCGCTCGCCAAGGTCGCCGGCGTCGAGAAAACCGACGTCAGCTTCGAAAGGCGCGAGGCCGTCGTCACCTACGATGACGCCAGGACCACGGTCGCGGCCCTGACCCAGGCGACGGCGGGTGCCGGCTACCCGTCCACCGTCAAGCGCTAAGGAGCCAGCACCCGTGACCGCTGCGATCGCCCTGCGCATTGACGGAATGACCTGCGACTCGTGCGCCACGCACGTGAGGGAGGC
>DGYN01000077.1 GCA_002398405.1 Caulobacteraceae bacterium UBA5005
ACCTGGGCCTGGCCGTCGCCAACTCCCTGGAAGGGGTGATCGGCGGGGCGCGCCAGATCGAGTGCGCCATCAATGGTCTGGGTGAGCGGGCGGGCAATGCGGCGCTGGAAGAGGTGGTGATGGCCATCCGGACCCGCGCCGACGCCATGAACGTCCACACCGGCATCGTCACCGAGCACATCACCAGGGCCTCGCGCTACGTCTCGGCGATCACCGGCTTTCCGGTGCAGTACAACAAGGCCATTGTCGGCAAGAACGCCTTCGCCCATGAGGCCGGCATCCACCAGGATGGGATGCTGAAGGACCGCGGCACCTACGAGATCATGAACCCCGAGGACGTGGGGCAGGGCGCCACCAACCTGGTCATGGGCAAACACTCGGGCCGCGCCGCCTTCCGCGACAAATTGCAGCAGCTGGGCTACGAGCTGGGCCAGAACGCGCTGAACGACGCCTTCGTCAAATTCAAGGAATTGGCGGACAAGAAAAAGCACGTCTACGACGACGACATCATCGCCCTGGTGGACGACGCTCTGGCCCACATCGCCGACCGCATCCAGGTCGCGCGCCTGCGTGTCGTGGCCGGCACCGAAGGCCCGCAGTCGGCGGAACTGACCATCACCGTCGATGGGGTCGAAAGGTCCGCAACGGCAACGGGAGACGGGCCTGTGGACGCGGTGTTCAACGCCATCCGCGAGACTTTCCCGCATACCGCCGAACTGCGTCTCTTCCAGGTGCACGCCGTTACCGAAGGCACAGACGCCCAGGCTCAGGTCAGCGTCCGCCTCGAGGAAGACGACCGCATGGCGTCGGGCCAGGCGGCCGATACAGACACCCTGGTGGCGGCGGCCAAGGCCTATGTCGGGGCGCTCAACAACCTCATCGCCCGCAAGGAAAAGGGCGCTCCGGCGGCCGTTTCGGCGGCGGGTTTCTGACGAGGGTTGCAAAAAGCCACTGAACCTTAACCAGCCCCTGCCAGATTGGCGGGCCAGGAATAGGTTGGGGTCTCAGTGGCTTATCGCGTAACATCGGCTGGGGAAACGGGCGAGGGGCTCAGCCTTCCCTTCGGCATGTCCTCCAGCCAGCCCGCCTTTGAGCGGGCGCGGGCGCTCGCCAAGACCCTGTTCGGCGCCCTGGACGCCACCCTGGTTCTGGTCCGTGACGGGCGCGTGTGGCGCAGCATGGATCCTGAGGGGAAGATGCCCCGGGAGGACGGCGCCAGCGAGTGCGTCATCGCGACGGGCAAGGCCCTGTGGCTGGAAGACCCCTCGAGGGATCCGAGGTTCCGCGACCATCAGATGGTCACGGGGCCACCCTACATCCGCTTCTTCGCTGGCGCGCCGGTGATCCTGTCGGACGGCTCGATCCTGGGCTGCCTGGCCGTCGCCGGCGACAAGCCGCGGCCCTGCGACGAGGCGCTGCTGGCCCATCTTGAACGCCTCGCGGCGTTCATCGCAGACGAATGCGACCGCGCCCGCGTCGCCCAGGAACTGGCCCTTGGCGAGCGCGAACTGAACGAGACCCGCAGCGCTCTGCTGGGCTTCATCGAAAGCATTCCCGCCTCGGTGATGATGGCAGATCGTGACATGCGCCTGCTGCACGCCAGCCCGCGCTGGTTCGCGGATTTCGAGCTCACCGCCGAAGAGGCGCGGGGCAAATCGATCTACGACCTCGTCCCTGAATTTTTCTGTAAATACAAAGATATATACGCCCAGGTTCTGGGGGGCGAGGAAGTCAAGGCTGACCGTGTGCGATCGCCCCAGCCTGACGGCTCGATCCGCTACTTCAGTTGCGAGATCACCCCCTGGCGGCGCGAGGACGGCGAGATCGCCGGCCTGATTTCCGCGGCCCTCGACATCACCAGCGTGGTGGAGGCCCACAAGAAGACTGAACGATCAGAACAGCGCATGTCGCTGGCGGCCGAAATCACCCGGCTGCACGTCTGGGAACTGGATTTCGCGCGCGGCGTCCTCGAACAGGCCGGGGCGGCGGATTCCGACATCTTCGACCGCGAGTTCACCTACGAGGAGCTGTTCAATAACACCAACTCCACCATCCATCCTGACGACCGTGAACGGGTGGGCGCCGAGTGGGAAAGAGCGACGCGCGCGGGGCAGACCTATTATCCCGAGTACCGGGTGGCGCGCGACGACGGCAAGGAAGTCTGGGCGCAGTGCGCCACCAAACTGATCACCAATGAGGCCGGTCAGCCCAAGCGGCTGATCGGCGCCATGCAGAACATCACCGAACGCAAGATGGCCGAGCGGGAGCTGATCAAGGCCAAGGAGGAGGCGGAGGCCGCAAACCTGGCCAAGAGCGCCTTCCTGGCGACCATGAGCCATGAGATCAGGACGCCGCTCAATGGGGTGCTGGGCATGGCCCAGGCCATGGCGGCCGGAAATCTGGAGCCGGTGCAGCTCGAGCGGCTGTCGATCATCCGCCAGTCCGGCGAGACCCTGCTGGCCATCCTCAACGACGTCCTGGACCTGTCGAAGATCGAGGCCGGCAAGCTGGAGCTGGAAAGCGTCGAGTTCGACTTGGCGGACCTGGCCCGCGGCGCGCACGCGGCCTTCACCGAGCTGGCCAACCGCAAGGGTCTGTCCTTCAACCTGGTCATCGAACAGGAGGCGCTGGGCCTCTATCGCGGTGATTCCACGCGCCTTCGCCAGGTGCTCTACAATCTCGTCTCCAACGCGGTGAAGTTCACCGAGGAGGGCGAGGTGCGAGTCACCGCCTCGCGGCCTGGCGATACCCTGGTGGTCGAGGTTCGCGACACCGGTATCGGCATCCCCGCAGGCCGCCTCTCAACTCTGTTCGAGAAGTTCGAGCAGGCTGACGCCTCGACCACCCGCCGCTACGGCGGCACCGGTCTTGGCCTGGCCATCTGCCGCGACCTCGCTCAACTGATGGGCGGACGGGTGGGCGCTGTCTCCACTCTGGGCCAAGGCTCGGTCTTCACCCTCAGCCTGCCGCTCGAACGCCTGGGCGATGCGGTGGAGAGCGCGCCGGGAGAGACCGTAGAGGCGGCGGCGCCTTCATGCTTCAAACTTCGCGTCCTGGCGGCCGAGGACAACCCGGTCAATCAGCTGGTGCTTAAGACCCTGCTGCACCAGGCGGGAATCGAGCCGGTTATTGTTCCGGACGGCGCGGCGGCGCTGACCGCGTGGCGGAAGGGACTGTGGGATGTGATCCTGATGGACGTTCAGATGCCGGAGATGGACGGCCCCACCGCCACCCGCCACATCCGCCAGGAGGAGGCGAGGACGGGGAGGCAAAGGACGCCGATCATCGCCCTGACCGCCAACGCCATGGCCCACCAGGTCGCCGAGTACCGCGCGGCCGGGATGGACGACTTCGTGGCCAAGCCGATAGAGATCAACCGCCTGTTCGAGGCGCTTGCCGCCGTGCTGCCGCAGGAAGACGAGGGCGCCCAGGCCGTGGCATAGACCGCCCCCAGGCGTGCACCCCCAGATAATCCACAGGATTCACATACCCGTGTTAGGCGAGTTCGGACTTCATTAAGTCTTCCGGCCTTAGCACCATCGCCAGGTTGCAAATCGGGGAACGGGAATGCGCGGCGCGGTGATTATCTGTGGCTTGGTCTTGACCGCCGCCATTGCGGTCACCGCCTACGCCGGCGTCCAGCAGCGCGAGCAGCGCGTCGCGCCGCCCGCCGCCGCTCAACGCTAGGCCCGAGGATTGGCCAGGGCCGCGTAGGCCGTCCGATAGGAGATCGCCCGCGTCGGCGGGGTGCCGCCGGTGGGGGTCGAGCCGTTCTGGTTCTGGATCATGCCCACGAAGACCATGTCGTTGGCCGGATCGATCCAGAACCAGGTGCCAAAGGCTCCGCCCCAGTAGAAGCTGTTCTGGCCCTGCGCGGTCGAGGCCGCCTTGGGGTCCATGACGATGGCGAAGTCCATGCCAAAGCCGATGCCCTCCTGCGAGGGGCCATAGAGGTCGACCTTGACGCCGGGCCGCAGCACATTGGTCCGCATCACCTTGACCGTATCGGCCCTCAGAATCCGCGCCCCGTCCAGCTCGCCGCCGTTCAGCATGGCCTGGGCGAAGCGGTAATAGTCCTCGGCGGTCGAGACGAGCCCGCCCGAGCCGGACAGGAACTTCGGCTTGGCCGTGACGACGTTGTTGGCCGCGCCCTGGGCGACGATCTTGCCATCGCGGTAGGTGTGGACGCGGACGACTCGGGATGCCTTGGCCGGCGGGGTCCAGAACCCGGTGTCGACCATCTTCAGCGGCGTGAAGATTCGCTCCTGCATCAGGACATCGAGGCTTTTGCCCGACAGCTTCTCGGCGATGTAACCCTGAATGTTGACGCTGGGGCCGTAGCGCCAGTCGGTCCCGGGCTGGAAGGCGAGCGGCAGCTTGGCGAGGATGTTGATCATGTCCTGCAGGTCGCCGCCCTGCAGATTGGCCGAGTCATAGCCGGCCGAGACATCGAACCCTGCCGAGTGGCTCATCAGTTCGCGCATGGTCGGGGCGCGGGTGAGGGGGACGATGGTTCCGTTCGGCCCCTTGACCTTGAGGTTGCGGAATTCCGGGATGTGTTTGTGGATCGGGTCGTCCAGCTTCCACTTGCCCTGTTCCCAGAGCTGCATCATCGCCACGCCGCAGATCGGCTTGGTCATGGAGGCGATGCGGTAGATCGAGTCTTCCCGCAGGGGCGCGCCGGTGGCGGCGTCGGCCTTGCCGTAAACGTCGAAGTTTATCACCCGGCCATGGCGGGCGATCAGGGTGGCGACCCCGGCCAGCTTCTGCTGATCCACCAGGGCGTGGAATTCAGCGTTGTGGGCGGCCAGGGCCGCGGGCGAGAAGCCGACGCTTTCCGGTGTGGATCTATAGATGGCGGCCAGGGCAGGATGGGCGGCGAACAGGGCCCCCACGCTGAGCATGGCGGAGCGGCGATCGATGGTCATGAGCATTCCCCCAGTGGTGTTCTTATGGGGACTATTCTTGACCTAATAGCCGCGCCTAGGCCAGCGCCTCGCCGCGAGGGGGAATCCGGTAACGGTTAGCTGACAGTCCGATTACGGATTACTTCTTGAACTTGCCACACTTGCGGGGCAAACCGCCCTATCCGCTGCCCCCGTTCCCCAAGGCCCTGAATGTTTGGCTCCATCTTCGGCGTTATCTCCAACGACATCGCCATCGACCTCGGCACGGCCAACACCCTTATCTATATGAAGGGTAAGGGGATTGTGCTGAACGAGCCGTCAGTCGTCGCCCTGCGCACGGTGGGCGGCCGCAAGATCGTTCACGCGGTCGGCATCGAGGCCAAGCAGATGCTGGGCCGCACCCCCGGCCACATGGAGGCGATCCGCCCCATGCGCGACGGCGTCATCGCCGACTTCGAAGTCGCCGAGGAGATGATCAAGCACTTCATCCGCAAGGTTCACAACCGCAAGGGCTTCGTGAACCC
>DGYN01000018.1 GCA_002398405.1 Caulobacteraceae bacterium UBA5005
CCCTCCCGCCGCCGCGCTTCGCTTGCGGGGGAGGTAGGAAAGCGTTGCTAGCAGGGACCACCCTGCCTATAAGGCCCGTTCCTCGGAACGGCCGGAGCGTGGCGCAGCCTGGTAGCGCACTTGACTGGGGGTCAAGGGGTCGCAGGTTCAAATCCTGTCGCTCCGACCATTCCGAGGGTGAGGAGCGACCCGCCGCGTTCGCGGCGGGAATCGAATGGCCAACAATTTGGCCATTCGCGCGACGAACGCGGAGGCCGGCGGCCGACGCAGGCCATTACCCAAATCCCAAGTCATGCTACGCAGGGCGAATGACCCTCGCCCCACGCCTCGCGGCCGTCACGCTCGCTGTTCTGCTGGCCGCCCCCGCCTTCGCCCAGCCGCCGCGCAACTACGCCCGCTGCTCCGCCGCCGAGCGCAACACCGCCACCCTTTCCAAGACCGTTTTCCCGACGGCGACCTTTGAGATGGTCGAGGACGAGGTGACCCCGCCGCGCCCGCAGCCGGGGCCCGGTCCCTTCTTTCTCAAGCACGGCCTGGAGAAGCTGACCCTGCCGGACGGGACCACCCTCGAGATCAATCAGGGCGGCTGTAATTTCCACGGCAACGCCTACCGCTTCCGCATCGCCAAGGACACGACCCCCACCAGCGAGACCAAGCACTGGCTCGACAAGGCGATCGGGCTCGTCAGCCAGATCGAGAAGGGCAATGTCGACAGCATGGTCGACCTGCCGGCGCTCAAACGTGTGCTGCAGACCCGGGTCGCCGATCCGAAGGCCAGGCCCTTCGATGCTGGCGGCAGCCTCGACGGCATCGTCCCGCAGGGCGGCGGCGAAGACCGGGGCCGGATTTCGGAAGCTTACCTGGTGACCATCAACCAGCGCCGCGAGGACACCACCCTGGTCTCGATCCAGTACATCATCGGGCCGCTCTGACCCGTCACCCCTCCACCGTCACCCCCTCAACCGTCACCCCCGGACTTGTTCCGGGGGCCGGACGTTCCGCGGCTCAGATCGCGAAATCGCAGGCGCACAGCCTGGGTCATCTTCTGCCCCCCGGAACAAGTCCGGGGGGTGACGGTGAATTAAGGGCGCGCGCTATCGCTCTTCGGCTTCTTCTTCACCGTCTCCATCCAGAACAGGATCGGCATCACCGGCACGGCCCAGCCCAGGCCCGCGACCGCGTAATAGATCATCTCCAGCACGCGGTTGTCCGGCACGAACAGCGACAGGCTGCCGGCGAGCCAGATCCAGAACAGCACGAAAATGCAGATGAAGATCGAGCCGAGGATTTTCTTCGCGCGGACGGGCATGTCGGCTCCAATGAAAAACGGGCGGCCCACCGGACCGCCCGTCTCCTTAATGGCTAAGGTCGCGACCGGCTAGCGGGCGAGCCTGCGGCCCCTGAACATACCCATCAGCGCCAGAAGGATAACCGCCCCGAGCACCGCGGCGCCAAGGCTGGGCAGGACGCCTTCGTAGCCGACGCCCAACATGCTCAGCAGGAACTTGCCGATGATCGCCCCGACCAGGCCGACAATCAGGTTCACGAACAGGCCGTGATCACGCTTCATGATCTTCTCCGCGATCCAGCCGGCGAAGACGCCGACGACGATGGCGAGAAGCCAACCAACTCCAGACATGGTCCATCTCCTTGTGTGTTGCTGAGGAAATGTCCGCTGGCCGCAAGGGGTTCCGCCGCCCCTCCAAGCTTGACAATAACTTGTGTCGCATTCTTGCCTGATTGCGACGATCAGAAGGCCCAGATGACCTCATTCCTCAAAGACGACCGCTCCAAAGCCGTCGCCTGGTGGCTGTTCGCGACCGCGCTCCTGGTTCTGGCCATGGTGGTGGTCGGCGGCGCGACCCGGCTGACGGACTCCGGCCTGTCGATCACCGAGTGGAAACCGGTCACCGGCGCGATCCCGCCGATGAACGAGGCTGACTGGGCCGCGGAGTTTTCCAAGTACCAGCAGATCCCGCAGTTTTCTCAAGTGAACCCCGACATGACTGTCGCCGAGTTCAAGGGCATCTATTGGTGGGAGTGGGCGCACCGGTTCCTCGGCCGCCTGGTCGGCGTGGTCTTCGCCGTCCCCTTCGCCTACTTCCTGATCCGCCGGGAAATTCCTCAGCGGCTGATCTGGCGCTGTTTTGGCCTGCTGCTGCTCGGCGGGCTGCAGGGCCTGGTCGGCTGGTGGATGGTGTCGAGCGGCCTGTCCGAGCGCGTCTCCGTCGCCCCCGAGCGGCTGATGCTCCACCTGGGCCTGGCCCTCATCCTCTTTGGCGCCCTGATCTGGTGCGGCCTGGAGGCCGCCTACGGCAAGGGCCGCGAGACCGCCTACGGTCCCTGGGCCCGCGGGGGCCTGGGCCTTGCCGCGCTCCTCTATGTCCAATCCCTGCTGGGGGGCCTGGTGGCGGCCAACGACGCCGGCCGGGTCTATACCGACTGGCCGCTGATGGGCGGGCGCCTGCTGCCCGAAGGCTATTGGGCCGGCGACCTGTGGACCACCATCGCCCACAACCAGGCTTCCACCCAGCTGCACCACCGGCTGATGGCCTATCTCGTCGTGGTCCTGATCATCGCCTTCGCCGGCCAGGCCTCCCGCTCGCGCCACGTCCAGCCCGAGGTGAGGCGAGGGGCCTATGTCCTGGGTTTGGGCGTCGCGATCCAGGCTTTGCTGGGGATTGCGACCCTGATGATGGTCTCTCCGCTCAGCCTCGCCATCGCCCACCAGATCGCCGCCACCCTGCTCCTGGCCATCGCCGTAACCGTCACCTGGCGCGCCCGCCGGGTTTAGCGGTAACATATTACCGCATCGGCAAAGTCCATTGCTGGTTGACTTTGTGTAAAGTCACCGCTAATCCCGCCCCCTTGTTTTTGACGGACCTTCTCACATGAACAGCAAGACCACGGCTTCGCTGAAGCCGGCCGATGTCGAGCAAAAGTGGATCACCATCGACGCCGAAGGCGTCGTGGTCGGCCGCCTCGCCACCTTCATCGCCATGCGCCTGCGCGGCAAGCATCGCCCCGACTACACCCCCAACGTCGATTGCGGCGACTATGTCGTCGTCACCAACGTCGAAAAGGTGAAGCTCACCGGCCGTAAGCTCGACCAGAAGGTCTACTACCGCCACACCGGCTATCCGGGCGGCATCAAGGAACGCAAGGCCGGCCACATCCTCAATGGCCGTTTCCCCGAGCGTGTCCTGCAAAAGGCCGTCGAGCGCATGCTGCCCAAGGAAAGCCCCTTGGCCCGCGCCCAGATGACCCACCTTCGCCTCTACTCGGGCGCCGAACACCCCCATGAAGCCCAGAACCCTGAAGTCATCGACTTCAAGGCGCTGAACGCCAAGAACGCGCGGAGCCAATAGAATCATGACCGATGCTCCCACTGGGATGGACGCCCTCGCGGGCCTCTCCACCACCGCCGAAGCCCAAGCCCCGGCCGTGCAAAAGGTTGACGCTCAAGGCCGCGCCTATGCGACCGGCAAGCGCAAGAACGCCATCGCCAAGGTCTGGATCAAGCCGGGCAAGGGCTCGATCACCATCAACGGCCGCGACCAGGAAATCTATTTCGCCCGTCCCGTGCTGCGCATGATGATCGCCCAGCCGATGCAGGTCACCGACCGCGCCGGCCAGTTCGACGTCGTCGTCTCGGTCCAGGGCTCGGGCCTTTCGGGCCAGGCCGGCGCGATCCGTCACGGCATCTCCAAGGCGCTCACCTATTACGAGCCGAGCCTGCGCCCGGTCCTGAAGCCGCACGGCTTCCTGACGCGCGATAGCCGCGTCGTTGAGCGTAAGAAGTACGGCCGCGCCAAGGCGCGCCGCAGCTTCCAGTTCTCGAAGCGCTAGGTTACGGGGACATTCCCCGGATCGGGGGCGCTTCGGGTCAAACCGGAGCGCCCTTTTTCTTTGGAGTTTGAGCCATGGCCAAGGTCTATATCGATGGTGAAGCAGGCACGACCGGCCTTCGCATCCGCGAGCGCCTGGCGGCCCGCACCGACATCCAGCTGATCTCCATCGATCCCGCCCGGCGCAAGGAGCCGGCCGCGCGCGCCGAGATGCTGAACCAGGCCGATCTCGTCATTCTCTGCCTGCCCGACGATGCGTCGCGGGAAGCGGTTAGCCTGATCGAAAGTCCGTCAGTGAAGGTCATCGACGCTTCGACCGCCTTCCGCACCGCGGCCGGGTGGGCCTTCGGCTTTCCCGAGTGCAACAGCGGCCAGCGGGCGGCGATCCAGGCGGCGATGCGGGTCTCCAACCCGGGCTGCTATTCGACGGGCGCCATCTCGCTGCTCGCCCCCCTGGTCCGCGACGGCCTGATCGCGCCCGGCCATCCCCTGACCATCAATGCGGTCAGCGGCTACACTGGCGGCGGCAAGAGCATGATCGCCGAGTTTGAGGACAAGGCGGGCGAGACCTATGTCGAAACCCCGTTCCGGCTCTACGCCATGGGGCTGACCCACAAGCACGTCCCTGAGATCGTCGAGCACAGTGGCCTGACCCGCAAACCCGTCTTCGCCCCGTCCGTCGGCCGCTATGCCCAGGGCATGCTGGTCAACATCCCCCTACACCTGGACACTCTGCCGGGCGCCCCGACGCTCGGTGACCTGCAGGCCAGCCTCGCCAAGGCCTATGAGGGCGAACAGTTCGTCGAGGTGGCTTCACTGGAAGAAGCCGCCGCTCTGAAGACCCTGGATCCGGAAGGACTCAACGGCACGAACAGGCTCAAGCTCTTTGTCTTCGGCAACGCCGAGCAGGTCATGCTTACGGCTCTGCTCGACAACCTTGGCAAGGGCGCGTCGGGCGCGGCTGTGCAGAACATGAACCTGATGCTGGGTCTGCCGGAGGGGGCGGGGCTTTAAATAGCCGATCGACCACACGGAATAGTTCAAAAGACCAATGCAACGGTAAGTCGAGGCTGGGGTTATCTCATCGCAGAAGGATATGCGTGATGACTAATGTTCCCATTCTCGTTGTTGAAGATGATCTGTTGTCCAACCTCGAGATTTGCGAATCATTGCGTGAAAGCGGCTTTGAAGTCCTTGAGGTTTCCGGCGCGCGCAGCGCCTATCAGGTGCTTGAAAAGAGCCGTCCCCTTCAGGCGCTTGTCACGGATGTAAACCTTGGCCCCGGCGCTGACGGCTATGAGATCGCCCGTTTCGCCCGCGCGGCCTATCCGAACCTCGCGGTCATCTATGTTTCCGCCTCCTCCGCCCATCGCAAGATCAAGGAGGGCGTCGCGCGGTCGGAATTCATCGCCAAACCCTATGAGGCGCGCGATGTGGTGGCAGCCCTGCACAGAACCATCGCCATCGAGGCGGCGTAGTCGCGGTTGAATTCCTGACATCGTCGCGTAACTTTTGCCCCAAATGATCCGTAGACTACGTAAAAGCGTATGGGAGGCATGATGATGCAGCATGATCGACGCACGATCCTTTTCGGAAGCGTGGGCTTTATGGGCCTTGCGGCCTGCGGTCAGGTCGCCGCCCAGTCGAAGGCCGGCTACGCCCCCGACGCCAAGTTCGCCGCTTCGCCCTTCCGCAAGATCAGCGACGCGGAATGGAAGCGCCGCCTTCAGCCCATCGACAGCTACCAAATCCTGCGCCACGAGGACACCGAGTTCGCCGGCAGCGGCCCGTTCCTCAATGAAAAACGCAAGGGAACCTTCATCTGCCGCGGCTGCGACCTGCCGCTGTTCAAGTCCGAGTGGAAATACGAAAGCGGCACCGGCTGGCCGAGCTTCTTCGACGGCATGAAGGAGAACATCGGCGTCAAGTCCGACCGGCTCCTCGGCTATGAGCGGATCGAGTACCACTGCGCCCAATGCCTGGGCCACCAGGGCCACATCTTCAACGACGGCCCGCGTCCGACCGGCCTGCGCTACTGCAACAACGGCTATTCGCTGAAGTTCGTCCCGGCGTAGCTCTTCACCGCCGTTTGTCATCCCGGAAGCGCGCAGCGCTGTCCGGGACCCAGGCGTATCGGCGCTCGCGAGGCTGGATCCCGGCTCTTCGGCCGGGATGACAAAACGGGCTAGCTCTTCACCTTCACGAAGCTCCCCGGCGCATCTTCCAAGGGCTTGAGCTTGCCCTTGGCGGGATCGCGGGCCGGGACCTTGCCGCCGGATTTCGCCGACAGCCACTTGTCCCAATAATTCCACCAGGAGCCGGGGTGCTCGACCGCGCCCTCGATCCATTCCTCGACGGTGTCGGGCAGGGCCTCGTTGGTCCAGTGCTGATACTTCTTGGCGTCCGGGTGATTGATGACGCCGGCGATGTGGCCCGATCCGGCCATCAGGAAGGTGGTCGGCCCGCCGAACAGTTTCGCGCCGCGATAGACCGAGCGGTAGGGCGAGATGTGGTCGTCCTTTGACGACTGGATCATCACCGGGGCCTTGATCTTGCTCATGTCGAGCTTGACCCCGCCCATCTCCAGGTCGCCCCGCGCCAAGCGATTGCGGCCATAGAACTCTCGCAGATAGGTCAGGTGCAGGGTCTTGGGCATCCGCGTCTGGTCGGAGTTCCAGAACAGCAGATCGAAGGGCTTCGGCTCCTTGCCGAGAAGGTAGTTGTTGACGAAGAACGACCAGATCAGGTCGTTGGCCCGCAAGGAATTGAAGGTGTCGGCCATGTTCTGCGACGGCAGGAACCCGCCCTCGGCGTCCATGCGGCGCTCGACGTCGTCCACCCAATCATCGTTGGTGAAGAGCAGCAGGTCGCCAGCCTCGGTGAAGTCCTGCTGGGCGGCGAAGAAGGTGGCCGAATTGATCCGCTTGTCGCCCTTGGCGGCCATATGGGCGAGGCTGACCGACAGCAGCGTCCCGCCGATGCAGTAGCCGACGGTGTTCACCTTGTCCGTGCCGGCCTGTTCCATGACCTTGGCGGTGGCCTCATAGACCCCTTCAAACATGTAATCCTCGAAGGTCTTGGCGGCCTGATGCTCGTCCGGATTGACCCAGGAGGCGACGAAGACGCTGTAACCCTGGGCGGTCAGCCAGCGGATCATCGAGTTCTCGACCCGCAGGTCGAGGATGTACCACTTGTTGATCCACGGCGGGAAAATCAGCAGGGGGATTTCGTGGACCTGCTCGGTGGCCGGGTCGAACTGCAATAGCTGCAGGATGTCGTTCTGGAAGATCACCTTTCCCGGCGCGGTCGCGATATTCTCGCCGACCTTGAACGGCGTGGAATCCGTCTGGCTGATAGAAAGCTGGCCGCCGCCCTTTTCCAGGTCGGCCGCGAAGTGCTCCATGCCGCGCACCAGGCTCTCGCCCTTGGTGGCGATGACTTCGCGCAGGGCCGCCGGGTTGGAGAGCAGGAAGTTCGACGGCGAAAAGGCGTCAGTCAGCATTTTGGTGACGAACTCGACCCGCCGTTTGGTCATCGGCTCGACGTTCTCAACGTCCGACACCAGGGTCGTCAGCCAGTTTGAGGTCAAGAGGTAGGACTGCTTCATCACATCGAAGACCGGCTCGCTGGTCCATTCGGGATCGTTGAAGCGCTTGTCGCCGCGTGGCGGCTCAACCACTGCGCGGGGCTCGGCGCCCGCCAACCGCTCCGTCGCCGCCTGCCAAAGATCGAGATAGCCGGAAAACAGGTTCGCCTGCGCGCGCAACAACTTGTCCGGCTGGGCGGCGAGCTTGCCCATCACCTCGGTCAGCGCCGGGGTGACATGGAAGGGATCGGGATTGAGGGCAGGGGGCCGTTCGGCCTGGCGCAGGGCGGCTTCGGCGATCGCGCCCTGGGCGGTGACCGCGGCGCGGGCGAGATTGCTGGAAAGCTTTTCGATCATCTCCCGCTGCTCCGGCGGCAGCATGGACACCGCTTCCGCATAGGAGAGGGTGGAGGCATCGATGGAGGGGGGCGCTTCGGGTTTCGGAGCGGCGGCGGCCGGTTTGGCCGTCTTCGCCGCCGGCTTTTTGGCGGTTTTCTTCTTGGATTTCGGCGCCGGGCCGTCGGCCATGGAGTGCTCCCTAAGCGAGCCGGGATCACCACCCCGGCTTTCTATTGGCCCGATCATGTCATAAGACCAGCCGCAAGTTGCAATCAAAGTGCTGGTGATTTTCCGCCCATGGCAAGGCGAAGCGAAAAGCGGGTCGGTTTGTTCCTCGCAGGGCTGTGCCTGGCGGGCGCGGGCGGCTGCACGAACCTCGCTTCCTTCGAGACCGGCGCCCTGCCGGTGGCCGACGGATCGCCCGTCGCCCTGGCCGTGAGAGACGCGGTCCGCAACCCCGGCCCCATCCCCAGCTTCGCCAATGTGCCAAAGGCGGCAGAGGACGCGCTGAATGCTCCGGCCCGCGCCGAAGCCGAGCGGCTGGCTAGTGCGCAGGTGGACGCCGTGCGCCGCCAGATCGCCGCCATGCCCCCCATCGACCCCGCCGCGACCACCGCCTTTGCGGCCCGCAGCCGCTCGATTTTCGCCGGCCAGGAGCCTCCGACCGACGCCGAACGCGCCGAAGCGGAAGCCTTCGCCCGGGCAGCCCGCGCACGAGCTACGCCGCCTCCGCCGCCCAGATAGGCGCCGGAGGCCGAAATCGTCTGCTCGCTTCGCTTGGAATTTGAGCCCCTGACGGGCTATCCATGCGCCCAAGAAATTTATCGCATCGGCCCCGAGGGAGGGGCCACCGCCATGACACACGAGTTTCACCGTATCCGACGCCTGCCTCCGTACGTCTTCGAGGAGGTCAACAAGCTCAAGGCCAAGCTGCGCGGCCAGGGCGTCGACATCATCGACTTCGGCATGGGCAACCCCGACATGCCGACCCCCAAGCATATCGTCGACAAACTGATCGAGACCGCCCGCGATCCCAAGGCCGGGCGCTATTCTGTCTCCAAGGGCATTATCGGCCTGCGCCGCGCCATGGCCGGCTATTACGACCGCCGTTTCGGCGTGAAGCTGAACCCTGACACCGAGGTGATTGCCACCATGGGGTCAAAGGAGGGCTTCGCCAACCTCGCCCAGGCCCTGACCGCGCCTGGCGACACGGTGATCTGTCCCAACCCGGCCTATCCGATCCACGCCTATGGTTTCATCATGGCGGGCGGTGTGATCCGCCACGTCCCTGCCCTGACGCCGGAGGAGTACCTGTCGGGCATCTCCAAGGCCATGAAGCACTCGGCGCCGCCGCCGAGCGTCCTGATCGTTTCCTACCCGTCTAACCCGACGGCCCACTGGGTCGATCTGGATTTCTACAAGGATGTCATCAAGCTGGCGAAACAGCATGACCTGCTGGTGCTGTCGGACATCGCCTATTCAGAGATCTATTTCGACAACAACCCGCCGCCCTCGATCCTGCAGGTGGAGGGCGCCAAGGATATCGCGGTCGAGGTCAACAGCCTCTCCAAGACCTACGCCATGGCCGGCTGGCGGGTCGGCATGGTGGTTGGCAATTCGCGGATCTGCGCGGCGCTGGCGCGGGTGAAATCCTACCTCGACTACGGCGCGTTCACTCCGATCCAGGTGGCGGCCGCCGCCGCCCTGAACGGGCCGCAGGACTGCGTCGAGGAAATCCGCGGCATCTATAAGGGCCGCCGCGACGCCCTGATCTCATCCATGAAGCTGGCCGGGTGGGACATCCCCAGCCCGCCCGCCTCGATGTTCGCCTGGTCGCCGATCCCGGAACAGTACAAGGAGGCCGGCAGCCTCTTATTCTCCAAGCTCCTGATGGAAGAGGCCGGCGTCGCCGTCGCGCCCGGCGTCGGGTTTGGCGAATACGGCGAGGGCTATGTGCGCATCGGCCTGGTGGAAAACGAGCAGCGTATCCGCCAGGCGGCGCGCAATGTGAGGAAGTTCCTCGACCAGTCGGGCCAGATCCTGTCAAAGGCCCGCGACCAGATGCCGGAGCCCGCCTGACATGTCCCGCACCTGGAAGATCGGCATCGCCGGGCTCGGCACCGTCGGCGGCGGCCTGGTGGAGTTCCTCGCCGCACGCCCCGGGTTCGCGCCGCAAGGCGGTACGGCGGTGGTCACCGGCGTCTCGGCCCGCTCGCGCTCGCGCCCGCGCGCGTTCGATATCAGCAAGTTCGCCTGGTTCGACGATCCGGTGGAACTGGCCAAGTCGCCGGACACCGAGATCTTCGTCGAACTGATCGGCGGCTCGGACGGCCCGGCCAAGGCCTCGGTCGAGGCGGCGCTGAAGCTTGGCAAGCCCGTGGTCACCGCCAACAAGGCCCTGATCGCTGAACACGGCGCTGAACTCGCGGCCCTGGCCGAAGCCAACAACGCGCCTCTGCTGTTCGAGGCCGCCGTCATGGGCGGCACTCCGGCGGTGAAGGTGCTGCGCGAGGCCCTGGTCGGCGACGAGATTGTGTCGGTGGCCGGCATTCTCAACGGCACTTGCAACTACATCGTCTCGGAGATGGAGGCCCACGAGCGCGACTTTTCCGACGTGCTCGCCGAAGCCCAGGCCAAGGGATACGCCGAGGCCGACCCGACCATGGACGTCGGCGGGTTCGACGCCGCGCACAAGGTGACCATCCTGGCGGCCCTGGCGTTCGGTTGCGCCCCCAACTATGCCGCCGCCGAGATCGAGGGCGTCGAAAAGATCGGCCTCCTCGACATCCAGCTCGCCAAGCTTCTGGGCTACCGCATCCGTCTGACGGCGTCGGCCACCCGCACGCCGGACGGGATTTCGGTGCGGGTCCACCCGACGCTTTGCCCGCTCAGCCACCCGCTCGCCCAGACCGTGGGGCCGACCAACGCCCTGTTCATCCAGGGCACCCGCATCGCCCGCATCTTCCTGCAGGGTCCCGGCGCGGGCGCTGGCCCCACCGCCGCCGCCGCCGCCGCTGACATCGCTGATGTCATGACCGGCGCCGTGCGTCCCGTCTTCCAGGTCCCGGCCGCGAGCCTCAAGCCGCCGTCGGCCATCGACGCCTCAAAGCGGGTGGGCGAGGTCTACATCCGGCTGATGGTCAAGGATGAGCCGGGGGTGCTGGCCGCCGTCACCGAGATCCTGGCCGAGGAGGGCGTCTCCATCGACAGCTTCCTGCAGCGGCCCGTGGAGGACGGGGGCGCCGTGCCCATCGTGCTCACGACCCACGAGACCGTGGAGACCGCGGTGCGCAAGGTCGCCGAACGCCTGGCGGCTTTGCCGGAGGTCCTAGAGCCGCCGCGCATCATCCGTATCGCGGGCGCATAAGAATCCACCAATAAGCCAGCCTCCAGGGGGAGACTAAAGACCATGGCCACTCAGACCGATTTTGACCGCACACTGCTGCTGGAGGCCGTGCGCGTTACCGAGGCGGCCGCCATCGCCGCCTGGAGCCTGGTGGGCCGCGGCCACGAGAAGCAAGCCGACCAGGTCGCCGTCGACGCCATGCGCAATGCGCTCAACAGGCTCGACATCAATGGCGTCATCGCCATCGGCGAGGGCGAGCGCGACGAAGCGCCCATGCTCTACATCGGCGAAAAGGTCGGCACCGGCAAAGGCCCGCGCATCGATATCGCGCTCGACCCCCTGGAAGGCACGACCCTGACCGCCAAGGCCATGTCCAACGCCCTGACCGTCATGGCCTGGGCCCCGGCCGGAACGTTTCTGCACGCGCCCGACACCTATATGGACAAGATCGCCTGCGGGCCGGGCTATCCTCCCGGTTCGATCGATCTCGACAAGTCTCCCGCCGACAATGTGCGCGCTCTGGCCGCCCACAAGGGCGTCGACACCAGCCAGATCACCGTCTGCGTCCTCGACCGGCCGCGCCACGCAGACCTCATCGAGTCCCTACGCAGCGTCAACGCCCGGGTCTATCTGATCACCGACGGCGATGTGGCTGGGGTGATCCACACCACCGATCCGGTCACCGGCATCGATATGTACATGGGGCAGGGCGGGGCGCCGGAGGGCGTTCTGGCCTGCGCCGCGCTGAAATGCGTCGGCGGCCAGTTCCAGGGCCGGCTCGTGTTCCGCAACGCCGACGAAAAGGCCCGTGCCTCGCGAATCGGCATCACCGACTACGGCCGCAAGTACGACCTGGACGACATCGTCAGGGGCGAGGCCATCTTCGCCGCCACCGGCGTCACCAAGGGCGCGATGCTGGATGGGGTGCGGCAGGAGGGGGGCTTTGTCTTCACCCACTCCATCGTCATGGCCTCGTGGAGCTGCACCATCCGCGAAGTGCGGATGAAGAAGAAGCTCTAGCCGGGGAATCGCCCGAGGATGGACGCCATGGCCGACGGCGGCGTTCCCATTCAAGATCACTTCCTCGGCGTCTCCTCGTCCCTGACCGGCCGGGCCTGGCGCCTGCGCCCGGCCGAGGACGCGGTGGTCCGCGACCACATGCTGCGGCTCTCCCTCTCCGAACCCATCGCCCGGGCGTTAGCCTCGCGCGGGGTGGTGGATGGCGCGACCTATCTGGCGCCGACGCTGAAGGCCCTGTTTCCCGATCCCTCCTGCTTCATGGACATGGACAAGGCCGCCATGATCCTTATCGACGCTCTGGAGGCCGACGCCAACGTCGTAGTCTTCGCTGACTACGACGTCGATGGGGCGTCCAGCGCCGCCCAGCTGGTCCGCTGGTTCCGGCATATGGGCAAGGAAATTTCCATCTACATCCCCGACCGCGTGCTCGAGGGCTATGGACCGAGCCCCGCGGCCTTCCGGCGCCTGGCCTCCGAAGGCGCCGAGTTGGTCGTCACCATGGACTGCGGCGCGGCCGCCTATGACGCCATCGCGGCGGCCGGCGAGATCGGACTGGAGGTCGTGGTCATCGACCACCACCTGATGCGCGAGGATCCTCCCGCGGCGGCGGCCGTGGTCAATCCCAACCGGCCGGGCTGCGGCTCGGGGCAGGGGGTGCTGGCGGCGGCGGGGGTGACCTTTGTCCTCCTGGCCGCGCTTAATCGCGAGGCGCGGGCCCGGGGCCTCTTCGAGGAGCGGCCGGAGCCCAACCTCACCCAATGGCTCGACCTCGCGGCGCTCGGCGCCATTTGCGATGTCACCCAGCTCACCGGCTTCAACCGCGCCATCACCGCCCAGGGCTTGAAGGTGATGTCCTCCTGGCAGAACCCGGGCCTCAAGGCCCTGCTCGAGGTGGCGGGCGCCCAGGGTCCGGCCACCACCTTCCATGCGGGCTTTATCCTGGGGCCCCGGATCAACGCCGGTGGCCGGATCGGTCGCTCGGACCTGGGCGCGTCCTTGCTCTCCACCGACGATCCGGAGGAGGCGAGGGCGCTGGCGCAGGAGCTCGACGCCCTCAACGCCGCCCGCAAGGACATCGAAAAGGCGGTGATCGACGAGGCTGTCGCCCTGATCGAGAAACAGACCAACCTCGACCCGGACGAGCCTGTGCTGGTGGTCGCCGCCGACGGCTGGCATCCGGGCGTCATCGGCATCGTCGCCGGGCGCCTGCGCGAGCGGTACCGCAAGCCCGCCCTGGTCATCGGCATCGACCGGGCGGCCAATGTCGGCAAGGGCTCGGGCCGCTCGCAGCCGGGGGTCAATCTGGGCCGGGCGGTGCAGGCGGCTTTTGAAGAGGGGCTGCTGCTGGCCGGAGGCGGTCACGCCATGGCGGCGGGCCTGTCGGTGCGGCCCGATCTTATCCCCGAACTTCTCGTCTTTCTGAGCGAGCTCCTGCGCTCTGAACAGGCCATCGCGGCCGCGGAGGACGCCGTGGAGATCGACGCCCTGGTCTCGGCGGCGGGGGCGACCCGCGCCCTCCTCGAAGATTTCCAGCGCCTGGCGCCCTTCGGACCGGGCAATCCCGAGCCGATGTTCGCACTCTCCGGCGTGCGGGTGGAGCAGGCCATGGCCCTGAAGGGCGGACATGTCCGCTGTTTCCTGGCCGACGCCAGCGGCCAGCGTTTGCGCGCCGTCGCCTGGAGATCTGAGGAAACCGCGCTGGGACAACGGCTTTTGGCGGGGGGCGGAGGGCTGGACGTGGCCGGAAAACTGCGTCCTGATGACTGGAACGGCCGCCGCGGGGTCGAGCTGGAAATCGAGGACGCCTCCGACCCGCGCAGGGTCTGACATCCTTGTTCCGAGCGCCCTTGCGAAGCGCTGGGAAGCTGGCTATATCGCGCTTCCTTCCGGCCCGTGGTCCCTTCGTCTATCGGTTAGGACACCAGATTTTCAATCTGGGAAGAGGGGTTCGACTCCCCTAGGGACTGCCACCGGACAACTCCCGATTGAATCGTCCAAAGGGCTTTTCACGCGACTTCGCGTGAAAAGAGAAGTTGACGACTGACCATTTGCCAGAACAGTGTTATAACCGGCGTTCGCCCATCGGGATTATATGGGGGCGGACCAGAGGGGCAGATGTCTGGTTTCGACTTGGACGCACACGGCGATGACGCCGAGTCCGTCCGCATCAGTGGCCGCGTCAAATGGTTCGACGCTGGCAAGGGGTACGGGTTCATCGTACCTGATGATCCTGGCCAAACCGGGCTCAAGGACGTGTTGCTGCACGTCACGAGCCTTCGGCAGGCCGGCAAGGAAGGGGCCCTGGAAGGCTCCATCATCGTTTGTGACGTCGTGCGCCGTCCCAAGGGCTGGCAGGTCGCCGAGGTCGTGGATCTGGACGAGACCACCGCCAGCATCCCGGAACGGCGCGGTTTTGACCGCCCCCTGCGCGGCGATATCCGCGGCGAAACCTATCGCCCCGCCTTCCGCGAGCGCCCGCGGGAAAGCGCATCATCCGGGCCGGCCGGCCCGCTCGAACGCGCCAAGGTGAAGTGGTTCAACCGCACCAAGGGCTACGGCTTCGTCGTCCGCGACACCGAGCCCGGCGACATCTTCGTTCATATTGAAACCCTGCGCCGCTCAGGGTTCGATGACCTCACCCCCGGCGAGGACGTGATGGTGCGCTTCGCCGAGGGCCCCAAGGGCCTGGTGGTCGCGGAAATCAGCCATAACTGAGACGTTGGTCTGGGTCGCTGCTGAGGCTGCGCATGCTCTAAATCCTCACCCGTAGGGGGAGGGGGACCGCGCAGCGGAGGAGGGGGTCCTAAGGCGAGCAGTTCTGTCTGACAGCAATTCGACATGGGATTCCAAAGGTCTCAGGCTCGGAGAACCCCCTCCACCATGCTTCGCATGGTCCCCCTCCACCCTACGGGGGAGGATTTGGCACGGGCCGCCCCCTACTGCGGCAGGTTCGCCGGGCGCTGGCGCTCGATCAGCTTGATCTCATAGAGCTTGGGCCACTGCTTGCCGGTGACGAAGATGCGGTCGCTGGCGGCGTCGTAGGCGATGCCGTTCAGGACATCGGGACTGCTGTTGCCCCGGTCGGAGGGCTTCAGAAGGTTGTTGAGCAGGATCCGGCCAACCACATAACCGGTCTGCGGATCGATGCGCACGATGACGTCGGTCAGCCAGACATTGGCCCAGACCTCGCCCTTTATGTACTCGATCTCGTTGAGGTTCTTCAGCGGCTGGCCCTGGAAGGTGACGGTGACGCGGCCGGTTTCCTTCAGGGTCACGGGATCGAGGAAACGCAGCTCGGGCGTCCCGTCGCTCATGATGATGCGTTTGCTGTCCTGGGTCAGGCCCCAGCCTTCGCCCGGATACTGCCACTCGCCCTTGGGTTCAAAGGTTTTCAGGTCGTATATGAAACCCTTGTTGTGCTGCCAGGTCAGCTCGATCAGACGATTGTCGAAATTGACGATGCCCTCGCCGAAATAGGGAGCGGGCACATCGCGCTTCTGCACCACCTCGCCGGTCTCTAGGCGGACCTTGCGGATCGAGGTGCGGCCGACTTGACCGGTGCTCTCATAAAGATGGCCGTCGAGCCACAGCAGCCCCTGAGTGAAGGCCGCCCGGTCGTGGGGGAAGCTGTTGACCACCTCATAGCCATAGAGCCGGTCCGGCGGCAGGCTCGTAGCCGCGGCGGCCTTGGGCGCCGGCGGGGTCTCCTGCCCGATAGACGGGTTTCCGCAGGAGGCGAGCAGGGCCGCGATCAGCAGCAGTCGAAGCATGGAACTATCCCCGTTGGCGCGGTGCGGACCTTAGCGAAGCGTATGGCGGCTTCAAGACGCGGCATTCGTTGCTCCTGCGAGCGGCGCATGGCAAGAGACGGCCAACCGGCGTCCTCGGGGCGTAGCGCAGCCTGGTAGCGCATCTGCTTTGGGAGCAGAGGGTCGCGTGTTCGAATCACGCCGCCCCGACCAGCCGGCAGGAATTAGGGGTTCGACCGCACATGCTTGCGCGCATCTACCGTCCGTCCAAGACCGCCATGCAGTCGGGCCGCGCCAAGGCGACCGAGTGGGTGCTGGAGTTCGAACTGACCGACGCGCGCCGCTCCGACCCGCTGATGGGCTGGACCGTCACCGCCGACACCTCGTCCAGCCAGGTGCGCCTGGTGTTCGCCGAAAAGGCCGAGGCGGTTCGCTACGCCGAGGCCCACGGCATCGCCTTCCAGCTGGTCGATCCCGCGCCCGCCAAGCGGATCATCAAGGCCTACGCCGACAACTTCGCCTTCAACCGAAGAACCCCCTGGACCCACTAGCTGGGATCCCTTGGGGACTCTTCCGGGCGCCCGTAGCTCAACCGGATAGAGCACC